>DAIRTX010000090.1:0-15692 GCA_036803685.1 Verrucomicrobiota bacterium | reverse complement strand
CGTAGGTCTGGATGATTTGTTTGCTGAAATCGTAAAGCATCTGGCCTTCGCGCGTGAGGCGGAATTTTTTCTTGCTGCGCTCGATGAGCAGCGACTTGAACATGCGTTCCAGCGAACTGATTTGCTGGCTCACGGCTGATTGCGTGACGCCGTTGATTTGAGCGGCTTTGGTGAAGCTTTCTGTTTCAGCCAAATCACAGAATACTTTTAGGCTTTCAATTTGCATAATAAGCAAAGTTAAACAAAACCCCCCGCCTTAGTCAACAGCAGGTGTTTGCGTCAGCACTTGTTTCACTTTCGCCAGCAATTCGTAGCTCGTGAACGGTTTCTGCAGATACGGTGTGCCGGTTTGCTTGTCCGCCGGCATCACGTAGCCGCTGGTGCTCATAATCCGCGTGGCGGGCACGAGTTGCCGGGCGCGCTCGATGAATTCGCGCCCCCCCATTGTCGGCATGACCAAATCCGTGATGATTAGGTCAACTTGCACGTTGTCGCGTGAGAGTATCGCCAGCGCCTTCTGGCCGCTGTTCGCCGTCAGCACGCAATAACCGTATTCGGACAAAATCATTTCGGCCATGGTCAGCAGCAGACTTTCGTCGTCCACAACGAGAATGGTTTCCGTGCCGTGCAAATTTTCATCCGTGCCGGAGCTTTCAGGGATGAATTGCTTTTCCGCCTGCATATAAACACGCACCGACGTGCCCGCGCCCGGCTTGCTGGACACCGCCACGCCACCGCCGTGATTCGTCACGATGCCATAAACCAGGGCGAGCCCCAATCCACGATGACTGGCGTTTTTCGTCGTGAAAAACGGCTCGAAAATTCGCGGCAATATGTCCGCCTCAATGCCCGGACCACTGTCGCCAATCTCAATGCACACGTAAGCCCCGGCGGCCAGATGCACGTTGCAATCCTGCGTCGGCTCGGCCAGATCCACATTGCGCGTTTGCGCAAAGATTTGACCACTCCCGCCGGCGATGGCTTCCACCGCGTTTTCCAAAATTTTCGTCAATGCCTGCTGCACTTTTGCCTCGTCAAATCGCGCCGAGAACAATCCCCGCTCCAATTGCATCTTCCATGCGATTTTTGCACCGTGCTCGCCGCGGAAAAAATCCACGCAGCGGCTCACCACCAAGTTCAAATTCCCCGGCGGCGCGCGTTGCGCTTCCTTTTCCTGACGGCTGAACACGGTGAGTTCGTTGGCGATCTCCGCCGCGCGCGACGCCGATTTTTCCACCTCCATCAGCGAATGCCGCCACGGATGCCCTGCCTCGGCCTTGCTCAACAGCAACGATGTGTGGCCGAGAATGCTCGTCAGCGCGTTGTTGAAATCCAGCGACACCGACCGCGCCAGTTGCAACGCGCACTCCAGTTTTTGCTTGAGCATCATACCGCCCGCGTCCGGCGCAGTTTTGGTTTCGCCCGGGGCGTGCGCCATGGCTGAAACTTCCGGGGCGGTTGCCGACCCCGGCACAACCGCGGGCAATAATTGCAAAACGAACCACTTGCGGCCCTCCGAATTGAAAGCGCAGATCGCCGTTGTGAATTTTATCGTTGCGCCGTTCGCAACGCGAAATTTCAAATCCGCCGTCACGGTCGGTGATTGCTCCCAACGAGCAAAAAATTCCTCCGGCGTTCTGCCGTTTTCCGGCGACCAAATTGCCGACAACTGCGGGGATTCGCAGGCCAATGCGGCGTCAAACGTGTTCGTTGCCGCCGTGTTCGAGCGCAACACCACGCCGCCCGCGTTCAACAGCAACGCCGGCCATGCCGCGCCCTCCAAACCGAATACAACTTCAGATTTCATTCAAATCAACCAGAGCATCGTAGCCTACCGTTCTTTTGAGAAATTTCAAGGAATGCCAAACGCCGATGGCAGAAGTTCCCGCACCGTGAATTCCCTGATTTTGCCCGGCGCGCGGCTGTCCGCGACCAACACCCTTGCGCCCGGGGCGTATTCCGCCAGCAACTGCCGGCACGCGCCGCACGGCATCGGACCGCCGGGCGCGCGTGCCACAACCGCCACCGCGACAAAATTTTTCTTTCCGCTCGTCAGCGCGTTGAACAGTGCCACGCGCTCGGCGCAACACGTCAAACCGTAACTCGCGCTTTCCACATTCGCACCGGAAATGATTTCACCATTTTGTGCGAGCAATGCCGCACCGACCTTGAATTTGGAATAGGGCGCCACCGCCCGTTCCCGCGCCCTTGCCGCCGCCCGCACCAACTGCTGTTTATCAATTTTGCCCATATAACCCGACGAAATGTTTCAGCAGTTTAGCTGCCAAAGTCTTCACTCGCCCGGCGGTTTCCAACACTTCCGCGTGCGATAATTTTCTTTTGCCGATGCCCGCCGCCGCATTTGTGATGCATGAAACCGCCGCGACGTTCAATCCGCATTGCCGCGCCACCATCGCCTCCGGCACCGTGCTCATGCCCACTGCATCTGCGCCCAGCCGTGCAAACGCGCGGATTTCCGCCGGCGTTTCGTAGCTCGGCCCGCTCACTGCCAGATAGACGCCGCGTTGCAGCCTTAAGTTGCAACTTTTTCCGGCGCGGAACAACAGCGCGCCCAACTTCGCATCATAAACCTGCGTCATGTCCACAAATCTTGGCAGTGACTGCGACGCCCCCGTCGCAAAAGCTTCCGGCGACGAGGCGTCGCCACCACGAAGCGGATTGGCTCCCATCAAATTGATGTGGTCGGTCAACACCATGAAATCGCCCCGACGAAAGTCGGGGTTGATTCCGCCTGCCGCGTTCGTGAGCAGCAAATCACAGATGCCGAACGCCGCCAGCGCGCGTACGGCGAACGTGACGCGTTCCATCGGATGGCCTTCGTAAAAGTGCGCCCGTCCGCTCAAAACCATCACCGGCGTTTTGCCGAGGTGGCCGAAATACAATTCGCCCGCGTGGCCGCTCACGGTCGGTTTGGGAAAACCGGGAATTTTTGCGTAGGAAACTTTTTTGTCCACGCGTAGTTCGCTGAGGACATGGTGAAATCCGCTGCCCAACACGATGGCCAGCGTCGGGCGCAGCGGTGAAATTTTTTTGAGCCGCGCGGCGGCGATTTGAGGAGTGGCTTTCGGTTTCATTTTTACGAGGATTGAGTTTTCCAAAAAAGCGTCGTAGGCGCGACATCTTTGTAGAACCAGATTTCAAAAACAACCAAGCTCCGGCAGGAGCGAAATAGTCAGGAACATTTATGCCGCTCCTACGGAGCTTGGAATTTGTATGATGCGGATGCTACAAAGATATCGCACCTACGGTGCTTGCCGCATGAGGTTGGAAATTCAGCGCCGGTCGAGGATTTCATCCAGCGGCTTTGTTCGACCGGCACGATAATCCTCGAGAGCCTTTTCAGCGAGTTTGTCCAGCCGTCCAGCCTTGGCATCGGCGTCAATCTGCTTGTCCCAAAGCTCCTCGCGCAATTCCTGAAGCCAGTCGGCGACTTCACGGATTTCCTGCGGCTTCAGTTTTTGGATGGCCGTTTCGATTTCTTGAACCGTGCTCATGGCGCAACTTTAATCCAGCCCATGCCGCATCGCAACGGGCTTTTCTTCACGCGCAGTTCCGTCAGCGCGTGATGAAATCCGCTGCCGAGCACGATGGCGAGCGTCGGCCGCAGCGGCGGTTTGCGCGCTTGGCGTTTTCAATGTTTTCCTTTCCATGCAAAGATATTGTTTGTAACTCGAAGATAACTGGGGTCGCTCAGAAAGACTGAAATGTTTGAGAAGTTTGTTGCCTTATTTACATCAAAGCTTGGCGGGAAAATGTCGATTGTTTTTGCCTGATTGTGTTTTCCGTATCGGACATGAATTTCTGGCGCGGTATTAAAAGATCCACCTTGCACCATGACTACATCTCCAAGTGCGAAGATTGCCGGAAAGCTTTTGATTTCAGGATGACTTTTCATTTCGGGATAATCATTTAGGTGAGGAATTCCATAATCTTGTAAAATAAAGACATCATTTGTTCCAAACACGCTAAATATGACTTCCGCTTCCTTATTGACTTCATCTACGCCACCGGCCTTTTCAAGCCGCGCCATGACTTGATCATTTGTTATTACGGTATGGCGGTTCAGGAACATGACCCCGCCAACGACAAAAACAACCAACATACCAAAACCCAATAGTATAATTCTAAAAACTTTCATTTTCTCACCTTTTGCAATATC
Source organism: Verrucomicrobiota bacterium (assembly GCA_036803685.1). Classification (GTDB taxonomy): domain Bacteria; phylum Verrucomicrobiota; class Verrucomicrobiia; order Limisphaerales; family UBA11358; genus UBA11358. Next base: position 11,512 of record DAIRTX010000090.1, on the reverse strand, counting down.
CTTATTTGCTCGATTTATGGAACTGAACAATGACGAAATCCGCCGTTACTCACGGCACCTGATTCTGCCCGAAGTCGGTCTGGCCGGCCAAAAGAAAATCAAGGCCGCCAGCGTGCTGTGCATCGGCGCCGGTGGCCTCGGTTCGCCCATCGCCATGTACCTCGCCGCCGCCGGGATAGGAAAATTAGCTATAGTGGATTTCGACACCGTGGATTATTCCAACCTCCAGCGCCAGATTCTGCACACGGACGCCGACGTCGGCCGTCCCAAGGCACAGTCGGCCAAGGAAACCATCGCGGGCATCAATCCGAATTGCGAGGTCGTCATCTACAACACCCGCATCACGTCCGAAAACGCCCTCGACCTCATCCGGCCCTACGACATCGTCGTGGATGGCACGGACAATTTCCCGACGCGCTATCTCACGAACGACGCCTGCGTCTTGCTCAAGAAGCCGAACGTTTATGGCTCGATTTTCCGTTTCGAGGGCCAGGCCAGCGTGTTCGCACCGCATCTCGGCGGGCCGTGCTACCGCTGTCTTTATCCCGAACCGCCGCCACCCGGCATGGTGCCAAGCTGCTCAGAAGGCGGCGTGCTCGGCGTGTTGCCCGGCATTGTCGGCTGCATCCAGGCGACGGAGATTTTGAAGCTCGCCCTCGGCAAGGGCAACACCCTCGTCGGGCGATTGCTGCTGTTCAACGCGCTCGACATGAAGTTCCGCGAACTGAAATTGCGCCGCGACCCGCAATGCCCCGTTTGCGGCGAACATCCAACCATCAAGGAATTGGGCGATTACGAGATGTTCTGCGGCATCGCGCCCGAACCGGCCGCGCCGCAGGCCAATCCGGACGAAGTCACGGTGCAGGACATGAAGCAGGCGCTCGATGATCCGAAGCTCGGCATCAAGGTCATTGACGTGCGCGAACCCGACGAATACGAAATCGCCCATGTGAAAGGCGTGCCGCTGCTGCCGTTGAGCCAGATCCAGCAGCGGTTCACCGAACTCGACCCGAACCAGCATTATTACCTCCACTGCAAGGCCGGCGTGCGTTCGCTCAAGGCGCTGGGCTTCCTGCGCGAGCAGGGCTTCAAATACTTGAAGAGCGTCAAGGGTGGCATTACCGCCTGGTCGGACGAAATTGATTCCAACGTGCCGCGGTATTGAACGCCGGTTGACTTTTGGGGCGACGGGAACAAATTAAGTCACGAAAGGAAACCAACCATGAAAATAATCCAGGAATTCAAGGCGTTCGTCATGCGCGGCAATGTCGTGGACCTCGCCATCGGTGTCATCATCGGCGTGGCGTTCGGAAAGATTATTACCTCAATGGTGAACGACGTCCTCATGCCGCCCATCGGACTGGCGTTGGGCAAGGTGGATTTCAAAAATCTGGTCTTCACCCTGCGCGAAGCCACGACCCCTGATGGCAAGGACGCCGTCATGCTGCGCTACGGGACTTTTCTGAACACCATCATCGAATTCACCATCGTCGCCTTCTGCGTATTTCTGTTGGTGAAAGGCATGAACGCGCTCATCAAAAAGGCGGAAGCCGCACCCGCGCCGCCAACCCCGACGGAACAACTTCTCACCGAAATCCGCGACCTGCTCAAGAGCCGGGCTTGATTTCCAATTCCGCGCGCAGTTTGTTCAATGCCGCCAGAGCCGCATCGCTCTCGGCGGCCTTTTTGCTTTTGCCGCTCCCGCGCGCCAGCTCGACCCCTTCGTGCTGCACCGTGCATTCAAACAGGCGGTCGTGATCCGGCCCGGTGGTGGAGATAACGTGATATTCCGGCGCTTCGGGCGAGCGCGCCTGCAACAACTCCTGCAACTCGCCCTTCGGATTCTCGATGATCGGCAGCGTGTCCAGCCTGCCGAAGGCCGCGCCAAATTCGCGCAAAATAAATTCGCGCGCCGCTTCAAATCCGCTGTCCAAAAAAATCGCGCCGAGCAACGCCTCAAACGTGTCCGCCAGCGCGGACGCGCGTTCGCGTCCGCCGTGCATTTCCTCACCCCGGCTCAAAATCAAATGCGCGCCGAGGCCGAGGGCGCGGGCTTGTTCGGCCAGCGTGCGGCGGTTGACGAGTTTCGCGCGCGCTTTTGTCAACGGACCCTCATCGAACGCGGGAAATTTCTCGTAGAGCTGCTGCGTAAGGACGAGTTGCAACACGGCGTCACCGAGAAATTCCAGCCGCTGATTGTGCGCGGGCCTTCGCTGCGCTTCGTCCCCGCAAGGCGCAGTTTCGCCTTGCTCATGGGCGACGGACGGATGCGTGAGCGCCAGCCGCAGCAGGCCCTCGTCGCGGAACGTATGGCCGAGGCGGGCTTGAAATTCGGAGAATTCCGACATGAATTATTCGGGGAACATCGAACATCGAACATCGAACGCTGAACGCCGAAGTTTCCGGACGCCGAGTCGTTCGACGTTCGATGTTGAATGTTGGATGTTCGATGTTTTCAACTTCATGCAGTCGGCTGATTTTCCGGTGCGACCACAGTTTCAGCCCGAGCCGTGGGTGCAGGGGGATTCAAGCCGTGTTCGAGCAACGCGGCCACGTCGCGTTGGACGGCCTCGAGCTGGTCCAGCCGCAGGTTCGGATCGGCAATCGTGAACACGTCGCCGGTCCCCGGCTGTTCGTAAATGAACACGCGCTTGCCGTCGCTGACGACCTGTTCCTTCACCTTCAGCACACGCTTGCGTTCGAGCATGACGGCGAGGATGTAACCGGCGGGCGCGTAACGCGGGTCGTTTTGCTCAATCAATTTCCGCAGCAGCGTTTCGGCGGTGTCCTTGTGAATCGGATCGGCGGGCGGAGTCGGCGCCTCGTAAATTCCCTGCCAATGCGAGATGAACCCGGCCCGGCTGCGCGTGTCCCCGGCGCTTTGCTTTTGCGAGCATGTCTCGCAGATGTCCGAACGCCGCAACTCCGGCGGCTCATCGAACAACAACGTGTGATAGATCTGCCGGTCGGCAAACGGCTGGCCGCACGCTGCGCACGCGTGGGCGCGGGACTGAATGTTCCACTCGTTCATGAAATCGGGCAGGCATTATCGCGCCCACGGCGAAACGCGCAATCCGAAAGCTTGTGACCTGGTGTGAAGAGGCAATGCCTCTTTGGAGCGCCGGTCCCTGCCGCGCCGAAGCTTCCGGGCGAAGGCTGGTCCGACCCGGCGTGTTCCGTGAACAATAAACCTCGTGCCGAATCGGAGTTCGGCGCTCCGGCAGCGGCGGCAAGAGACACCCGCGCAAAGGCTGCGCGCAGAACTCAACTTCGGGGTGGCCCAACTTATTCCACCAATTGTTCTTAAAATTCTCGCGGAAAATTCCGGATTCTGACAACGTTTGCGCATGGTGCGGCTGGTTTTGTTTGATGTTGACGGCACGCTCGTTCACACGGGCCGGGCCGGTTCGCAGGCCTTCGCCAAAACCTTCGCCACGGAGTTCAACGCGCGCGACGGCATTGATAAAATCAGGTTCGCCGGGCGCACTGATGTGAATCTCGTCCGCGAATTTTTCGGCTTTCACAACATCCCGGCGACGCCGGAAAATTTTCAGCGGTTTTTCGAGCGTTACATTTTCTGGCTCGACCAGATCATCGCGCAAAGCAACGGCAAAATCTGCCGGGGCGTGTCGGGATTCTTAAACGATTTGCGCACGCTGCCCCATCCGCCGACGCTCGGTCTCCTCACCGGCAACATCCGCCTCGGCGCGGAAATCAAACTGCGCCACTACGGACTTTGGGATTTTTTTAAAACCGGCGGGTTCGCCGATGACCACGAAGACCGCAATCACATCGCCGCCGCCACACTCGAACGCGGCCGGCGCGTGCTGGGGAAAAATTTGCGGCTCGAAGAAATCGTTGTGGTCGGCGACACGCCATTTGACATTCGCTGTGGAAAATTCATCGGCGCGAAAGTGCTGGCCGTGGCCACCGGCGGCGCGAAGCTGGATGAATTAAAACGGCACCAGCCCGATTGGGCGGTTGAAGATCTGACGCGTGTAAGCGCGAGGGAAGTTTGTGACCAACGGTAGGGCGGCGTTGCTGCGCCGCCGAAGTTTGGGCTGCGCGGCAACGCAGCCCTACCGGAACTCAATGCCCGTGGCAACGGCCGCCACAACATCCACCGCCGCCGCTGTCACATGACGGCGCGTCATTGCCGCCGGAGCCGGCGGAGGCGAACACGGAAAATTTCTTGGACAATTTCTTTGAACCGCAGTGCGGGCACTCCGTTCCCTTCCAATCGCTGGAGCGAACGAGGCTTTCGCTGTCGCGCTCGCACTTTTCGCAATGAAACTCGTAAATCGGCATGAGGAGAAAATAACCGGTGGGGCAAAAATCTCAAGAGCGGAACAATGGTGGGGCGAGACTACTGGCGAGCCAACTCGGGAACAAATGCCACAGATTTCGGCTCGCGAGGACGCTCGCCCCACCAAGCAATAGTCACGGCGACAATTTTTCGCGGTGCGGCAGATGGTCGCGATTCCAGCGGACCAAGGCGGCGTCGCTGGTGTCTTCAAAAAGAAATTTCAGCGTTGGCGATTCGACATGGCCGTCGCAAAAAACCACGTTGGCGCGGCCTTGATGACGGGCATACGATCTTTTGGTGCTGCCGAGATAATCGGTCACGCCATGAGTCCTCCATAACATAAAGCCCTCCCCAACGACGCCATCGCCTCCCCTGAAACCATCTCCAATCGCCATCATCTCGCTAGGGCTGGCAACATCCGATTCACTCACCGGTGGGGCAGACGAGAGATTGGAAGCACTTTCAATATAATGCCCACCAAGGCCAAGTGAATTCGTATCGGTTTGTGCGCTCATGCCATACCGATTGTAACCATAGGTGATGTATAACACGTTTTCCGGGAAGTTGGCTGGTTTATTTGCGCTTGGACATTTCCAAACGCCTTGTTCGATCCATTTTGAAAAAACAGCCGTGTCATTCGGTGAAACTTCGTATTTCTGTAGCGCTGACTCCCACATAACCGCATCCGTATGTCGATTTACAAACAACGGATAAGTGTGGTTATCTGTCAAATAACCCTGCAAAGCAAACCCAAGTTGCCGCACGTTGTTGACGCATTGAATACGCAATGCTCTTCCTTCGGCTTGAGAAACTACCGCCAGCAAAAGCGCGGCGAGAATTCCGATGATGGCGATGACCGTCAGAAGTTCAACCAGAGTGAACGCTGAATTTTTATTCTGCCGGCGGCTGGTCACGTCCAAGCGATACCGCATTTCACCTTTTCTTTCAATGACCAACGATTAATCTCCCCGCATGTCACAATTACTACGTGCGATTGAAGATTCCGTCGCGACGCTTCGCGGATTGGCGGGTCTGGAAGAGCCGCTGAATCGCGCGGCGAAAATGATTCTGGCCTGCCTGACCGCCGGCCACAAGCTGCTCGTGTGCGGCAATGGCGGCAGCGCGTCCGACGCCACGCACCTGGTCACGGAATTTCTCTGCCGCTACCAGGACGACCGGCGGCCGTATCCGGCCATTTCGCTCACCGCCAACGGCGAACTCATGACTGCCATCTGCAACGATTACCAAGCCGATGAGATTTTCGCGCGGCAGGTCTGGGGTCTGGGCGAAAAAGGCGACGTGCTCATCGCATTCACAACCAGCGGCAAATCAAAAAACGTTTTGCGCGCGCTGGAAGAAGCCAAACGCAAGGGAATCGAAAGCATCTGTTTCCTCGGACGCGACGGCGGTTACACGAAAGGCGCGGCAACCCTGGATTTAACCGTATCGGGTGACAACACCGCGCGAATTCAGGAGGGGCATAAACTCCTGTTCCATGTTCTGTGTGAAATGGTCGAGGAAAAATTGCCCGGGAAATGAAGAAGGAAGAATGCAGAATGAAGAAAAAGATTTGGTCACGCGCACGCGGGAACTGATTTCTGCATTCTCCATTCGGCCTGCTGCCTTCAAGAATGTCCCGGTTCGTTTCCGGCCTTCCATTTGATGTTGCAGCCGATGCTGGGCGCTTGAAATTCTGAAGTGGTTTTCCCGGCGAGCACGGCGTCGAGCGCCGCGCGCAAATCTTTTCCGGTGACGGGAATTCCGTTTCCGGGCCGGCTGGCATCGAACTGGCCACGATAAACCAATCGTCGTCCCCGGTCGAAAAGGAAGATGTCGGGCGTGCAGGCGGCGTGATAGGCTTTGGCGGCGGCCTGCGATTCATCGTAAAGATACGGGAACAAATAACCGGCGGCTTTGACTTCGGCGGCCATTTTTGCCGGGCTGTCGTCGGGATAATTCGCCACGTCGTTGGAGTTGATGCCGACGATGGCCGCGCCGCGCGGCAGGTAATCGTGCGCCAGTTGCGCGAGTCCGGCGCGGATATGCTTCACGTAAGGACAATGGTTGCACATGAAAATGACGAGCAACGCGGGCTTGTCCTTGAAATCCGCGAGCGAGACGGTTTTCCCGTTGGTGTCCGGCAACCGAAAATCGGGCGCTGTCGTGCCGAGCGGCAGCATGGTGGAAGGGGTCAGTGACATGCGGGGAATGTGGAACGGCAGGGCGAATTGTTCAACCCCAAACCGGAGTAACAGCCGGCGTGAGCCGGCTCAAACTTCTTCAAATTGGAGCGGACTCACGTCCACTGCTACGGTCCGCCTGAAGTTTAAGTTTGTTTCCGGGGGCAAGTGCGGTTTTGATAGCTGGCAAACGCAGTGAAGAACATTGTTTATTTCGATCTCGAAACGCAAAAGTCCGCCGATGAAGTGGGCGGCTGGGGCAACATCAATCGCATGGGCATGAGCATCGGCGTGACGTTCAGCCCCGGGCGCGGCGATTACAAAATTTACGGCGAGAAACAGGTGGACGACCTCCTCAAGGATTTGCAGCGCGCCGATCTCATCGTCGGTTTCAACATTTTGCGGTTCGATTACGAAGTGTTGCACGGTTACACGACCTTTGATTTGAGCCAGTTGCCGACGCTCGACCTGATGGTGGATTTGCAGAACAAACTGCAACACCGGTTGTCGCTGGATTCGATTGCGACGGCGACGTTCGGCGTGGAAAAAACCGCCGAAGGTCTGCAGGCCATCCACTGGTTCAAGGAAGGCAAGCTGGCGGAAATCGCCGAATACTGCTGCTACGACGTGAAAATCACAAAATTGGTCCACGAATACGGCCAGCAACGGCGGCTGGTGCATTATCACAATCGCTTCGGGAAAAAGATGACCGTGCCGGTGAACTGGTGAAAGTTAATCGTTGAACCGTTGCACCGGTTTACGCGATTCAACCCGAAAACCATAATTGAAATGGGAGCGCGCCCGCCTCGGGCGCATCCCGCATTGCGGGACGCGCCCTCGCGGAAAACATCGAACGCGCCGAAAAGATTCGCACGCATAAAAAACGGACCTGCACCAAACGGCTGGACGCGAGGCGCGTCCAGCGACGCCCGGGGCGGGCGTGCTCCCCAACTTCGTTTTACGCGATTCAACGATGCAACGGTTCAACGATTTAACGGTTTAACGATCTGGAAGATGGTGGCCTGCCAACCGTAGCTCGCGGTGTACAGCAAACGAAGGCTGGCCCGCCAACCGTAGCTCGAAGCGAAACTTCGGCAGAAGGCTGGCTTGCCGGGTCAAAGCTTGAAGTGTTACTGTCGTATGGCCCGCCTTCGCTTCGCTACGGCGCGGCAGCCCCGAAAGCTTTCGGGGCTGGTGCCCACGACAGGACTTGAACCTGTACGGTGTTACCCACTAGAACCTGAATCTAGCGCGTCTGCCAATTCCGCCACGTGGGCCCAACGATTCGACGGCCATTCTAATACGCGCCCAGCGGCGTGCGGGCAAGTCAAATTGAAGAACCCCCGGCAGGTGGTCGCATCCGGCGCTGTCTCGCGCACCATCTTGCCGACGGAGCGCCGGTTCCTGCCACGCCGAAGCTTCCGAGCGAAGGTTGGTCCGACCCGGCGGGTTTTGAACCCGAAAACCGAATTAAAAAAGGGAGCGCGCCCGCCTCGGACGCAGTTTTCCGCGCCCTCGCGGAAAACATCGAACGCATCAAAAAATCCGCCCGCACAAGAAACACAACTGTGGCAGACAACTGGACGCGAGGCGCGTCCAGTAACGCCCGGGGCGGGCGTGGTCCCCAACATTGACTTTCAGTCGAGGTCGGGTTTGATGCTTTCCAATTCCAGCTTGAGCGCGTGCAACGACAGGTTGATGTCGCAGATGAACGCGACCAGCGACGCGAACAACGAACCCATGCAGGCGATGAAAATGAGGCTGGCAGGCAGTCCGGCTTCCCATTGGAGCAGCGCGGTCAGAAACAGCGTGATGATGAGCGCCGACGCCAGCAGCGCGCTGAGCGCGGCGAGGGTGATGCTCAAACGAATCATCCGTGCGCGACGGTAGAGTATGGTCACCTGCGCCAGTATGTGTTCGCGCTCGCGTCCGGTGCGTTCCGGCAATTCGCGCGTCAGTTGCCGCACCCGATCAATCGCGCGCCCCAGCCGGTTGGTCATCGTGAGCAGCAGCAGGCCGATACCGGAAATGAGGATGACCGGACCGATGGCCACCTGGAGCATCGGAATGATTTTTTCAAGCGAGGTCAGCGGCATAATTCAATCAATCAAAGGCATAGCATAACTGAAATCCTGGGCTTGAGGCAAGAAGGAGCGAAGAACGGCGGTGTCCTAATTTGAATTTCTATTTCTTCCGGCCCTTCCAAAACAACCAAAGGATAAAGAGGGCAAAGATTACAATAACGATGGGTATAGTTCCATGTGGAAAAAGGGTGGAGTCTGTGACAATTGCTATCATTTCTTCCCTTTCACATCTTTAACGATTTGAACCCGCACCGCCGTTTGCGGCGAAACGACCGGTGGGATTTTACAACTTCACCCACCGGCCTTTTTGGGAGGATTCCTCGACCGCCGCCAGCACGCGCTGGTTTTTTAAACCGTCCTCGAATGTCGGCTGCACCGGTTTCCCTTCGACGCAGGCGTTTACAAAATCGGCGACCACATGAATGAACGTGTGTTCGTAGCCGATGCCGTGTCCCGGCGGCCACCAATGGCCGACATATGGCTGCACGCCGTCGCGCTCGGTCACGAGAATGTCGCGGAAACCCCGCCGGTCTTTCGGATCGTCGCCATTGTAAAATTTCAGCCGGTTCATGTCCTCAAAATCAAAATAGATCGAGCCTTTGCTCCCGTTGATTTCAATGGCGATGTGGTTCTTGCGGCCGAGCGCGTAGCGCGTGGCTTCCACGTTCGCCAGCACGCCATTTGCCATCCGACCGATGAACATCGCCGAGTCCGGTACGGTCACCTTGCCCATTTTGCGCGCGCCTTTGGCCAGCGCATCCGCCAGCGGCCGTTCCGGTATGAACGTGTTCAGCAAGCCGCAGACCTGCTCGAATTCGCCGACGAGGTAACGCCCCAAATCAATGACGTGCGAATTGATATCGCTGTGGACGCCGCAGCCGCTGGTCTCCTTTTGCAAACGCCAGTCCAGCGGAAATTCCGGGTCGGCCAGCCGGTCCTGCGCGTAACGCGCGTGAAAATGAAAAATCCGGCCCAGCGCGCCTTCGCCAATCATCCGCTTCGCCAGCGCGATGGCCGGAATGCGCCGGTAATTGTGGCAGACCATGTGGACGACCTTCGCCTTGTGCGCGGCGGCGAACATCGCCTCGGCCTGTTTGACGTTCAGCGCGAGCGGTTTTTCGCACAAAACGTGCTTGCCGTTTTTCACCGCGGCAATCGCCATTTCCGCGTGAAAATTCGTCGGCGTGACGATGTCCACGATGTCAATCAGCGGTGACTCGACGACTTCACGCCAGTCGGTCGCGGCTTTTTGCCAGCCGAGTTGCACGCGCGCCGCCTGCACTCCGGCGGCATGGCGTCCGCAAATCGTGTGCAGCTCAACGTTGGCCTTGAGGTTGAAGAAACGGGGTGCCTGCCGCCACGCATTGGAGTGCGCCTTGCCCATGAAGCGGTAGCCAATTAGTCCGACGCGCAAAGTCTTTGCCATGCAAACTTGGGGTTGAACTGGATACGCCTGCCTTTATAGTGAGCCGCGTTGACCAAGTCAACGGCAACCCGCACAAAATGCCAAACATGACCTTTACCACTGCTGAAATTGCAAAACACCTTGAAGGTGAAGTAGTTGGAGATGCCGCAGCAACGCTCAAGGGCTTTGCTCCCGCCGACCACGCCAAGCCGGGCGACCTCACGTTTGCCGAAAATGAGGACTATTTCGTCCGCGCCGAACAAAGCGCGGCGACCGCCATCATCGCCGACGACCGCTTTAAATCCGCCCGGAAAATTGTGATCCGCGTGCCCAACGCCCGCATCGCGTTCGCCAAGGCCATGGCGCTGTTCTTTCCCGAACGAACCTACGCCGCCGGAATTCATCCCACGACGGTCATCGCGGCGAGCGCGAAGGTTGACACCAGCGCGCACATCGGGCCGCATTGTGTCGTAGGCGAACGCGTGGAAATCGGCGCAGGGTCGGTCTTGCAAGGCGGCAACTTCGTCGGTGACGACTCCAGGCTCGGCAAGGAGGTGAACCTGTTTCCGAACGTCACGATTTATCCGCGCACGGAAATCGGCCAGCGCGTCCGCATTCACGCCGGCACGGTGATTGGTTCGGACGGCTTCGGTTACGTGCAGGACGGCGATATTCACCGCAAAGTGCCGCAGATCGGAAATGTCGTCATCGGCGACGACGTGGAAATCGGCGCCAACGTGACGATTGATCGCGGCGCGCTCGGCGCGACGGTTATCGGCAAAGGCACGAAAATTGACAACCTCGTCCAAATCGCGCACAACGTCGAAATCGGCGAAGGTTCTTTGGTTATCTCGCAAGTCGGCATCGCCGGCAGTTGCAAGTTTGGCAAGTACGTCATCCTCGCCGGACAAGCCGGTTTTGCCGGACATTTGAAAATCGGCGATCGGGTCACCGTCTCGGCACAATCGGGCGTGATGACCGACATTCCGGACGGCGAAAAATGGCTTGGCACGCCGGCGCAACCGGACAAACAAGTCAAACGCCAGATGATTGCCGTCCAGCGCCTGCCGGAACTGCTCAAGCGCGTCGCGGAACTCGAAAAGCAGGCCGGCAAGAAATCGAAAAAATAATAGTCGCAAAGCGACAACGGAAATTATTTTTTCAGGGGATACAGGCAAAAGACGGTGATGTTTCGGTCGCGGAGCGACGGTTGAAAAGCCGCTCACACACCACCGCGCTGGAGCCGGTTTACACCTTCAGTTTAGTGAGCCGCTTGTTCTCGCCTTCAAGCTGATACCGGATCGGCCGGTCCGCCGGATTTTTCCGGGTCAGCTGGTTTGAAACGCAAGGAGGCGTCCATGTTTTCGTACAACAGTCGGACCGAAGCAACGAGCGTCGTCACGTCGGTCCCTTTTCCAGCGAAGACTTTCGCCGGGTCCGACCCGGAAGCGGCACGCGAACCGGACTCAACGACTTCAGCCAGCGCAGCGTCCACGAGCCTTTCGGCTACGAAATGGTTCTGGAACAACTCGAAGGC
>DAIRTX010000089.1:8739-15741 GCA_036803685.1 Verrucomicrobiota bacterium | reverse complement strand
ACATTCTTTCTGGTGCTCACCGTTGGCATGACGGTCATTGAGCCTGGTGCCGCCGGCGACCTGGCCCCGCTGGCCATCGGCTCGGCGCTGATGATCATGGTCTATGCCGGCGGCCACGTGTCGGGCGGCCACTACAACCCGGCGGTTACAGTAGCCGTCTGGTTGCGCGGGCGTTGTTCCAAGGCGGACGTGCCGGGCTACTTGGTTTCACAAGTATTGGGCGGTGGCGTGGCGGCGATGCTTGTGCTTTATCTCAAAGGCGATCCAACGGTGACGCCAAAGGGAATAACCGTTTTTCCCGCGCTGGTTGCGGAATTGGTCGGAACCTTCGCGCTCGCTTACGTCGTGCTGAACGTGGCCACGGCCAAAGCCACGTCTGGCAATTCATATTATGGCCTCGCCATTGGTTTCACGGTAACGACAATGGCGTTTGCGCTCGGCGGCATTTCCGGCGGCGCCTTCAATCCCGCCGTTGCCGTCGGCATCACCGTCATGCACCTCGCCAAAGTGTCGAACCTGTGGATTTATCTCGCCGCCAACCTTGCCGCGGGTGCGCTCGCGGCGTTCACCTTCCGGTTCATAAATCCAGACGACAAATAGTTTGCCGTTGCCTAAAATGGCGGCGTTTATGGCGACTCCGAATTTTCTCCGCGCGCAGCCGGACGGCGTGTTGTTATCAGTGAAATTGCAACCGCGCGCTTCCGCCAACGAAATCGGCGGGCCGCTGGGCGCCGAACTGCGAATCAAAGTGACCGCGCCGCCCGTGGACGCCGCCGCGAACGAAGCCTTGGTTGAATTGCTGGCCAGGCAGTTGGATTGCGCCCGTGGTCGTGTCGAATTGGTGCGCGGCCACAAATCGCGGCACAAGGTGGTCAAACTCCACGGCTTCGCCCCGGAAGAAGTGTTTCAAAAGCTTTTGGAATCAACAGCGGATTGATTTTTCTGTCAACTTTCCCGCTCCACTTGCCACTCATGCGGTGATATGATGACGACCAGAACCATGTTCGTCGCTGTGCCAAGTGATCATTGGCCGGAAAATCCGTGCAGCCAATTTTTCCGCCGAATAAGTCCAAATTTCCGCGAGTGTTGGATGATAATGCGGCGTCGCCTCAATCAATTCCATGCCGACCGGCTTGAGAGATGTATAGTTTCCGTGCGCACGTTGTCCCATTTGGGGACAAATGATTGAACTTGCAAACCGGATAGCAATTAAACTAATAACTGGCGTTATCGGAGGGCAAGGGTACTTAAACTGCTTTTCATCGGGCTAACGTTTTATCCATGAATACAACCATTCATTACAATGAAACGCCATTAGCCGAAGTTGCCCCGCCTTTGCCGAACGGGCAGCCGGCGGCGGATGGCTTGGAAAGCTCGGGAAGCGCGGGACTCAACGCAAAGCTGGTGCAAGAGAACGCGCGGCTTGCGCAGGAAAACGCAAAACTGCAGCAAGAGCGGGATTTGCTGCGGGTGGTGATTGATAATTTGCCGGATTACATCTACGCAAAGGACAAGCAGGGACATTTCGTGCTGAACAACCTGGCGCACGCAAAGTCATTCGGCGGGCTTCCACAGGATATGTTTGGTAAAAGCGACTTTGATTTTTTCCCTCCCGAATTAGCAGCGCAGTTTTACACCGATGAGCAGAAAATTATTGAAACGGGCAAACCCGTAATCAATCAGGAACAATACAAATGCACCTGTGGCGACCCCTCGGGAATCAAGCGCTGGTCTGTCGCCACCAAAGTGCTCTGGCGCGACGACCGGAACGTGGTTGTGGGCACGGTCGGAGTCACCCGTGACATCCATGAGATGAAACTGGCGCAGGAGGCCCTGCGGCAAAGTGACGAGCGGCTGCGGGAAGTCCTGCGAAGCACGCGTTGCATCCTGAACTGCGGAGAAGCGGAAGCTCCCGAAGGATGGCGGGAGCGGGTAATGAATGAACTTACGATATTCCGCTGGGATTTCCCCGTCCTGAATTTGGAGGCGGCACAGGAGGTGTTTCCGCTCGAGGTGCCACCGGACAAGCAATACCAACAAGTCTGGAGTGAAAGCCGCCACCCGGATGACTTCAATCAGATGCACGAGGTTACTCGAGACGCATTCCTCTATGACAAGCCGTTTTATCGCAACGTGTTTCGTTGCACCGACAAACACGGGATCGAGCACTGGATGCAGGAATTCATCACCATCCATAAGCTGGGAGAAAACCGTTGGCATCTCTTCGGCATTAACACCGACATCACCGACTTGAAAAAAAGCGAGAGCGCCTTGCGGTCCAGCAAGGAAAAATTGCGCCAATTCGCCGCGCAACTGGAACGAAGCAATCGCGAGTTGCAAGATTTTGCCTATGTGGCTTCGCACGACTTGCAGGAGCCCTTGCGAAAAATCGTGGTCTTCGGCGAACGGCTCAAGGAAAAGAACAGTGCAGCCTTGGGGCCGGAAGCGCTTGATTATCTGGAACGGATGCAGAAGGCGGCAGTGCGGATGCAGACTTTGATCAACGATCTGCTGACTTTTTCACGCGTCACAACCAAGGCACATCCTTTCGCGCCGGTTAATCTGGCCGAAATCGCCAGCGAAGTGGTGAATGATTTGGAGGGACGGATCGAACTGGTCAAAGGACGCGTCGAATTGGGGACGCTTCCGGTCATTGACGCGGAGGCGTTGCAAATGCGCCAGTTGTTGCAAAACCTGATTGGCAACGCGCTCAAATTCCGCCGCCCGGAAGAACCGCCCGTGGTGAAAGTCGAAGCGCAGATCATTCCCGACCCCGGCGCGCCCGAAAAGAAACTTTGCCGGTTGACGGTCAGTGACAATTGCATAGGCTTTGACGAAAAATATCTGGATCGGATATTCAATGTCTTCCAGCGGTTGCACACTCGCAATGAATACGAAGGCACAGGCATGGGGCTGGCCATTGTTCGCAAGATTGTATTATATCACGGCGGCGACATCACCGCAAAAAGCAAACCAGGGCAGGGCGCCACTTTTATCTTGACGTTGCCTGTGGTTCATCCCAAAGAAGCACAAGACGAAAATACGGAAACCACCACGAACAAGGAAAACCAACCATGAAAACCGAAGGGAAAATGATTACAATTCTGCTGGCGGACGATGATCCGGACGACCGTAAACTGACACAAGACGCGTTTGTGGAGAACCGTCTGGTCAATGTGCTCCATTGCGTGGAAGACGGCGAAGAATTGATGGAATATTTGCGCCGGCAAGGCCGTTACGTCGATCAGAAGGATGCGCCATTGCCCGGGCTGATTTTGCTGGATCTGAACATGCCGCGCAAAGACGGGCGCGAGGCGCTCAAGGAAATCAAGGCGGATCCGGAACTGCGCCGGATTCCCATCGTCGTCCTTACCACCTCCAAGGCGGAGGAGGACATTTTGCGCACCTACGATCTGGGCGTAAATTCCTACGTAACCAAACCCGTGACGTTCAAATCGCTGGTGGAATTGGTCAAGATCCTCGGCCGATATTGGTTTGAAGTGGTCGAACTTCCACCGGGCGAGAGTTGAACGATTTATGTCCGATGCCCCGGTCAAAGTCCTATTGGTGGATGATGATGAGGATGATTATATCATCACGCGCGATCTGATTTTACGAATCGCGGGCCGCTATCATCTCGACTGGGTCAACAATTATAATGGCGCGTTGGACGCCATCCAGCGCCGGGAGCACGATATCTATCTGCTGGACTATCGCCTCGGCGAACGGACCGGACTGGAACTGTTGTGCGAATCACAACAGTTCAATGCCCGGGCGCCAATGATTTTGCTGACGGGCCAGGGCGACCAGGAGGTTGACATGCAGGCCATGAAGGCCGGGGCTGCAGATTACCTGGTCAAAGGCCAGCTCAACGCCGACATTCTCGACCGCGCCATCCGCTATGCCATCAAAGGCAAGCACGCCGAAGAAAACCTCCGCCGCGACCGGGATCTCATCAGCCGCATCATGGAAACCAGCCCCGTGGGCATCGTCGTCGCCAACCAGGCTGGAAAAATTACCTTTGCCAACCACCGGGCAGAAGAAGTTCTCGGCCTGTCCAAGGACGCCATCACCGGTGGAACTTGCAGCGTTCTGGACTGGCGGATGACTGATCCGGAGGGCTATCCGCTTCCGGGGCAGGCGCTGCCATTAAAAAAAGTCCTCGAATCCGGCCAGCCGGTGCAAGACTTCCATCATGCAATTGACCGTTCCGACAGCCGCCGCACGTTGCTCTCGACCAATGCCACGCCGTTTTTCGATGCCGCCGGCGAGATTAACGGAATGGTAATCACGGTTGAAGACATTACCGAGCGGCTGATGCTGGAAGCGCAACTGCGGCAATCACAGAAAATGGAGTCAGTGGGCCAGTTGGCCGCCGGGGTGGCGCATGACATCAACAATATTCTGACCGTCATTCAGGGACACGCGGGGTTGTTGCTCAACGCCGTTCCGCCGGGTGCCAGCTCGACAAGATCAATAAAGCAAATTTCCGCGGCAGCGGAGCGCGCGGCCAGTTTCATCCGGCAATTGCTCACGTTCAGTCGCAAGCAGATTTTTCGATCGAAGATTCTCGATTTGAATGCGGTGCTTCACAATTTGAAAGGGATGCTTCCGCGGCTGATCGGTGAGGACATCACGCTGGGAACCCACTGTCAGCCTGACTTGCCGTGCATCCAGGCGGACACCGGTATGGTGGAGCAGATCGTGATGAATCTGGCGGTCAACTCGCGTGACGCCATGCCCAAGGGCGGCAAACTCACCATTGCGACTTCCGCCGCTGAAATTGACGCCGCCTACTTGCGACAGCACCCCGAAGCCCATGTGGGTTGGTTCGTCTGCCTGACCGTGACGGATACCGGTTGCGGCATGGAGCGCAAGGTGTTGCAGCGGATTTTTGAACCGTTTTTCACGACCAAGGAAGTCGGCAAAGGGACGGGGCTGGGACTGGCCACCGTTTATGGCGTCGTTAAACAACATCACGGCTGGATCGAAGTCCAAAGCGAAGTGGGCGTCGGCACCACTTTCAAAGTTTTTCTTCCGGTGGCCGGGAAAGCCGGCGATGCACCCGCCGATTCATCCGTTAAATCCGAGAATGTCCGGGGAGGCAAAGAAACCATTCTGCTCGTTGAGGATGAAATTGGACTGTTGGAACTGGCGCGGGAGATTCTCCAGCAATATCAATACCGTGTTTTGATCGCTTCCTCGGGTGTCGAGGCTTTGCGGGTTTGGGACGAGAGCAACGGCCAGGTTGATTTGCTCCTGACCGACATGATCATGCCCGGGGGCATGACGGGCACTGACTTGGCCGCGGAATTGAAAAGGCGAAAGCCCGGACTCAAAGTGATCTACGCCAGCGGTTATAGTTCCGCGCTGACGGGAAAAGATTTTACTCAAGACGACAACATCTTTCTGGCGAAACCCTATCAACCGAACCAAATGACCCAACTGATTCGGAATACCCTTGATGCTTCTCCCAAGGACCAGCAACCGCCTCTTCCCGTCCCAACCAACGCCGCTCCCGCGCCGGCGCCGGTTCTGGCTGGGCAATCAACTTGAAGGTAATTAAGAATGTTTCCCAACTCATTCTGGCGCGCCGCGCCAGGTGGCCGGCACGTCAGAAATCTGCGCGGCCAGTTCTTCCGCCGGATAGGTCCAGATTTCTGCGAGGGTCGGATGGTAATGGGGTGTTGCGGCCAGTTCGTGAACGGTCATTCGTTTGGCCATGACCATGACGATTTCGTGAATGAGTTCGCCGCCCATGGGACCGACGCACGCGCCGCCGAGGATTTCGCCTGACTTCGAATCAGCCAGCAGTTTCACGAAGCCGTCCTTCGCTTCCATGATGAGCGATTTGCCGTGGTCATTGAACGGATAACTCGCGGTCAGATACGAAATGCCGCGCGCCTGCGCTTCCTTTTCCGTCAATCCCACGAAGGCCACTTGTGGTTCGGTGAAAACAACCGAAATCAACAACCGATAATCCATTTTTCGTGGACGACCTGGCTGCGCGATGTTGTGTGCCGCAATCTCGCCTTGCTGCACGGCCAGGTGAACAATTTCATGCGGTCCAGTGCAATCGCCGGCCGTGTAAATGTGCGGTGCGCTCGTTTGCATCAACTCGTTTGCGACAATGCGGCCACGCCCGGTGATGACCCCGGCTTTGTCGAGATCGAGCAGCGCCGTGTTCGGCACGCGGCCCAGCGCGAACAAAATTTCCCCGGCGGAGACCGAAACAGTTTTGCCTTCATGCTGAAATGAAACGGTTTTCAATCCACCATCACGTTTCGCATCAGTGAGTTTTGTGTTCGTAAAAATCTCAAGGCCTTCGCGCCGGAAAACCTTTTCGATTTCCACCGCCGCTTCGGTATCGAATTCACGCAAGATGTGTTTGCTGCGCTGGATGAGCGTGACCTTGACGCCAAACCGCGCGAAAAATTGCGCAAACTCGCACGCAATCGCCCCGCCACCGAGGACGATGAGTGATTCCGGCAGTCGGGTGAGCGTGAGCGCGTCATCGCTGGTGATATAGCCGGTTTCACGAAGTTGGGGCAGGGGCGGTGGCGCGACGACGGAGCCGGTGGTGATGATGAAATGCGCGGCGGAGATTTTGGCAGGGACACGCTGCCGCGCGTCCTGGTCCCGCAAAGCGGGATCGGCCCGGCCAAGTTTAACCGTGTGTGGATCAAGAAACCGGACATTGGCGCGGATGAATTTGAATTTGCCACCGGCGAGTTGTTGCCGGCGATAATCCGCAAAATCCTTGACGAGCGCGTCCTTGCGCGCCATCACCTTCGCGAAATCGAAGCTTACGTTTTCGGCGCGGATGCCCCATGGCCCGGCGTGGCCGGCGAGGTGCATGACTTCGGCGGTGTAAAGCAGCGCCTTCGTGGGCATGCACCCGCGCAGGATGCACAACCCGCCCACTTCTTCCCCGCCTTCAATGACGGCCGTTTTCAAACCTGCGCCCGCCGCTGTCCGCGCCGCTGCGTAACCGGCGCTGCC
>DAIRTX010000089.1:0-8639 GCA_036803685.1 Verrucomicrobiota bacterium | reverse complement strand
CATCATTTACCCGCGCAGCCCGCGCGAAACGATGGACGGCTGGAGTTACCTGCCGCGTTACATTGACAAAATCCGCCTGCACCTCGCTGGCAAACTGCACGCCGATTATCAGGAGAATCTGGGCAAAGGCTTTGACGGCATGTGGCTCAAATATGCCGGCGTCACGCATGAACAAATGATTGACGTGGTGAAAAAATCCATCACCGACGGCGAAGTCTGCGACTGGGTTCGCAACAGCGTGAAAAAATCTCCCGCCGAAAAAGCCGCGCACGCAAAAGATTTGTTAAGCCGGCCTCTGGCCAACGACGTGCAAGCTGTGGCGCGGCTTAAAATGCGAAAGGAACAGTGTGGCGCGGGAAACCGCGACGACATCAAATGTTTTGTGGATGTGATTGACGCGGACGAAAAACGCCTTTAGTCGAACAGGAAGCCCTCCGGCTTTTCCGGACGTCGTTGACTGCGTCGAGAAAATCCCTTACTGCCCGGCATAGAAGGCATCCACTTTGGCCGCGACGTCCTTGTAGCCGATGTCCATTTCGTAGATGAGTTTGAGTTGCTCGATGGCTTCTTCTTTTTTGCCCATGCTTTCGAGCACGCAGCCGAGATTGTAGACAAGTTCCTTTTTCTCTTCGTCAAAAACGGGCTTTTCCTTGATGGCGCTTTGAAGCGTGCGCGCGGCGATGTCGAACATCTTGCGCTTTGCGTAGCACTGGGCGAGGTAGTTCATCGCGGCGAGACCCTTGTGCGGATTGTTCTTCGCCTTTTGAAATTCCTGAATCGCCTCGGTGATTTTGCCCGTTTGAAAATAAAACTGCCCCATCTCAAACCGAATCGCCAGGTCCGTCGGGTATTTTTCCACGCGCTTCTGGCATTCGGTGACCTGGAAATTCAGCTTCTCCGCCTGGAGCTTCGCCGACTGTTCGGTGTAATCCGGCGCGGCAGGATCGAGTTGCTCCAATTGATGGTCGAACCGGCGCACAATGGTGTCGGCAATGGAGCGTTCGAGTGACGGATCGTTGCCCATCTCCGAATTTTTGACGCGGTCGTAAAGCGCGAGTGAGCGTTCAAACTGTTTTTTCTGCGCGTAAAGTTCCGCGAGCTGGCGCACCAGCTTGAGATTATTCGGCTCGGTCTGCAGCCGCGCCTCGTATTCGCCGATGAGCCGTTCGGCCACATCTTCAGTCTTCACGACGCGCTTTTCCTGTTCCAGCGAAACGGCCTGCTGCTTGTCTTTCAAAATGTCGCGGTAGGAACCCTGGCCGCTTTCGAGCGCGGCGTAGCCGCCCTGGTCCAGCGTCTTGCGCGCGGACAAATCTTTGAGCGCCTGATTCAACTCGCCGTCGTTGGGCGTCTCGCGCAAAAGGTCCATCAGGATTTGTTCCCCGCGGTTGTGTTCTCCCTCGCTGACGTCACCCGCCGCGGCCAGCGCGTGGGCAAATGTAATCGCCAAATCCCTGTCCTTCGGCGAATTATTCGACAGCGTTTCATAGGACAAAACCGCTGTGTGCGGCAATTCCAATGTGTTCGCCGCTTCCACGATGATTCGGTGCGCGGCGGAGCTGTTCGGGTCGCCGTTCAAAATCTGCTCGGCGATGGCCATGGCCTCGGCGGGATTTTTGTTCAATGCCATTTTGGCCTTGGCGACCTGCGGCGAGGAGCCGGCGCCACTCCACATTTTCTTGAAGAATCCGCCGCCGCTGCCGCATTTTTTGAACTGCGCCGCGCGCAGCGCCTTGCGGCATTCAAAAAACCCCGGCTCTTTTTCCAGCACCTGGTTGAACAGCGTGATGGCGTAATCCAGATTTTCCCGTTGCACGGCTTCGTTGGCCTTGACGAACAGCAAGCGCGCTTCGCGCGAAACTTCGTTGATACTTTTCTCTGCCATATTGTTCGTTTGGTTGAATAAAATCGCTTCTGCCGTGGTAAAAATCAACTCCGAAGGCCTTCGGGGTCAACCGCATTGTACCTTGTGCCGGAGCGCGTGATCCACGAGCACCAGCGCGGTCATCGCTTCCACCATCGGCACCGCGCGCGGCAACACGCACGGATCATGGCGGCCGCGGCCTTTCAGTGTCGTGTTGTGAAATTGCACATCCACCGTGTCCTGCTCGTGCATGACGGTGGCCACGGGTTTGAACGCGACGCGAAAGAAAATCGTCTGCCCGTTGGAAATACCGCCCTGAATTCCACCGGAAAAATTCGTCGTCGTGAAAACCTTTCCATGCTTCGCGCGAAACGGGTCGTTGTGACCGCGTCCCGTGAGCGTGATGCCACTGAAGCCGGAGCCGATTTCAAATGCCTTGGACGCGGGCAGGCTCAGCATCGCCTTTGCCAGGTCCGCTTCGAGTTTGTCGAACACCGGTTCGCCCCAGCCGGCGGGAACGCCGCGCGCAATGCCTTCGACGATGCCGCCGACGGTGTCGCCCGCGCGCCGCATTTTTTCGATGAGCCGGATCATTTTTTCCGCCGCCGTCTGGTCGGGGCAACGGACGATGTTCGACTCGACGTCCTTGAGTTTGACTTCGTCCGGGTTTACGTCGGCGACGAGCCGCTGGACTTGTTTGACGTAGGCCAGAGTCTCGACGCCGAATCGTTCGCGTAAAATTTTCTTCGCAATCGCACCGGCAGCCACACGGCCAACCGTTTCGCGCGCGCTGGCGCGGCCGCCGCCCTGCCAGTTGTGAATGCCGTATTTGGCAAAATAAGTGAAATCCGCGTGCGACGGGCGGAACTTCGTCTTCATTTCGGCATAGGCTTCGGGCCGGGCATCTTCGTTTTTGACCCACAGACAAATCGGCGTGCCAAGCGTTTTGCCGCCAAACGTGCCGGAAAGAATTTGCACCGTGTCGGATTCCTGACGCGGCGAAACAATTTTGGATTGTCCGGGCCGGCGACGGTCCAAATCGGGCTGAATGTCGGCTTCGCTGAGCCGGAGGCGCGGCGGGCAGCCGTCCACAACCACACCCACGCCACCGCCGTGGGATTCGCCCCACGTCGTGATGCGGAACAGTTGCCCGAAGGTGCTTGCCATGCCGCAATAATGCGGAAAAAGCGCCTTGCGGTCAAATCTATCGGAGGGACGAGTTACACGAGTCCCTAATTAAACTTGGCTTTGGATGTTGAGATGAGACAATTGAGGGACTCGTGTAACTCGTCCTTCCGAAGAAAATGAACGGACCATTGCAATATCCTGGTAGAAAGCGATTACCGCACTTGCCGACAATGGAATTTCCAAATCAAACGGTCATTCAATATGTCAGTTGCAATGTCGTTGACCGCCGCCAGTTGCTTGCCAACGCAGACATTTACCGACTCCTGCTTGAAGCATGGCGCAAAGCGGATCACTGGCTGGTGGGGCGCCATGTTGTTATGCCGGATCATGTCCACTTTTTCTGTGCCCCGGTGCGTGTTCCGGTGACGCCTCTCAAACGTTGGATGGAATTCTGGCGTGCTGAGGCAACGCGCCGCTGGCCGCGCGCTGGCGACAAGCCCATTTGGCAAAAAGATTTTTTTGACCGGCAACTTCGCAGCGGTGAGAGTTATCACCAGAAATGGCTCTATATCGTTGAAAACCCCGTCAAGGCCGGTTTGGTGGCGCGTTGGGAAGACTGGCCATATCAAGGCGAACTGAATGTTCTCCAATGGCATGAACCGGCATAAACTTCGTTTCGGAGGGACAAGTTACACGAATCCCAAAATCGCCAAAATAATTCGGAGGGACGAGCTATGCGAGTCCCCAAATTTATTTCACTTGGAATGTCCAAAGGCCAAGAAAAACAGGGACTCGTGTAACTCGTCCCTCCGGGGTAAACTCTCCGCCACATGAATCGCATCGTGGAACGTTTTGCGCGCCTGAAGCGCGAAGGCAAAAAGGGTTTCATCGTCTATATCGGCGCGGGCGATCCGAATTTGGAGGCCACGCGCCGGCTCGCGCTCGCGTTTGACCAGGCGGGCGTGGACGTGCTGGAACTTGGCGTGCCGTTCAGCGATCCGCTCGCCGACGGTTTGGTAAATCAACTCGCCGCGCAACGCGGTCTCGAATCCGGGACAACTCCGCCAAAAGTTCTTGAAACCGTGGTGGCTGTGCGCAAGCACTCGCAAATCCCGATTGTCCTCTACATTTATTTCAACCTGATTCACAAAGTCGGTTTGGAACGGTTCATCAAAGACGCGGCGAAGGCGGGCGTGGACGGTATGCTGGTGCTGGATTTGCCGCCCGAGGAATCGGACAATTACGAATCGCTGATGCGCCAGGCCGGTTTGTGCCACATTTATCTCGTCGCGCCGACAACGCCGGAAGACAGGATTGAGTTTATCGTGAAACGCGGCACCGGGTTTATTTATTACATTTCGCGCGAAGGCGTTACCGGGATGCAGGCGCAGGTTGCGACGAATCTTGCGCAACAAGTCGGTAAAATCCGCGCGCACACATCATTGCCGGTGGCCGTCGGCTTTGGTGTCTCGAATCCCGAGCAGGCGAAACTTGTCGCGTCGTCGTCGGACGCCGTTGTCGTGGGCAGCGCGGTGGTGAATCAAATTGCCAAACACGGCAAATCGCCGGAACTGGTGAAACGCGTGGGCGCGTTTGTGAAGTCGCTGGTGTCGGCAGTGAAGGCTTTATGAATCAAAAGGGGAATTTGACCGCTTCAATTATTATTGGGTGCCGCCGGCGGGTTTTGCCCGGGCGTGGCTTGTGGATTCTGGCCGGAAGCGTCCGGTTGACTTTGCGCCTGCCGGCGGGCCTCCATCTCGGCTCGCAGTTTGGCTGCTTGCTCCAGGGTTGTCGGCGTGATCTCCATGCTGGGCAGTGAAAGAAAATTGGCGGCCTCCAGACAGGCGATCTTGTCTTCAATGTTCTCCGCGCTGTCGGCGGCGGCTTTCAAGGCGGAGATGGCATTGGTGCTGCCGAACTGCAATATATCATCCGTCTCATCGGCCAAGTCATCACCGTGAGTGTAGAGACGGTGAAGATTGTGAAGTCGTTGCCGGAATTAAAATTCGAGTAACCGATGAACGCGCCCGCCGATATTGCCAAGCAATTCGCCCGCGCCAAGCCAGCGGACCTTGCGGAAATTCTCAAAACCCTCGAAACGTTTGGCCGCGCCCGCAAACAGGGCGGGAAGTTCAGCCGATGACTATGCGGCGAAAATCGCCGGCCGCCGCCGCGGTGACGCCGGCCAGACGCTTCTTGCGCTCGCAACCGAGTGATCCGCGCCGTGACGCCCACCCGCCGCGCGCAGAATTGCCCCAGGCCGCGCCCGGATCGCCCGGCGCGACTCAGGACAGCCGGAAACCGGCAACTGCAAAGGACGCCATTCTGTATTACACTTTACGCCCAGAATTCGGCTCGCGCTCCCAATCGAGTGATCCATGCAGTGTATGCGGCTGGGTCAGGGCTATGGATATGTGCCAGGCGACTTGAGCAGAACCGCTTCACCTGGCCGGTGTTTGTTCAGTGTAAATGGAATGGGAAACCTGCCTGATAGAGCTTCATCTGTGATCGAAGGGCATCGGCCAGGGCGGGGTTGGACTGCGTCTCGGCCAGTTGCAGCGCGCGCTGCGCGGTTGCCACCGCTTCGGGAAATCGCCCGGCCTCGGCATAGGCGGCGGCGAGCGTGCGGAGAATGATCGGGTTCTCTCCACCGGCAATCTGATTTGCCTGTTGGGCCAGTTCCACGGCCTGGTGACCGTTGCGCAGCGACGCCTGCAGAGCAGTCGCCAACACCCAGGCCAGATTGTTTTGGGCTTTCGCGCTGTCGGGTTTGATTTGCAGCGCCTTTTGGTAATGAACAATCGCTTCGTCCACGCTGCCCTTTTTTAGCAGAGCGTTGCCGAGGTTGATGTGGACTTCCGCGTAGTCGGGTTTGATTTGCAGCGCCAGTTGGTAATGGGTGATTGCTTCGTCCACGCTGCCCTTTTTAATCAACGCGTTGCCGAGGTTGATGTGGGCTGCCGCGTGGTCGGGTCTGATTTGCAGGGCCTTTTGGTAATGGGTGATCGCTTCGTCCACATTCCTCTTTTGGAGAAGGGCGTTGCCGAGGTTGTAATGGGCTGCCGCGTCGTCGGGGCTGATTTGCAGGGCCTTTTGGTAATGGGTGATCGCTTCGTCCACATTCCCCTTTTGGAGAAGGGTGTTACCAAGGTTGATGTGGGCTGCCGCATAGTCGGGTTTGATTTGCAGGGCCTTTTGGTAATGGGTGATCGCTTCGTCCACGCTGCCCTTTTTGAGCAGAGCGTCGCCGAGGTTGTTGTGGGCAATGGCGTTGTCAGACGTGCAGGCGAGGGTGTGAGTCCATAGCGATTCACTATTCCGCCAATAAGAAGTCTGCACGCGCGCACAGAAAATCAAAGCAACCAGGATGATCGTGGCGCAGCTACCCAGTACCACGCGGCGGTGACGCCAGCCAGCGCACAGATCTGCCGCCACCCAGGTCAGCAATAGATACAAGCCGATCTGCGGCAGATAAGTGTAACGATCGCACCGCAGTTCCATGCCTTTTCCAATCAGCACCAATACCGGTGCCAGCATGACCAGATACCATGACCAGCCCACCAAAAGATAGGGGCGTGTGCGCCGCCAGAGGAGAAACGCCGCGAAAATGGCAGCCAGCAGGATTGTCCCCAATGTCGCTTCCCAAACCGGCGGAACCATGGCCGGTGAAGGAGGAGACACGCTTAATCCCACCGGGTAAACCATCTGCCATAAATAAGCCAGGGGCGTCAACAGGGCGCGGCCGGTTTGCAAAAGACGAGGAGGTGGGCCCGCAGTCATGCCGCTTTCAGGCCGGGTAAAAAGTATCCCCAAGCCTGCCATGAGGATGATCCCAAGCATGGGAATCTTTTCGAGAATCAGATGCTTGGGAACCAACCACCGGCTTTTCCCGCCCCCAGCCTCCCCGGGTGCCGGCTGCGCGAAACGATTTAACGGCCAATAATCAAGGAACAACAGCACAAAGGGGAGCGTTGCCACCATCAATTTTGACATCAGGCCACACGCAAAGAACAGCAATGTCAAACCGTAGTCAAGAGCCCTGGTTCGGGAAGTGATGGCCCGGGCAGTGGTGCTTTCGCCCGATCCCCGACCTTTGATCCTTGACTGGTTTTGCACATAGCGCACGTATGCCCAGAGCGTCAGCAGGAAGAAAAAACCGCTCAGCACGTCCTTGCGTTCCGCCACCCACGCCACCGATTCCACCCGCAGCGGATGAACCGCGAACACCGCCGCCACAAACGCGCTGCGCCAAAGCATGCCGGTCATCCGCCGCAAAACCAGAAACAGAAGGATTGCCGTTGCGGCATGAAGCAGGACATTGGTGAGATGATGTCCCCCGGCCTTCAGCCCATAAAGCTGACTATCCAGCATGTGGGAGATCGTGTTCAGCGGGATCCAGTGACCGTAATGATGGTGCGTGAACGCCCAAAGGATGCCCTTCGGGGTCAAACCATTTTCAATCTGCGGAACCTCGTATACCTGAGTACCATCGTCAAAGTTGACGAATTCAAATCGCAAGGTCTGGCCAAAGACCAACCAAGTCGCCACCGCCAGGAAGGTGCAAACCCCGGGAACC
Organism: Verrucomicrobiota bacterium; assembly: GCA_036803685.1. Taxonomy (GTDB): domain Bacteria; phylum Verrucomicrobiota; class Verrucomicrobiia; order Limisphaerales; family UBA11358; genus UBA11358. Next base: position 1,071 of record DAIRTX010000089.1, on the reverse strand, counting down.
GTCCAGCGGTCACTCAAACCAGCCGGACGGCTTTTGGGTTCCAGCGGGCGGAAATCTGCCACTCCCGACATTTCACCGGTCGGTAAAACGAGTGTGCCCGCAGGCATGGCAGCGGCTTTTTCCGGCCTGGCTTTCTTCTTCGGTCTTCGACTCATGGGGTTGAACACATGATTAAGGAAACCCGCGCAGTGTGACGAGCAAAAAAGGGTCACTACAGGCTGGGCTTTGATTTTTCCCGCCCCTGGGCTTGAACTTTTTCCCGCTTTCGGTCCAACGCCGGCGACCTAATCCAACTTATGAAGAATACAAGCTAACTTGGTTTCATAATCCGGCGCGAGAAAATAGACGCGGCCGCTCAGACGCATACGAACTGCTTGGTGGCTTCAATCGCGGCCTCACGGATCTCCTTTTCCAGGCCAGGAGGAGGAACGGACGGCGCTCCGACCGGGCATGGGCCATCTACTGCCTATTAAGTCCCACGTCCATGCCGAGATATCTGTTGAGCAGGATCAGGAGATGTTCGACCGAGTTGAGCGGGCCGGAACTCACGGCGTCACCCATGATTATTTGGGGCATCGCCGAGCTGTCAACGGCCAGCCAGTTGGCGCGGTGAATCTTGCAGTCGGTCAGGATTTGTTGCGCGACCCACGGATCCGCAAGGGCAGACTTCAGCTTGTCCGCGCCCACCAGTTGCGCTGCATATTCCCTGGCTTGTTCCAACGGCGGCGGTTTCACCGAGGCAAACATCCAGTCATCAAACTGGCGCTGGGCTTCGGGTTTGGCCCGCCAGACCGCCAAACCCAGGCGCGCATATTCGCAGGAGTTCGTTGTGGCATGGGCGTTCATTCGCGGGATGAACGGATTGCACTGGGGAGATAACGATATGGGCAAACAAACGACCCCCAGTTGGTTGGTTAACTGCTGGCACGTCTTCACCAGGATGGAATGCAAGGCGCGGCAATGAGGACAGGTGTAGTCGAAGAGGTACACGATGACGTGCGGGGAGTCCGGCGAACCGATCATGGGCACGTCGTCGAGCTTGATCACAAACTGGTTGCTGTAGAGCGACAG
>DAIRTX010000088.1:0-15763 GCA_036803685.1 Verrucomicrobiota bacterium | reverse complement strand
CTTGTTCGACGCCAGCCAGCTCATGCGGGTTACAGAGTTTTGAGACAGTCTCAGCCGCGCGGCCCTACCGTCTGGAATAGGTGCTGATTATTATCGGGAAATGGCATGAGCCGGGTCGCAATTACTTTTGTGCCTTAAGAATTTCGAGGCACTCCATCATGGCCCGCCCGTTGTGGTAACCGGATTTCCAGATTTGCGCCTTGTCGCCGCTGGGAGTGCCGTCGGGCATGATGGTGTCAAACCACTCGCCGTTTTTCCAATCCACCTGATGTTTCCCGATCCAATCGTAGGTTTTTTCAAAGACGCGGAGATACCTGGCATCATGCGTCAGGCGATACATATAAAGCGCGCTCACACAGGCCTCTGACTGGACCCACCAGCTTTTCTCACGGTTCTGGGCGGGTTGATTGAATGCGCCGTAGTAGAAGAAACCGCCCTGGTCTTCGTCATAGCCATATTTCAGCGCGTAATCGAACAACGCACGATAAAGGTCAAGCAGCGGATAATTTGAAATCCCCGCGGCGTCGCAAGCATCATTCAGCAGCCAGATGTTTTCCAGGTCGTGTCCATAGGACACCCGTGCGTAGTTGCCGGTGAGCACCGGTTCCCAGTTGCGCTGATACTTGTCCGTGCAGGCGCCAAGGCCTTTACGGACAACGGCGTTGCTCTGGATGGCGATCAATTCCAGCAATCGCTCTCGTGCCAGTGGCAGCTTGCTTGCCCGGTAAAAGGTGGTCATTGCCTCCAGCAAATGCAGATGCGTGTTCATCAGCTTGAAATCAGGCTCACCCATGTAAGTCATCTCTCCGGGCGGGGCCGGCGTCCAATCTTCGTTGAACCACTCGAGGTAGCCGCCATAAATTTTGTCGTGCGCTTTCGCCTCCATCAAATTGAAAAGCCGGGTCGCAAGGTCCAGGGCCTCTTTTTTCCCCGTGACCAGGTAGTACTCAGAAAGCGCGTAAAGGGCGAAGGATTGGCCGTAAAGATGTTTCTTGAGCCGCAGTTTTTTTTCGCCCGTGACGTCCACTTCCCAGTAGAAACCGCCGTTCTTTTGATCCCACATTTTTCCCTTCAGAAAACGATAGCCGGCGTCCGCCGCGTCCAGGTATTCCTGACCGCCGTAGCCGGTGCGTGCCAGGTGTGAGTAGAACCAGACCATGCGCGCCTGCGTAACGATCATTTTGGTTCCCGGACCTTTCCGCCGTCCCTCGATATCGTGGTTGAGAAGGTAGCCGCCGTTTGTTCGGTCGATCGTTTTCGGATACCAGAACGCGATAATGTTTTTCGTGAGGTTGGTTTCAAGCCTGGGCCGGTAGATTTTTACAGTGTCAGCCAAATCCTGGCCAGGGAGCCGGGCCAGGGACAAGAATAGCAAGGCCGCAAGCAAGCCGGTGGTTTTGTGAAATTGCATGGGTTGTTGGCTACGGCATTGCCGGCGCAAAGGCGAGATTTTTGCTGCGAACGCGACCGGTGTGACTTGTGAATCAAAAGACGGCGTCATACCAATTCCCAGAGACAATCGGTGCAATGGGTAGGGCGGCGCTGCGGCGCCGCCGGGCATGATGGCCGCGCGGCAGCGCGGCCCCACCGTCTGGAATAGGTGCCGATTATTATCGGAAAATGGTATCAGTCTGTTTCCTCGGCGAATGATTTTTAAGAATCGTTCCCGCCAGTGCTTTTGTATGGTTGCCTTGTTTGGCAGTAATTTCATAGCCTTCCATGATTCGGGCTTCAGAAGCATCCGCGCCGTGGTTACGGCGATGCTTTAAAGCAGAAAGCCAGCGGGGTGCAATTGCGCCGACAATAACATGAAGAATACTATTTGCCTTTTGCTCGCCATGATCCTGGTATCCGGATGCCGCACCCCTCAGGCAGCCGCCAATCCGGAGTCGAATGCCAGGGCAAAAGCCATTTTAAAGTATGTTCAAAGCCTTGAGGGGCGCACCAACAAATGTGTGATGTCCGGCCAATTTTCCAATTTTGGGCAGGGAGCGGACTTGCGTTTGGTGAATGAGATTCACGATCAGACGGGTCATTGGCCGGCGATCCTCGGCGTTGATTATGCCGGCCGGGGTGGCATTACCCACGACGCACCGAACCAAGCCGCCATTGAGTATTGGAAGCAGGGCGGGTTGGTCACCATCAGCGCGCATCTTTACAATCCCGCCCGGACGAATGTGGATGGCGGGGGACTGCGCGACAAGGGTGTTGATCTTGACACCTTGCTTGATACCCGGTCCGAGACGCATGTTCGTTGGATGCACGAACTCGATCAACTGGCCGGGGGCTTGCAGCAACTCAAGGAGGCCGGCGTGGTGGTGCTGTGGCGGCCGTTTCACGAGATGAACGGTGATTGGTTTTGGTGGGATGGCAAAGACCCGGCGACGTTCATCAAATTGTGGCAGCAGATGTTCAACTACTTCACAAAAACGAAAGGCCTGGACAACCTGCTCTGGGTTTACGCACCGAACCATGGGGACAAGACCGCCGCCTACTATCCCGGTGACCGCTATGTGGACCTGGCCGGGCTCGACGCCTATACGGACTTCATTGACACCAACCACATCAAGGGCTACGCCGAGATGGCGCAAATCAAAAAGCCTTTCGGGTTTACAGAATTCGGGCCGTACGGGCCCAGTAATCCCCCGGGCGACTATGATTATCTCCGGTTCATTCAGGGAGTGCAGAAGGATTTCCCCCGAACGGTATTCTTTATGAGCTGGAACGGCAAATGGAGCCTGGCCCGGAACACCAACACGACGGAATTATTGAATCATCCCTGGATCGTCAATCGGGAGGATTTGCCCAAGGGACTTGCGGGGAGCCCGTGATCTGCCACCGGTGCGATGGCATTCACGAAGACAAACGCCCGACCAATTTCACAACCCTCACGGCTGCCACACGGCGCGCCAGAATTGTTGGGTGATGCCGGGTGAAATCGCATTGGTGATATTCAAAACATTCCCGACCAGCCTGTTTGTCGAGACCGGGGTCCAGGTGAACAAATCCGGTGAACGCTGGATGATGTAAGGTGTGCCCGGCTGGCCATGGAGTTGCAGGACGAATTGTCCCGATTGCGGCAGGAGTGCGGACAGTTGTGCCGGACCAGGCGTAAAGGTGAACAGCGTCAAGGAATAAGGCGGGAAAGAGTTGGTGAAAACGGCGCCGGCCGAAACAATATTTGTCGCAATGTCCTGCGCCCCGGGAGCGAGGTTATTGGTGCGCACGGCATCGTCTTGCGCAATACCGTAAGAGCGGACCGTGGCCGTTGACAAGGGCACGAAATTAGACAGGGAGATTTGTGCGTTGAAATTGGTGGTCGCGTCCTTGTTGATGACCAGCAGGGCAAGAGCGCCGTTGGCCTTGCGGGCGGCGTAAGCCGAGAGCAGCAAATAGTCGCTGGTGGCGTTCAGCACCGTGTCGCCAGGCCGGACGAAATATTGCATCATTTTGAATCCGTAAAAGACGGGGTAACGATCCACGCCGGGGTTGCCATTGGCGTTGATGACGCCCTCGTCGCCATACGTGCGCCAGCCATACAGAGTGGAATCGAAACTGCCGTTGGTGCCCTGCCCGTTGCGCAGGTCCCACCAGGTGTAGGCGTTGAGCTCGGTTTTCATGAGCTGAGCCATGTTGTCGGCGATGTAGAGCCCGTTGACGATGCTGGTCAACTGACGGCCCACCGCACCGGAATCACTGTTGTTCTCGGTGCAGACGAGTTCGGTATTGGTGCCGGGGGGTCCGAGATAGTCGGTCAACTGCTGGCGCAGGTCGGCGGCATCGCTGGCCCAACCGACGCTGGCTTGCAACACCAGCGGATCGCTGTCCGTGCCGGTGGTGGGGTTGACCGGGGTCCATTGGGGGTAAACGTGGTGGATGAGGAAATCCGGAGTAACCCCCAAGTTCTTGAGTGTGGCGAGCATGACCGGCGTCCAGCCGTAGTGGGTCACGCCGGTGCGCGGGTTGACCACCGGATGGGCCGCGTTGTTGGAGGAACTGTCCTCGCCGGGCACGGCGACGACGCCGACCTTGATGGTGGGGTCGGCCGCTTTCATGAGGGCGATGTGGCCGGCGGCGCGATTGGCATAGGTGTAAGGATCGTGCGCCACGTTGTTTGAATCGGTTTCCCACAAGCCGTAGCATTCGTTGCCGATTTCCCAGTACTTGAAGCCGCAGTGATTGGTCACGTTGGCTGATTTCACCCAGGCCGCGGCCTCGTTGCTGGTGCCGGTGCCGTAGTTGACGGTGATGAAGGCCTGGACGCCGGCGTTGGTGGCAATGTGCATGAAGTTTCCGAACGAGGTTGCCCAGGCCCAGGTGTTGTTGAGCGACTTGCCCGTGACCCAATGATATTCGTCAGAGAGGGAACCGCCGGGAAAACGCAGGCTTTGCGCGCCGAGTTCGGCCAGGGCGTTCGAAGTCGCGGTCGTGTCGAAGTAACTGTCCCAGACGGCCGTGTTCAGGCCAAACCAGCGCGCATCCGCCGTCCGGATGGTCTGGTTGGCATCCGCGGTCAAATGGACGAGAGCCGGGGCGGGGCTGGCGTTGAGCTGGATATCGTCGAGGTAGAAGACGCCGGTGCCGCCGCTGGCGAACTTGATCGTGATGCGATTGAGGTTGGTTTTGTTGGCGGCGCTAAGTGAGCTGAGGGGGATGACGAACTGGGTCCAGGTATTCGCGGTGAGGGCGGAGCAGGTATAGGCCGATTGATCCGTCGAGCCGAGGGTCACGTACACTTTGAGGACCTGACCGCCGCCGGTTCCGCCGTTGGCCCAGAAGGAGAGGCTGGCATAAGGGGAGGTGTTGAAATTGTTTTGATGTAAAGAAATGCCTGGGCTGCTGGAGGGCGTGGCGCTGATGGAATTGGTGCTGCCCGAGTGGGTGGGCGACTTGTTGCTGAGATTGCGGGTTCCCCAGCCCCAATCCTGAAATCCGTTGACCAGGTTGTCGGTATAAACGGGCAGATTTGCCTGCGCAAAACCCGTTGAAACAGTGGTGAGAATTGCTGTGAAAAGCGCGAGAACGGGAACAAGACGATTACGCATATAAGACTGTAAATGTTGGGGAACGTTTAACGATCATTCCTTCATGAAACCCATGGCAGACCTTCTGCAAAAAATTGATTGGCTGTTGCATCCACAACGAATCTATTTTCAGCACATCCAGCACCAAAATCCGAAGGTAAACCTGACTCATGTTATAAGATGCCACAGACCTGTGGTTTTGCCAAATCACCAATGAAAAAGTGTTTGAGGCCTTTCACCGTTGCCTTCCCAAAAGAATGACTGGTGGCTGCCTCCATTGTCTCCGGTCAAACTTTGCAAAGATGTTGGGGGAGGGTTCCAAACGCCTGTTAAAAAAAGTGCCGGCCTCAAACAAGGCCGGCACCTTGAACCCATCAAACTTTACAACTTCACAATTACTGCGACTACGGTTTCGCTAACCGGAAGAAGCCCGCGCCGCCGGACGGCAGCATGGGGCTGGTGATGTACACCGAGTGCTTGCCGTTAACAGTGTACACTGTCGGAGCCGCTGTCCCCGATGCAGTAATTTTAAGATTATCAATATAAATGGTCTCAGGCCCGTCGATGGCCCGGCCCGCGTCGTTGTAGTCCTGGAATGTCAACCCGCGAATTGAAGAATCAGCGCCAGTTCCCAGAGCGATACTCACATGTCCCCAGTTATCCACGGAGCCGCCTGCGGCGGTTAGCAGTCCCTCGCCAAAACTTGTGGCTGTTGAATTGTAGCTTCCATCGCGAGAGATCACGGTCAAATAACCATAATCGCCCAAACCGCCTGCCGTCGAGGACGAATCCACCCTAATGTCAAATGACAATGTTCCGCCTGAACAATCCATTGCGGAAGGGAAAAGATCCAGCGTGAAATCGGCACCGCCAGCTCCATTGACGGTATAATTCCATGTCCAATTGAGCTCTAGAGAGCCGGAAGCACCGCTGGCGCCCGCATCGTATGTCGGGCCCGATGCCCAAGCAGTGTTGCTAGCGGTGGCATTGCCAAAATCATAGGCCACCCCCATGGGCGGCGGGTTATAATTGCGACCATTAGTAATCGAACCGGAAGTAGCGAACGTGTTCAAGTAATTGGTTGTTGTAAACGCTGGTCCTACAACCGACGTCCAGGGACCCATCAGACTCGAAGCGCTTTGCAGCACGTAACCGACATCCGGCAGGGTCCATTGGAGCCAATACACGGCGTTGGCTGGCGTGGTGAATATCAGGCTGCTGTTAGCGGCGCGCACCACCAGCTTGGTGGGGTCAAGCGGCTGGGTCAGATCCACATTCAACGAGTTGGTCGAGCCAGTGATGGAAACGTTGCTGAGCACAACATCTTGGTACTGACCTGCTTGCGTGCCCCAGAAGACCGTCACGGGATAGGCAAAAGCCTGCGCGTCACTTAACTGAGGGAACGCCATGGTGGAGGTGCTGCCATCAGGAGCATGAAGCGTAATGTTGATGTCACCGCTAATCGTGATGCTCCACGTGCCGACCGCGCCGCTGGCATTGGTCACGGTGCCCAAAAGCCCGCCGTAGCCGGCCACAATCGTGTTGGTGACGGCAGACCCGCTGCCACCAAAAATATTGGTGTCTGAGCCAAGCAGGTATCTGTTGCTGCCGGGGTTGTTAAGCTTGTAGCGCAACGAGGCGACCACGCTGCCGTTGGTATGGCTGTTTATGTAAAGAACCAGCGCATTGGCTTCATTCCAATCCGGCGCTGTCTCCGTTATATTGTCGCCCGGCACAATGTAAATGTGGGCTTCATAGTTGTTATAGCTGGCAGCCGGGAATTGCGCGATGGTGACGGAATAGGTCACCGGAGTTGGATTGCCAACCCAGGCATAACTATAGTCCGGCCCCGCGTTGGTCACGACGGTGGCGATATTTTGGCGGTCGCCCCCATTGCCATCATCGTATATGTTCAACCCTTGGATGCCCGAACGTGTTATAGACAAAGTTGGCGGAGGCGGCGGGGTGCCTGACCGCTGAAGGCCGATGTTGTCTATCCAGAAGGTGGCGAGACCTGTGTGGCCGGTGCCGGTAAATTTCTTGAATCCCAAACCCCAAGTGACGCCAATCCCCGGAATGCTGGGATTGATGGGCAGGTTGACGGTTACCCAGCCATTGCTGGCTGCATCGGGTATGGGGACCTGACCCAGACTGATCCACGTATTACCGGCGCCAATGGCCCAAACCTGCCATAAATCGCCTGGAAGGGTATTAAAAGCATCAATGCCAATCGTGGAGTTGACCGTATCCCACAGAACGTCGAAAACGATGTTCGTATAGAGAAGCAAATTTGTCGAGCCACCGGCCGGGTCAGACCAAGTCGAGCCCGAATACCAGCCCAAGACTACAAATTGATCGCTGCTCGGACCACTACCGGGCAGGTAGTCATATACGTTGAAGGAGCCGGCGGGATTGCCAACTGTCAGGTCCCCAATACTGCCCGCAGCCTGGCCGCCCCACCCATTAATCCACCAAGGACTTGAACTGCCGGAGTTAAGTTTGTCTTGGTAGTCGATAACGTTGGCAGCACGAGAAACCCCTCCTGCCCACGCCAGAACCGCGCCGAGTGCGGCGAGGCAGGTTATTTTTTTAATCAGGTTTTTTTTCATAGTGGTTTTAGTTTAGTTTTGATTGGTTGCCCATTTGGTTTTAAATAAGGAACTGGCTGCGGTTTGGGTTTGTAAAATTCATGGCCTCCCCGACCCTGTTTCTGCCCTGCCCGGCCCTGCGTTCATCTGGACGAAAAAAAGACAATTGACAACCTGATAAATGCCCTGCTCACCCTTGTCATGCAGGCACATTAAACGATCACTCATAAGAGATTTTTTTGTCAAAAAAGGTTATGCTAAAACAGTACAACACCCGTCAAAATTGTCATGTCACCTAAAATGGGGACAAATCCTGGTGGAATTAGGATAATTAATCACCCGCCGTCACCGTCCACATTCCCGCTGGAGATGAAAGTCTGAGTCTTGCGGGTACCGGAGGGTTGCCGACGGTGTCTTCGATTTTTAGCGTTTCCACGTGACCATCATGAAAAGCGTAGTTAAACCTGCTGTTGTGGGCCTTGTACAATTGGTTGCCTTGATTGAAGCCGCCAGATGAAAATTTCGCCGCATCGTAAGAGGCCGCCGACGTGTCAATTTGGTAGAGGTTGCCCACGGCCGCTCCATCCGTGACTTGCGGGCCGCAACAAGTACAAGGCCAGATGTTCCCCATGGCACCCTGGCTGCTGGCCAGTTCGCACAGCAGGATGGTTCCGGATGGATCGCGAACCACCGAAGTTGGATAACCCTTTGCCCCCCAATCGGGGGGGTTCGCATCACTCGAAACCCAGTAAATTCCGACACCATGGCGGCCCAACACGTTTAAATCCGGCAGGGGATACTTCCCCTTCTGGGGGTCAACTTGAAGATCCACCGTCCAAGCGGAACCCGGGCTGTTCATGGCATAGCTTCTGGTAGAAAACTGAAGATTGCCACCCGGATCGTTATTCACATGCATCCAGTCAACTTTTTGAAAAGTGTCGGCAGGACAGGCCATAATCTTGAGGCCGGTGGCCCAGCCCAACCCCACAGCATCTGCCGGATCTTCCGCATAGATGCCATTTTTTGCCTGATCCAGAGACAAACTACTGCTGCCGCCGACGTAGGGGTAAATCCAAGTGTCCCAAGAAAGCACGCCCCCTCCGGAAGCATAACCTGCTGCCGGGAACGTTTCCGAGTTGTCGGCAACGAACAAATTAATGCCCAAGTCAAGTTGCTTCATTTGGTTCATGCACGACATTCGTTGAGCCTTGGACTTGGCTTTGGCCAGCGCCGGAAGCAGAATTGCCGCCAGGATGGCAATAATGGCAATGACCACCAGGAGTTCGATCAAGGTGAATCCCCCTTGGGCAGCCGGTTGCGTGGTCTTGCGTCCGGCAAACCATTTTTTGGAATTGGAGATGGAAGTCATCATTGGAACTATACCTTATTTTGTTGAATTGTCAACCAGAACAATGAGTCCCCTGCCGTTAAAGACGTATTTCTTTCCTGGCGGCGGGGGCGGGACCTGGACACCGGCGAAGGCGGCCACTTCCTCAACACTGGTGGGGTTGCGGTGATTTTGGATTCTATATTGGATCACGGAGCGGTTCAATTGCTGCAAGACGGGGGTTCCTTTGTCGGCCGCCGCCATTGCCGCCGGCGAGGGTGGAATATACCCCGGCTGGCTGGGTGCGGTTGCCGCCGCTGTCTCCTGGGTGGCGGTTTCCTGCGGCGCAGCCGTGATGGCCGAAGGCGCGGCGCTTTCTTTCTTCCCGCAGCCGGTGGCAAACATTGCAACTCCCCAAATGAGCGCCAGATACAATCCTTTCTGGTGCGTCAACTGGTGCCACACAATCCGCACGGAACCCGAAAACGTTTTCATATCAAAGTGGTGTGAACTGGTATATGAAAGAGATTAACCCATGCCCCCCAAAAGGCAAAGTCATTTAAATAGGGGACAAGCGGTTTCCGCCAATTTCCATAGATTGCTCCGCACAACCAACCAATTATTGCCATGCAACTCAAGTTTTTGATCCCAATGCTTGCCGCCGCCTTCACCGTGTTCCCCGTGTGGTTTGCCGCCGCGCAGCCCGCACCCGGCCCGGCCGGCACCAACGACACCCCGCCCTGGTATGACATCCGGCAGTTCGGGGTCGAAGGCCGCGGCTGGAATGACACCCGGGATTTTTATGATCGCCTGCCCGCCCGGGCCGAAGGCTTGGTGCGCAAACCCGTCTGGGAGTTGAGCCGCAACTCCGCCGGCATGTGCGTCCGCTTCGTCACCGACGCGACGACCCTCCGCGCGCGCTGGGCATTGACCGAGTCCTGGCTTTACCTGCCCAACATGACGGCCATCGGCAAAAGCGGACTCGATTTGTACGTGAAAACCGACAAAGGCTGGCATTGGCTCGCTGTGGGCCAGCCCACGGCGCAGACCAATGAGGTGACACTTGTGGAAAATCTCCTGCCGGGCAAACGCGAATACCTCCTTTACTTGCCACTCTACAATGGCACGAAATTTGTCGAACTCGGAATCCCACCGGGCGCGACCATTGAAAAAGCCGGATCCTGGGGCCCGGGCACCCGCAAGCCAATTGTTTTTTATGGCACTTCCATCCTGCAGGGACTTTCCGCCTCGCGTCCCGGCATGGTGCACAGCGCGATTCTCGGTCGCCGTTTCAACTGGCCGACCATCAACCTCGGCTTTTCCGGCAACGGAAAAATGGAACCCGAGATGGCCGGCCTGCTCGCCGAACTCGATCCGTCCATTTATGTCCTCGATTGCCTGCCCAACCTGGTCGCCGGTGAAATCAAGGAGCGGGTCGAACCGTTTGTCCGCAAACTCCGCGCGGCGCACCCGGACACGCCCATCGTGCTCGTGGAAGACCGCACCATGCAGGATTCGTTCCTGATTGCCGGACGCATGGAATATTATCACCTCAAAGACCGCGCCGAGCTGAAAACCGCTTACGAGCGATTGAAAAAATCCGGCGTAAAAAATCTTTACTACATTCCGGGCGAACATTTGTTCGGCGACGACGGGGAAGGCAGCGTGGATGCTTCACACCCCACCGATCTCGGTTTCATGCGCCAGGCTGATATTTTTGCCCGGGTGCTCGGTCCGCTGTTGACGCCGAAGAAATAACAACCTGTCCACGTTCGGACCATCCGTCGAACCAACCGTGTCTTCTGCTTCACCGGATGGCGGGCCGATCTGTCGTGGTCCGTTTACGATCATAACCGTCCTGTTTTTCATGTGGGGTTTCATGACGGTGTTCATGACATCCTGATTCCGCGGTTCAAGGAGGCCTTTACGCTGGATTATTTCCAGGCGATGCTGGTGCAATTGGCCTTCTTCGGGGCCTGCTTTGTCGGGTCGTTGTTGTATTTCGTGATTTCGGTTGCCACCGGCGACCCGATTGCGCGCATGGCCGGCTCGCGATGTGTTGCGTCGCGGCCGTTGGGTTGTTTGCCTCCGTCGGTTGGTCGAACACCTTCTCGCTGGCGATCGATGGCGTCGGCAGCTACAAGAGCCAGGCCTCATCGTTGTTGGTCATGGCGATACTGGGCGGCGCCATCCTGCCGCCGATCCAGGGATTCGTGGCCGACCCCCTTCGGTTGCAAGTGTCCTTCATCGTTCCGCTGGCGGCCTGCGCCCATGTGGCCTTCTACGGTTGGAAAGGACACGAGATCGGACGCAACAACCCGGCAACCTGATGGGCGTGCCCGGCGGCTCAGCACGGCAGGGAAACGGCGGAAATGAACAGGCTCCTTACTTGGAAGCCGCGCTTCGCCCGCGTTCATCGCGGGGCGCGAAGTGTCCATACTTGGCCACGGCCTGGGCACGGGAGCGCACGTGAAGTTTCTCGTAAATGCGCCGGATGTAGGTGACCACGGTTGCCACGCTGATGCCGAGGTTGTCGGCGATTTCCTTGTATAAATAACCACACGCCAGCAATTCCAGCACTTCCCGTTCGCGCGGGGAAAGATTTGCGGACGCGTCCGCCTGGGGGACGGAGCGGAGAAAGGATTGCACCACTTTGCGGGCGATGTTGCTGGTCATGGGCGACCCCCCCGCATGGACGTCTTTAAGGGCCGTGAGCAACTCGGCGCGAGGCGTTTGCTTCAGGAGATAACCGCTCGCACCTACGGCCAGGGCATCGAAGATGTGGTCGGTGTCCTCGTAAACGGTAAGCATCACGAATTGCGTGTCCGGCAACTGTGGCTTGAGCTGGCGCACACATTCAATCCCGTTCATGCCCGGCAGATTGATGTCCATCAGCACCACGCTTGGCTTTTCCAACTGCAACTTCATCAGCGCGCTCTCGGCGCTTCCATACTGGCTCACGCAGCGGAATCCGTGCGCATGCCGGATCCAGTCCGTAAGGATCTCCCGCGCCGGTCCGTCATCTTCAACGATCGAAACCGCAATACTCACTGCCTTTCCTTTTACATCCGATTTCATAAAGAGGGTTGTCGTCTGTTTAGACGACGCAGTTGCCGGGCCGCGCCCGACTATAAATTCAAACCATGCGTGCTCGCCGGCATTATAAATTTTATTTGCATTCCTTGTCCAGCGGCGATGGATTTCGCCAGCGCTGGCACGCCCCGGCCGCCGGGTCCGGAAACGCATCCCTAAATGTTGCTCCGCGCGATAAACAGGCATACCCTGAGTCCTGTGCCGCGGCGATTCAAACTTTCAACCGATGCACACCGGCAAAGAAAAATTCCCGTCTGCGTTGGGATTATCGCGGTGTGGTTGTGCGGCTTTCATCTTTTGGGGGCAACCAATTCGTCCGTGTCGGACTACTCGATTGATGTGTGGCAGACGGAACAGGGACTGCCCCAGGACTCGGTCACTTCCGTGGTGCAAACCCGGGAGGGTTACCTGTGGTTGGGCACGTATAACGGGCTGGTGCGATTTGACGGCGTGCGGTTCAAAATTTTTGACACCAGCAACACGCCGGAATTCGGGGACAGCCGGATCACAAGTTTGTTTAAAGACGCGGACGGCACTCTTTGGATTGGCCATGAAACCGGCGACCTCACGCAATTGCGGGCCGGCAAATTCAGTGCGGTAAATCTGGGAAATAGCTGGCCGGGAGGGTCGATTTTCGCCATGGGAACCGATGTGGATGGGGTCCTCTGGATGCTCAGCAGGGAAGGAGCGCTTCTCTCTTTGTCGGGCGCAAACTTGGTTGCCCCGAACGTTGGCCTTGGGGAAAACGTGCCGTCGCTCGCCAAAGACAAGAACGGAGAACTGTGGGTGGTACGAGGCCGTTTGCTTGGATCGCTGAGAAAAGGCCGGCTGGTGCCGTGGCTGCCCAGTGGACAACCGGACACCAGCGATGTTCAAAGGGCCAGTGCGAGCCGGGATGGAGGCCTTTGGCTCATGGGCGCCGGGCGGGTGAAAAAATTGATTGGCCAGGGAACCGTTGTGGATCGGGGACCGGCTCCCTGGGGCCTGGATTTAGTCACGGCATTGCTTGAAACAAAATCCGGCGATTTGCTCGTGGGAACCTTGCGGGAGGGACTCTTTTTGCTGTCGCCCGACGGAACCACCCTGCATTTCACGCGTCAAAATGGGTTGTCGCATGATTGGGTGCTTGACCTGTGCGAAGATCGCGAAAGGAACTTGTGGGTGGGAACCGGCGGCGGCGGTTTGGATGTCTTACGGCGGCGGAAAGTGGAAATGATAAAGGCACCAGATGATTGGCAGGGTCGGGCCATTCTGTCCGTTACGCCCAGTGCCGAAGGCGGACTTTGGGTGGGGACGGAGGGCGCGGGGTTGTACCGGCTGGAGCAGGGGGAAGTGAAACCATTCACGGAAACGAATGGATTGTTGAATTTTTTTATCTGGTCGGTGCTCGAAGATTACCGGCATGAACTCTGGGTGGGAACCTTTAGCGGTGGCTTGTTTGTCCACCATGAAGGAAAGTTCGAGTTTCCCAAGGGTTTGGAAGATCCGACGGCTATAGTTTTCGCCCTGTACCAGGATCGGCAGGGTGTCATGTGGGTGGGAACCCAATCCGGGCTGGCCCGATATTCCAATGGACAGTGCACCTGGTTCACCCGCAAGGACGGGCTGGTGTTGCCCGATGTGCGGGTCATCACCGAGGATGTCGCCGGCACCATCTGGTTTGGCATGGCGGGCGGCGGCTTGGGCCGGCTCAAGGAAGGCAAGCTCACGCAGTTTCGCCGGCCGGCCGGATTGGCCAATGATTTTGTGTGGTCGTTGTTGGCCGAGAAAGACGGCACGCTCTGGGTGGGGACCTTTGGCGGCGGCTTGTGCCGTTTGCGGAACGGACGGTTCACCACCATTTCCACGCGCGAAGGATTGCCGAACAACGTCATCTGCCATATCCTTGATGACGGGCAGGGGAATTTCTGGATCAGTTCCTATGGCGGCATCTTTCGGGTTTCCAAGGAGGAGTTGAACCGGTGTGCCGACGGCCAGTTGAAGGCGATAAATTGCCTGGTCTATGGGAAGGCCGAAGGATTGAGCACGCTGGAGTGTTCCGGTGGCTTTCAATCGGCCGGTTGCCAGACCCCGGACGGACAACTCTGGTTTCCCACCATCAAGGGACTGGCGGTGGTCAATCCGGCCAGCGTAAAAATCAATCCCTTCCCCCCACCGGTTTTGATCGAAGAATTTACCGTGGATGACCAACTGGTGCCGCTGCCCGGGCCGGGCCTGTCCGCTCCCGCCGCCCGGCTGCAAATTCAGCCGGGAAAACATCGCTTTGAATTTCGGTACACCGGCCTCAGCCTCGTCGCGCCGGAAAAGGTGCGGTTCAAGTACCGCCTCGACGGATTGGAGTCGGATTGGGTGGATGTGGATGTCGGTGACCGGCGCGTGGCTTACTACAGCTATCTGAAACCGGGGGACTATACGTTTCGGGTCATTGCCTGCAACAATGACGGGGTTTGGAACGAAAGCGGGCCAGCGCTTGCGTTTACGGTGCTGCCCTGGTTCTGGCAAACGTGGTGGTTTGCCTGCGGGGCCGTGCTGGCCGGCATCGGCGTGGTCGGGGGCGCGGCGCGTTACATCACCCGCCGCCGGCTGCACAAAAAAATGGGACGTTTGGAACGGCAGCGCGCCCTGGAAAATGAACGGGCGCGCATCGCCAAGGACATTCACGACGATCTCGGCTCCAACCTGGCGCGGATTATGATGCTCAGCCAGTCCAACCGCGCCGAGGGGGAGGATTCGCAACAAATCGTGACGCGCCTGGGAAAGGTTTATCTTACGGCCCGGGAGTTGACGCGGACCATGGACGAGATTGTCTGGGCCGTCAGCCCGCACCATGACACGCTGGACAGTCTGGTGAACTATCTGGGCAAGTTCGCGCAGGATTTTTTGAACGTCGCGGGCATCCGCTGCCGGTTGGTGGTGCCCATTCAATTGCCCGCGTGGCCCCTCACCGCCGAGGTGCGTCACAGCCTTTTTCTGGCTTTCAAGGAGGCCCTGCACAATGTGGTCAAGCACGCTTCCGCCACCGAAGTGCACGTTTCCCTCACCCTGGCGGAGTCCGGTTTCTCCACTTCCATCGAGGATAACGGCATTGGCTTCGATCCCGCCGGCGTGGGCGTGGCCGCAACCACCAAGGATCCGCTGCGCATTGCCGGTGGCAATGGCCTGGCCAACATGCGCAAACGCATCGGGGGCATCGGCGGAGAATGCCAGGTGGACAGCGCGCCCGGCAAAGGGACCACGGTCAGGTTTATTGTCCGGGTGGAAAATTGATTGGCCGGGAAATTTTCGGAAGTGGAGCCAGCTGTCAGGATTGAACTGACGACCCACGGTTTACAAAACCGTTGCTCTACCGCTGAGGCAGGGCTGGCGCTGCCTTGTCGCGCTGAAGTGAAACGTAAGCGGACGCGCCGCCCAAACTTCCACAGAACGAGCGGAGCGATGTTCTTGCGTGCGTATCCCCAGGGTTCCGCCAGCATTGCTGCGCTGGCGGGCGGTGAGCCTTGGGCAAACCGGCAGGTTTGCCCGACCCTCGTTGGGAGCAGTGGCAAAATGCGCCCAACACAAAACGGCGGGTCGTGTGTGATTACTTTGTCGCCGGGGTGGGTTTAGGCGGGCTTCCAAAAGTCCAGAATGTATTCAAACGTAATGGTCAGGGTGATGTAATTGCCCGGCCAGCCAAAGATGCCGACACCGTTCACAAGATTGCGTTTATCCCAAACGATGATATTTCGCAA
>DAIRTX010000087.1:6436-15871 GCA_036803685.1 Verrucomicrobiota bacterium | reverse complement strand
ATGTTCGAGAACGGCCAGCGGACGCCGCCGACCGCCAGCGTAACTGTGATCGTGACCACCTGCTGGACGCTCGTGCGCTAACGCAGCACGACCGTCAGACGCCGGCCGCGCCCGCCGATCCGGCGATGACATAAACCCAGAAACGGCATACCCCCATCAGCCACGGCGACGCGGTGACGACCTTGTGCGTCGCGTCGTAAATGATGATGCACAGCAGCAGGACCAGGGTGAGCATTCCGGTCGTCTTGCCCACCGCGGTCAGACACAGCGCGCCCAGGCCGAGCCATCCCAGTCCCCAGCGCCAGACGGCCGGCAATGAAATCGCGCCGGAGGGGATGGGCCGTTCCGCGCGCCGCTGGCGGTCGAAATCCGCGTCAAACGCGTCATTCAAAAACATCCCGCCCGTGTAAAGCGCGCTTACGCCCAAAAACAGCAGCGGCAGTTTCGCAAAATTCCCGTGGCCGCCCAGCCACCAGCCCGCCAGGCAATTCGACCAGACCGTGGGCAAATGCGACACGCGGCTCAAGACCAGCAACGCGCGCAGCGGCCGCTGTTTGGCGCCGGACTGGTGCAAAGGCTTGAGTTGTTCTGCATCCATGCGGCAAAAGATGAAGCGAAATTAAGGTTTGGCAAGGCACAAACTGGCGTTGACACATTGGGCGCAAATGTTTAACTTGACGGCAAAACTGCAAACCAAGCCATGTTGATTCGCATCAGTCTGATTTTGGCCATTATCGCGGCGCTGGCCGCCGGCACGTTAAACATCCTTCTGGTGAGGGATAAAATCACCACGCTGATTTCGCAACGGGACGATGAACGCGGCAAAAAGCAACAAGCCCTGTCCGATCTCTCCAAAACGAAGACCGAGTTGACGAAGTCACAAGACACACTCAAGCAGACCACACAGGATTTGGCTGATGCGAAGTCCGAGCGCGACAAGGCGGTCGTCACCGCCACGGCGCAGACCAAGCGCGCTGATGAATTGTCCGACAAACTTGCCAAGACCACGCAGGAGCGTGACGACTCGCAGACAAAACTGGCCGCTTACCAGGCCACCGGCATCACTGCGGATCAAGTCGGCAAACTCAGCCGTGCGCTGAAAGAATCACAAGAGGCAGTCGAAATCGTTAACGAGGAAAAAGTGGTATTGCAACGCGCCCTGACCCGGTTGCAAGCCCGCCTCGCCAAATACGAAGGTCCGGACCCAACCATCCGATTGCGCGCCGACCTCAGGGGCAAAATTCTGGTGGTTGATCCGAAATGGGATTTTGTCGTGCTGAACATCGGCCAGGATCAGGGGGTTCTCGAAAACGGTGAACTTTTAGTCAGCCGGGAAGGCAAGCTGGTTGCCAAAGTCATCGTCCGCAGCGTCGAAAAAAACCGCTGCATTGCCAATGTGGTGCCCGGCTGGAAACTCGGTGAAGTGATTGAAGGCGATGAGGTCAGCCCCGCGCATCCGGCTTCCTGACATGAAGCGTCGCGCCGTAAGATGGTTCCTGCTCCTTTTGCTTGGTGGCATGCTCGTCGGTGTCAGTGGTTGTGAAACCTACGAACCCGAAAATAATTCGGTCCGCCCGTGGAACACGCCGCAAGACTGGGAGGGTGGCCTGCCCATGATGAGAAACCAGCAGCAGCATTAATCATCATCACGCCGCCCTTCAACCCGCAATTTCCGCACTGCGCGTCGGCGTCAAAATAAAATTCATGCGAACGTCCGACGGCCCGGCCGGGACATCGTTCACCATCTGTTCGTCAAAAGTGATTCCGCATTTCACACCGCGCACGCCAGCCAGCAAATGGTCGTAAAATCCCCTGCCGCGGCCCAGCCTCCGCCCCTGTAAATCAAACGCGACGCCGGGCACGAGGATCAAATCGAGACGGTCCAATGGAATTCCGGCGCACCGGGCCGCTGGCTCGCGGATGCCAAACTCTCCCGTTACAATTTCGCTCCGCAAATTTTGCACCCGGCAGGCGATATAACTTTTGGCGGCTGGATTGAAGCGGGGCAGGGCGGCAATTTTCCCCCCTGCCAGCGCATCCTCCAACAACGGCCACAAATCCAGTTCGTCCGGCAGCGGCGCGAAAAACAGGACTGCTCCGGCGTTCTTCCAAATGGCCTGTTCCTTGAGCCGGTCACGAATTTGCACGGACAACGTGGTGCGCGCCGCCGGGGAGATTTTTTGCAGCGCATCACGGATTTGCTTTCGTAGCGCGGCTTTTTGGGCAAGCAATGTGTCGGTCATGGCCCTATTCTTGGAATTAGCAATGGTGGGATCAAAGTGAAATTAAATGAAAGAAATCCAGGTTCATCTTCATCGTAGTGTGGTTACTTTTTCCTCGATTTGCGGGCTTCGGCCAGCGCCGCGCGCCATTTTTCGACCCGCTCCTTGATTTTCTTTTCCACGCCTTGTTCGGTCGGTTCGTAATAACGCTTGTCGGTGCCCAGATAATCCTGCGCGACGAAATGTCCGGGATGGTCGTGCGCGTATTCGTAACCCTTGCCGTGGCCCAGCCGTTCGGCGCCTTGGTAATGCGTGTCGCGCAAATGTTCCGGCACCGGCAGCGTGCGACCGGAGCGGACGTCTTCGAGCGCGGCATCAATCGCCATATACGCGCTGTTGCTCTTGTTGGCGGTGGCGATATAGACCGTCGCTTCGGCCAGCGGAATGCGCGCCTCGGGCCAGCCCACAAATTCCGCAACCTGCAACGCCGTGTTGGCCAGAACCAAGGCCATCGGATCCGCCAGGCCAACGTCTTCCGCCGCGCAAATCACAATCCGCCGCGCAATAAAACGCGGGTCTTCGCCGGCGTGAATCATCTTCGCCAGCCAGTAAAGCGCGGCGTCCGCGTCGCTGCCGCGCATGGATTTGATGAAGGCGGAAATCGTGTCGTAGTGCGCGTCTTCGTCGTCATACACAACGGCCTTTTTCTGGATGCTCTGTTCGGCGGCGGCCAGATCAATGTGAACGGTGCCGTTTTTCTGCGGCGCGCTGGTGAGCGCGGCGATTTCCAGCGCGTTCAAGGCCTTGCGCGCGTCGCCGTCGGCGATTTTGGAGAGATGGCGCAACGCATTTTCTTCCGCCTTGATTTTCATGTAGCCAAGGCCGCGTTCGCTGTCGGCCAGCGCGCGTTGCAGCAGTGAAAAAAGTTCGTCCTCCGTCAGCGGGCGCAGTTCAAAAATCTGCGAGCGCGAGACGAGTGGCGAGTTGACGAAGAAAAACGGGTTATGCGTCGTCGCGCCGATCAGCCGCACGACACCGCTCTCGACGTCCGGCAGCAGCACGTCCTGCTGCGCCTTGTTGAACCGATGGATTTCGTCAATGAACAGAATCGTGGGCTGGCCGGTGTTTTCGAGGCGGTTCGCGGCGGCGGCGAGCACGCGGCGCATGTCGGCGACGTTGGATTCGACGCCACTGAGCCGCTCAAATTTGCTTTTGGTCTGGCGCGCGATGATTTGGGCGAGCGACGTTTTGCCCGTGCCGGGCGGCCCGAAGAAAATCAGCGATTGGATGCGGTCGGCTTCGATGGCGCGGCGCAGCAACTGGCCGGGGCCGAGGATGTGCGTCTGTCCGGCGAACTCGTCGAGATGGCGTGGTCGCATTCGCGCGGCCAGCGGCTGATGGCGGGGAGATTCCGGCGTTGTTGAAACATCCGGCTTTGGTTCAGCTGAAGTTGCAAACAAATCGTCGCGCGCCATGAATTAAAATTAGCAGTTGGCAGAAGATTTGCCCAAAACAAAAAAGCCCGCCGACCGGCGGGCCTTAATTCTTCATTCTGCATTCGACATTCCGCATTAAAATAAACCCCACCCTTGCCGTGTGCTACTGATCCTTTGAACATGTTTTACAACATGCGGAACCCGCCGGGCTGTTTTCGACTTCCAGTGAAGGCGTGTCGGCCACAGTCACAGATTGGCTCCATTGATCGTTTTACTACGGTTCAAGGATTTGTTGCGAATCACGAACAGGGCAGGGTAAATCGCATCAAGTTTTCCAAAGAACAACGCGCGGTTTTTCACTCACGCTTTCCGCCTATTACATCGCCCCAAGCAGGTATTTTCTCAAGAAATATTTTTCGGGAAATTTATTGTGGCGCCCTTGACAAACGCAAAAAGGGTTTTCCGAAAAACGCGGTGCCGTTCCGGCCAAAAACCCGGGATCGTTTACGCGTCAGGCTTCGGGCGTTTTCAACTTTCAGTTGCCGTTCCCGGCCTTTTTGCAACTGCGATTTGACGTGTCAATGATGGCATCCGCCCGGGTCCGCCCATTTTCCGGCTATTCCACCTCCACCGTCACCACGCCCAGGATTTTTGTTTCACGGCGTTGCAACAGGCGGCCCAGCGGTCCAAGCGTCTGCCAGTAGGCAACTGCCGCCAGCGCCGCGAGCAGGACTGAAAGAATGAGATTGACCGGCACCCCGCCCGGCCAGCCGGCCAGCCGCCACAGCAGTTCTGCCAGCGGCGGGGCGAATGCCGGTGCCATGGCGACGGGGAAAAGCATCTGACAGAGGATCATCACCAGCATCGCCAGGCCGGGCATCTTGGTCGGCTTCATCGAACCGGGTTGGATGCGGTAGGGCACGAGAATGGACAGCGCGTTGCCGGCCAGCCCGGCCAGCAGCAGCAACGTCGCGAGTTGGAACAGGGCGGCCGTGAAAACCAGCCATGGCAGATGCAGCCACACGGAACTCAACGTCAGCAGGATTGCGCCGAAGGTGGCGCCCACGGGCAGGCTCGCGAGGTTTTTGCCCAGCAGGATGAGCCGCCGGTCCGCCGGCGAAAGGATCAGTGAGCGGAAACCGTCGCGGTCCAGGCCAAACTGGTTGGCGAGAAATTGGACAAACATGAAGATCGAGAACGCCACCACGCCGGTGGCGATGAACGGCTTCGCGGTGTCGGACAAATGGGGTGGAGAACGAAGAAAGACCATCGCCCCGATGATCACCATCGAGAGGAATGAACTCCCCCACGCCATTTTTACTTCCGGCGCGCGGAGCAGGGAACGGAATGTCGCCAGCGCGAGCGCAGCGGCCTGTTCCGGCACGGCGGGAAGGCGCAGTTCCAGAAACCCATTGCCGGTTCTGGCCGGTGCGACCACCGCGGTGGCGGTGCCGGCTGGTTTGATTCGCACCGGAGCTTTCCCGCCGGTTTCACCGTAATAAAAGCGCACCGTGCTGCGATACGCACGACGCAAGCCGAGTGTGCCAATGCCGAGACAGCCGAGCGTGCCGAGCAACGCGGGCAGCGCACGCCCTTCGGCCAGCCCCTGCGCGCCGAGCGGCAGCCAGAGTGGCGGGATGAACTTCTGCGCGGCGAGCAATTGATTGAGTTTTTCCTGTTCGGTGGTCCGGCGCGTCTCCTGGTTGGTGGTGGACTGCTGGCTGGAATGATGGTCTTGCCGATGGATGACGTTGAAATAAAGGTTGGGTCCCTGGCTGAGCAGGATGAACATGAAGGTGATGCCCATGATGACTGTGCGGCGCCGGCGCGGGTTGGTCATCATCGCGGCCAGCCAGCCGCGCAGACAATACGTCCACGCCGTGATCATGAAGACCATGCTCAATGCGAGCGGAACCAACAACACCATCTCCGGCCCGCGTGCAATCACGAAACCGATGCCCAGCCCCAGCATGATGGGAACGACCACGATGATGCTCAACGCAAAGTGCGACACGAGGTAATTGACGACAAACATCTGGCCCAGCGCGACCGGCAGGTGCATGAGGCGTTGCAAATCTATGGTTTCGGAGCGTTGCAGTTCAGTGAGCAGGCCGATCATCCAGAAGAAAAGGAACCCGACGGTGACGCCAAACCAGATCCCCATGATGACGAGCGGCGGCGACTGGGACAGACCGAAGGCCGCGCCGAGCAAGGCGCCCACGAAACACAATCCGCCCATCACGAACGCGCCCAAGCCGGCGAGCACGGCGATGACCGCGCCCAGACCGCCGCTGCGTGCCCACTGATTGCGCATGAGCCGCCAGCGCAGCCAGAGGATGGTCTTCAGTTGCTCCCAGTTCATTCAACCCTCCAGCCAGCTTAACTTCTGAACCTCGTGCCCGTCACTGCCCACCACCGCGAGGAATTTGTCCTCCAGTGAACCGTCCTGGTGCAGCTCCTCCATCGTGCCTTGGTGAACCAGCCGCCCCTGCGCGATGATGCCGACGTCCGAGCAAAGTTTTTCGACGATCTCCAACACGTGCGAGGTGAGGAAAACCGTCGCGCCGCGGCTGACACATTGCTTGAGCGTATCGCGCAACACCCGCGACGCCACCGCATCCACGCCCTCGAACGGTTCATCGAGGAACAGGAGATCCGGATTGGGAATCAACGCGGCGGCCAGGGCGAGTTTCTTCTTCATGCCATGCGAGAATTCGAGCGTGAGCTTCTTCTCCTCGTGCGCCAGATTCATCATGGCCAGCAACTCGTCGCAACGTTCGCGCACTGTGTCGCGGGGCAGCAGATACATGCGACCGATGAAGGTGAGGTATTCGCGCGCCGTCAGGTTGTCGAACAGCGCCAGGTTTTCCGGCACCACGCCGATGCGGCGTTTGACTTCGAGCGCCCGGCGTGGGTCGCCCACGTCTTCGCCCAGGATGCGCATGGTGCCGGCCGTCGGCGCCAGCAGGCCGGTGAGCATCTTGATGGTGGTGGATTTGCCCGCGCCGTTGGGGCCAAGGAAACCGTAAAAGCGGCCGGACTCGACGCGAAGGTTCAGTTCATTGACTGCGCGGAACTTCCCGAAATCGCGCGTCAGGTTGGAGGTCTCGATGGCGACATTCATGGGGCTTGCAATGGGCCGGAAACTATCGGGTGCCGGCGGTTGGAGCAATCGTAAAGAGAACCAAGCGGCGGGTCGGGGCGTAAAAACTTCCACTCACCTTGATCGGGGCGTTGTGGCTGGCCTCCCCGCCTCATTTTGCTGAACAACAAAGAAACAAAGCAACGAAGGTTAAAATCACTTCCCAAGATACTTCAACGGGTTGCGTATCCGGTCGAGCCGCTCGGCTTCAAGTTCGTTCAAAACGATCTGCCGCCGTCTTTGCTTGACGGCATTCGCGACCGATTGGGGAAGCAACCATACCCGTTTGACCAGCTGGAGGAAGTTCAGGCAAATGAGCTTCAGTGTGTGCATAAAGCGGTATCACTTGTTCCGTGGTCGGTATAGAACAGTGTGCAGAAAATGATAATGGATGATTCCTCCGTTCTGGGCATGGCATTCGGCTCGGCGGGCGAGACCAGGGTGCTCATGTGCGTGGCCACCAACCGCAGGTCCGGGTATTGCACAAGGAATTCGTTGATCTGTTCTTCAAGTGCGGTCGCCGGCGACTTGCCGGATGGCAGCTTGTGAAGAGCGACTTCGAATATTTTTACTTTCATGGAGCAGCCGATCTCCGCCCAATGGCGTTTTCAAGTGGAATAGCAATCAATTCCGTGGCCGGCACAGGCGCTTCCGGGCCGCCTTCTCCTTCAAATCTATATATATCCTCCGGTTCAACCGCCGTCACCGCCCCGCCATTTTCCGGATGCGGGCGCTGCGGATTCTCAACGGCCAGGAAATGATTTTTCGGCGTCCAACCTCTGGAACGATCTAAAAGGAGCGGGTGCTTATAGACCAGACACATGACATTCTGTTGCAGGTAAAAGCGCATCTTATTTCGCGGTGCGGAAGGTCAGTGTTGTCAAGCCAACGATGGCGGCGGCCATGCCTCCAATGAGCATCCAGACGGCCTTTCATTTCGGCACCGGATTCGACTCCGCTCATCAGACCCGCTTGGGGTTCACAACCAGCAACACGATTCCGCCGACGAGCGCAAGCGCTCCGACGACGGGCGGGATAAAGTGGCTGTCGGTGGTCGCAATGTGCATTCCGAGGAATTCGACAGGCTTTCCCGGAGTCGTGAAGGTGATGCCGGAGTAAGCGAGCACCACGATGCCTAGAGCGATCAGGATGACTGCGACAATGGTTTTTGTATTCATATTGAATCTTCAGTTTATTTTCTTCGATTAGCAGCTTCTTAATTCACTCGCTTGCGCCCGGAGATGAGGTTGACGAGGACCATGACGATGGCAATGACCAGCAGGATGTGAATGAACCCGCCCATCGTGTAACTGCTCACCAGGCCAAGCAGCCACAGAACGAGCAGCACCACCGCAATCGTATATAACATAAGATTTTTCTTTTAGTTTGTATTGTCACTGAAGGCTGGCGCGCTTTCGCACCAGCCAACAGCGATCTGCCAGATTAGTTGGCCGTCACAGGCACGGCGACGGTCATGTTGTTAATCACGCTGGTCACACCGTTGATGTCGGTGACGAGCTTGGTGACCAGGCTCTTTTCGGCGTCGTTTTTGGCAATGCCACTCAAGGTGACGACGCCGTCCGTCGTTGAAACCGTGGTGTGCAAGGCGCTGGTCGAGCGATGAGACATCAATGTCGATTTGACCTGGGCGGTGATGGAGGCGTCATCAATCTTCTCGCCCATCGTTTCGTTCGGCTGGGCCGGGGTCTTGGCAATCGTCATCTCATTCTTGACCTCTTTGACGTTGTCAATGTCTTTGGCGTATTCGGTGGTGAGTTCCTTCTGGGCCTGGCTGGAGGCTTCGCCGCGCAGGCTGACGACTCCATCTTTCACATACACGTCAGTTCCACTGGCGCTCACGTTGCGATGGAACAAGAGTGCGGATTTCACTTTCATGCTGATCCACATGTCCGAATGTTCAGCGGGGCTTTCACCTTTGATTTTCAGGCGATTGTCCACGCTTTTGACGCCGGGCAGACTCTCCACGGTATTCTCAGCCAATGATTTATGGGACGCTTCGGCGACCGTTCCGGTCAGGGTGACGACACCGTCTTTGGATTCAGTCTTGATGGAATCGTTCTTGAGGTAGGTTTTGAACACATACGACTTTGTGGCGGATGACTCGATGCGGCTGTCCGTATCGGAGGCGCGCAGGGATGCGCTGGTGACTAACAGGGCGCTCGTGGCTGCCAAGAGCGCGAGCGAGTAGGTTGATTTCATTTTCATTATGTTTTTCTTTCTATCTTTTTGCGTTTTGGTTTTGATTGTAACGACGAAAAATAGGGTACGTTGCGAGCCGGTCCTTCGCTATGGGGTGTAACCCTACCGTGCATTTTAGAGGTGTTCGGCAAAGACGGATCTGGTTCAAACCTCAATGTGTAGAACTCTTGGGCGAATGAGGCACTTGCGGTAGTGATCCAGTTTGAAGTTTTACGACTCGACACGCGCAACCGGGAAACGGGGATTTACCTTCAATCAACCGCCAGCCGCAGCCGATTCCCTCTCCGCCTCGATCGGGGAGAGGGTCAGGGTGAGGTGTCGAGCTCAATTCACCTTCAATCAAGCGCCATCCGCAGCCGGGGAATCGCCATTTATATTATGGAAATCGCCGCCGACAGCCGAGAAACCGGCATCA
>DAIRTX010000087.1:0-6426 GCA_036803685.1 Verrucomicrobiota bacterium | reverse complement strand
CGCCCCCGACATTTAGGAAATGGCCGCAAACATGGGGGAAATCGGCATCTACCCCCGCCGCACCGCCGCCCACAGCCGGGGAATGGCCGCAAACAGCCCATTTCCCCTTATTTCCGCCTGATTTGCCGAAAACAATGCCAGTTTCGGAAACGAAGGCCGCATATTTCTGCAAAGGTAAATTTCCCGTTTTAGACACGGCAAAGAGGGTGTTGAAGCTCCGCCGCAAGTGAATCCATTTTCCAAAGCGCAACGCGAAGGCAAGGCGGAGAAGCAAGCGGAATTGATTCAATAAACCGCCCGGTAAAACCGCTGAATGAAATTTGGTGCGTCCGTATCGGTGAACGTGAAGGGCGCAGGGCTGGTGAACAGGGAAAGCCAGTTGGTCGTGGTCAGATTGGTGGAGGTCTGGACGGTGTAGCTGTGTCCCGCCGCGCCGGTCACAGTGAAACGAAATTGTCGGTTGGTCAAAGCGAGCGCGGTCAGCGTTGGCGCAACAATCGCCTCCAGATTGGTGAGGCTCAAGGTGATCAATTCCACCGGACGCGCGAAGGTCTTTCTTTGTCCCGCCGTCAGGGAGGCAATCTGATTGGAGACGGCCAGCATGTCGGTTCGGGTCAACGCATTGACGGTGAGGGTTTGGTTTGCAACCAGGTTCGTGGCGGCAAGGGTTGCGGCAGTCGTGCCAGCCACAATGCGGCAGCGGACGACGGCCTGCGTGACGAGGTTCGGGCGCAGGAAAAAGTATTGGCTCACGCCGTCGTTCTGCAAACCGGAGGTGGTCACGCCATCGTATTGAACGTAATTCACGCTGGGGCTGGGATAGCCGAAGGTGATATGCACGTTGTCCACGGCAGCGGTGGCGGTCATGGTGATCGTGCCATTGAGCAGATTGGTGAGGGTGATGTTGGGGTGGCCCGCGCCGTCGGAAACGAATTTGATGTTGGCGTGATAATCATTGCTCAAAACAAACGTGCTGCCGTTCCAAACGAAAAGTTGCGTGACGGGATGCAGCTCGAAATGCCGTTCGCTGGCGTGTTCGGTATAAAGGCGAAAAATGCCGCGCGGTTTGGTGCGGGCGCCGGAAAGCATATGCAAATTGTTTAACTGGCTGCTGGTCGCGTTCACCACTTCCACGATGATTGGTGATTCGCCGGTGTTGTTGTTCGTGCTGCCATTGCCGGAAGAATCCACGCCCATGTCGTTGTGAATATCGCCATCGGAAGAAATGTTGGCGTGTGGAAAAATATACTGCCAGTCGTTTGAAAACTGGGGGTATTGGGTGTTGGCCAGCGGAGAAATGTTCAGCGTGTCGGTTTCCCACAATGTCGCCATGAAAGAAACTTCGGCGCGGGTGTTGGTGGTGATGGTATTGGCGAAACAGAATTGAGTCAGGAAAATCGCGGAAACGGCTAAAACTCCTTTTCGCAACCATCCCAAAAACGACGGGGAATTTTTCACAGCTTGATAAAATGGTTACAACTCAACGCTTCCGATTGTAATCCATCTGCGAGTATTTTCGCAAGACCAATTCATCCGCGCGTTCGCGTAATGCCGCGTCCTGTCCAAGTTCCGACCAAACGGCGTCTGGTGCAGAATCCAGCATCGCCCGCTCCCAATCCCGCCGCACCACCACGCGCAGCCGGGGAATGGCCGCAAACAGCCGGGTTTGGCCGGCAACCCATTGGAAATCCCGGTTTTACGCATATTCTCCGCAAAGGTAGCGCGGGCGTCCCGCCCGCCCCGTTCGGCGACCCGCCGAACCGAATTTCGTGTTGAGGACGTGATGAAGAACGGTCTTGCCGTGTCCGTGAACGGCATTGCTCTTTCACTCGCTTCTGGCTCATCGGGAGAGAAGTTCGCTGACGGCCGACATCGCGGGGACGCGGTCGCAAACAGCCTTAATCGAGACCAGGATCGGCACCGACAATAACGCGCCGGGCACACCCCAGAGCCAGGTCCAGAAGATCAACGAAACAAAAATGACCACTGGATTGAGAGTGAATCGGCGCCCGAGCAACACCGGCGTAATGAGGTTCGCTTCCAACAGATGGAGCACCAAGTACCAGGCGGGCGGCAGGAGTCCCTGCCACAGCGTGTCGAAAGTAAGCAGACCGACGGTGGCCAGCAGGATCACGCCGGCGACGGGGCCAAAATAGGGAACAAAATTCAGTACCGCCACGAGCATTCCCCACATCGCGGCGTTGGGCACGCTCATGAAGTAGAGCCCCCCACTCACGACAATACCGAGGCCAATGTTAATCAGAGAAACCGAAAACAGGTAATTGGAAATGTTTTGCTGAATCTCATGGCTGACCTCGACCGCGCGCTTCTTGTCGCTCAAGGTCGGCATCACGTGGACGAGTTTATGCAAGAACAGGTCGCCGGAGGCCAGCAACAGGTAAACCAACACCAACGTCTCGCCTATGCCCACCAGGAGGGTTCCGGTCCAGTTAAGGATTGAACTGGTGCCGCGGCTGTCTTTGATCTCCACCGTAGGCGTTTTCTTTTGTTCTGCTTTTTTTTCTTCCTCGGTTGCGCCGAGATTATTCACCGCCGCCGCCGCTTGACTGATCCGCGCGATGCGCGGGAACATTTTTTGAACCCGTTGCCGCAACGCGGTCATGTGTTGCGGCGCTTCGTTCATCCACGTCAACGCCGGGCGGCCCAGTTGGAAGAAACCAATCCCGACGGCGGCCACCAGGAGGCAAAGCACGACTGCGGCGGAGAGCGCCAGCGGAATGTGGCAGTAAGACAACCAGCGGATGAGCGGTTTCAGGGTCATCCCCGCCACACAAGCCAGGAAGACCGGCAAGATCACGGGACGGGCGAAGTAAAGAAAGGCAATGACGCCAAGCACAATCAAAACGATTTGCACGGGTGTCGTTTTAGTCGCTGCGGCGGCGCTCGATGGAACGGGCAGTGGTTCGCTGCCGGGCGCATCTGCACGCGGTGCCGCTGCGACCGTCGAGTCATCCTTGGCCGCTATGGGCTGAGTTATCGTGGCGGCGTCCATATTCAATGCGTCTGTCAGCCAATCATCGTGATCGCGCGCGGAATGCCAGCCAGATGGAGCCGGCCACTGGCGCGCCTTTCAACGCAGTTTGGAACCAGGAAGGTTTCACGTCGGCGCTCCCGGAACTTGCCGCACCGGAAGGCCGCCAGACCCGCCACCAGCAGCGCCGCCGCATGACGAACCCCATCCCACTGCGCCCAAACCACCTCCCCCAACCCGCCAATTATACGCCTGATGGGATTCCGGGATTCACCCGCCGCTTCGGTTAATTCTACAAACACAGCGCGCTTCTCAGTTCATAATTTACCGCGCCATCACTGCGGATTTGCTGGTGTTATGATTCAATTCGCAGACGGATCATTCGCTTCAGCAGCATGATTTCCGTGC
This sequence comes from Verrucomicrobiota bacterium, assembly GCA_036803685.1. Classification (GTDB taxonomy): domain Bacteria; phylum Verrucomicrobiota; class Verrucomicrobiia; order Limisphaerales; family UBA11358; genus UBA11358. The sequence continues at coordinate 3,026 of DAIRTX010000087.1, read as the reverse complement.
CATTGGTTCTTCGGATCTTCCAAAACCTTGAGTTGATCCGGCGTCAGCAGAGGCTTGATTTGCTTGACGGCTGCCTCTCGGTATGGCTGGAGACCGGCCCAGACCTGTTGCAACTGTTTGCGCGCTGCCTGAATTTGTGCCGTGTCCTTCGATGCGCGCGCTTGCCGATTCGCCTCTTGGGCGGCATCAATACGGGGTTGGTTGGCTGTCTGGTATTGCTGGCAGGTGTTGGCGAAGTCGTCCTCGATTGGCTTCAGCTCGGTTCTCTGCTCTTCGGTGAGCTTCAACTTCTCCTTGAGACCGGGTGGAAGGAGAGATCGTTCGCCCAAAGACCGGTCATTTTCCAACGCTACTTGGTATTTCAAGGTTTGGGTGAGGGGGAGGGTATTGGTATTGGTGTTGGTGTTTTGCGCCAGCAATGCTGGCGCGGCCAGCACCAATGAACTGCTGATGGCGAGCAGGGTGAGTTTGGTTTTCATGTATTTCCTTTAAATCAGGCAGGCGTTTTGGTTGCCTGATCGGCTGACAGTAATTCAAGAAGCAGGGCGTGCGCCATGGGGTGTTACCCTACCGAAACCATTTTGATTCAGACGCGCCATTCGCGCCGTTTGGTTTCCGCCAACCGGATCCGTCCGAAAAGCACCGTGATCATCGCCGCGAGATCACGAAAGCGTTTTTTCCAACTCGCATTGAGTAACTGGCGAACCTCTTCGGGCAGTTCATTCTGGTTTCGTTTCCACTCGCTGTCAACGTGCCGACAGTGGGGATTCCACTGTCGGCGTGTTGCGAATGCATCTTTCTCAATTCGATCACTCTTTGACGGTGATGTTGTTTTCGACATCGATCACGCCCCTGACTTTCCTGGCGAGATCTCCGGCCCGGTTTTTCTGGTCCTTCATGTTGACAAAGCCGCTCAACTGAACCGTGCCCTTGAACGTTTCCACGTTTACTTCGTCGTACTTATATTGCGAGTCGTTTGCCAGCGCTGCCCGGACGCGGGAAGAAGTGCCATGGTCGTCAATTCGTTCGCCCGTGCTTTGCTCGTAGCGGCTGCCGGTGGTGGTGCAGCCGGTCACGCCCAGGAGCAATGGCAGCGCGCCGAGGCCGATGACCAATCCCAACACTTTCAAGGTTTTGCCCGTGCTTACAGATGTTTTTTTCATATCGTTTCTTTCATTTTTGATGTTTATTTGTTTACTGTAGGAGGCCGATTACCAACCTCCCTGCAACTATTCTTTGACTTTGTCCTCGTGATTTTTGTCCGCCGGGTTCGGTCCGTTTTGTTCGTTTGCGGCCGGCTTTTCATTGGCTGGCGGCTGCTCTTTCTTGTCCGACGGCTGGGCAGACTTTTTCTGTTTTACAGGTTGTTTATTGGCATTCTGCCCGGTTGGTTCTTTAATCGCCGGGGGATGATTATTACCTTCAGGCTTGAATTCCGGAGTTGCGGGAACGGGCTTGTGTTTCTCAACCTGCGGTGGCTCGTGCGCCGCAACTGCTTTCTTTTCGGCGGGTTGAGCCTCGCTGCGAACCGGCGGCTGGACCGTTTTCTCACCGGCCGATACCGGTGTCCGTTGCCTGGCGACGACCGGTGCTTCCGCCTTGTGGCGCAGTTCCTGAACCGCGACCGCTTGGACCTTTCGCCCGCTTGCCTTTTCGATGGCCGCAGTGGCCGGAGCTTCGTTGATTACGGTCTTGTTGATGATGGTGGTGTTATTGATGACCACTGTGGAACGGCGAACGGGATCCATGAAATGCCGTTCTTCGACAAAAACATACGCCTGCGGCGAGATGACTATCACGTCGGACGGGTACAACGGCGCCCAGCCGACGTATCCACCACCGCTGTGCCAGGAAACCCAAGCCGGGGCCCATTGCGTCTGCGGCACCCAATACCAGCCAAATTGGGCGCTCAAATTCCAGCGACCATAGTGATACGTGGCCCAGCCCCACGGCTCATCGCTGACCCAATACCAGCCGGCATCGGTGCGCTGCCAATAACCTTCGGAATAAGGGCGCCAATCGGCCTCAACTCCGCCCGGAATCCAGCAGCGGCCGTAGGCTCCGACAATCTCCCATCGCCCGTACGGGGTGAGCGGCTCATAAAAATCGCTTTCGGCGCGAATCTCCACTGAGGGGAGCACCACCTGCACCGATGGCAGCGACACACTCACCCCGACCGATACCGACGGTTGTCCGTAGGTTGTGTATCCTAGCAGCGCACTGCACAGCACGATTCCGAGTTTGCCGCCCAAGCGTTTAGTTCTATTCATGGGATTCTCTTTCTGTAGTTCTGGCGTTGGCCGACTTTCCATTTTGGAAAAGTTTTTGTTTTCCATCCTTAGTCGCCTTCCTGCTTACTGTCTTTTTTGATGAGTTGCGTTGCGCCTTTTTCACTCGGGGCAGGCTTTTGTTTGGCGGGCGGTTCCGACACTCGCTGCGATTCTTGCTGGGCTTTTGCTCCCGATTCCTTCGCGCGCGGTTGCGACTCCGGTTGCGCTTTCTTTTCCAGCCCGCTCGCGTTCCGCTGCGCTGCTTCGTGCACTTTCGCTGCCGAGTCTTTCGCGCGTTGTTGCGATCCCTGTTGGGCTTTCTGTTCCAATCCCCGGGCGTTCCGTTGCGAATCTTCCGCGGTTTTCACTGCCGCATCCTTCGCGCGCGGTTGTGATTCCGGTTGCGCTTTCTTTTCCAGCCCGCTCGCGTTCCGCTGCGATTCTTGCTGGGCTTTCGCTCCCGATTCCTTCGCGCGCGGTTGCGACTCCGGTTGAACCTGCCTTTCGCGCGGCACCCCCTCGCTTTGCCCTGGCGCGGACTTTTTCTCAGACTCAGGCTGGCGCGATTTAGGTTGAGGATTGCTCCGGTCCACGTTTGGCTGGCGACCCGGGGTTTCAGATTTGGGCTGGAACTTAAGATCTGGTTTGGGTGTCTGCTGCGCCTGGGGCGGAGTCTGGTTTCTTCCCAACTGATTGGCCGGCTTTGCCACAATCGGGGATCTGGGAAGTGTCACTTTGGCCGGCTCGAATACCCCG
>DAIRTX010000086.1:0-15943 GCA_036803685.1 Verrucomicrobiota bacterium | reverse complement strand
ACGGATGCAGTCCGCCGACGATGTGCAGTTCGGTGATGCCGAGCTTCAAGGCTTCCCGCGCCTTTTCAACGATTTGTTCAGTGGTGAACTCGAAGCCGTCGGCGTCGCGTTTCTTGCGTGCAAACGAGCAGAACTGGCACGACAGGATGCAATAGTTCGAATAGTTGACGTAGCGGTTGATGATGTAGCTGGCGCGGTTGCCGGTCCCGCAGCGGCGGGAGCGCGCCAGGTCCGCGATGGCACCGACGGCGTTCAAGTCCTTCGATTCAAGCAGCCGGAGCGCATCGGCCTCGGAAATGCGTTCGCCCGCGACGACCTTGTCGTAAAGGTCGCGCAACCCGCTGCGTTGAACGAAGAAATTCATTCGTCCGCATATTAAAGCACCTTTTGCGCGGCAACGCAAATGCGCCAACAACGTGCTGCCGCGCATCTTGCCGGCAGTTCTGACTTGTTTTTCAAAAAGGTTCTTCCGGCAGGATGCCGGAAGCACGTTATGTCGCAAACGCTCCGAACAGCGCGCGCATCTCCTCGTCCACGTCTGTCGAATCAGCCAGGGTTTGCGCAATTTCGTCACGGAGCAGTTGCCGGTAACGCTTCCGCAACCGGTGCACCGCCACCCGGACGGCGCCTTCGTCCATGCCCAGCGCTTTCGCGGCGTCGGCATGGGACAACGCGCCTTTGCCGGCGGTGAGGAAAATTTTCAGTTCCGCGAACTGTTTTCCCCGGCCGTCCGCCTCGCACTCGGCCTGCAGCCGTTCGATGACCTTGGCGAGCAGGGTCACGGCCCACTCGCGGTCAAACGCCTTGTCCGGACTCGGCTCGGTCGTGTCGGCGATTTGAAATTGGGTGTCGGCGGTCTGCCAGTCGAGGGACAGCGGCGTCACACCGCCGCCGCGTTTCTGGCGCTGCGTTTTTTTCCATTCGTTGTTGAGAAAATGTTTCAGCGACGCCAGCAGGAACGCGCGAAACCGCCCGCGTTCGGCGCTCAAGCCTTCGAGATAATTTTTTTCGAGAAAGCGCGCGAAGAAGGTCTGCGTCAAATCTTCGGCGTCTTCCTTCGTGTGCCCGCGGCGGCGGACATAGGCGTTGAGCGGGAACCAGTAGGTGCGGCACAGTTCCTCCAGTGCGCGGTCGGATTGCGGCGTGCTGCGCCGTCCGGCGGCGAGCACGACCGTCCAGTGTGTCGTGGCGAAGATGTCGCCCGGCGCACTCGTTGCGGGAGTTGAATGTTCGGAGGTCAAGTAGTTCCCGGCATGATGGATTGGCACACGGCCACGAATTTTTCCGGGTCGTCCGGTGAAAACCCAATGCGTTTCAAGATGCCCGATTTTCGTCTGAGCAAAACGTGACGGCAAAGGTCGCAATTATCAATCTTCACTCCCCAGATGAATTCTTTCCGGCCGCTGAAAACTGACGGGCGCACCTCGATTTTCAAAATCTCGCTGGCGGGAATGACAAGGGTGTGCAGGGCAAGCCAACATTGTAGTTCGATCCGATTCCGGTAGATGCGATACTCCTGCCACAGGCTCCTGGCCGTCCGTTTTGAAATGTAAAGAGGCGTGCCGTTCATGTTTCAAAGCAACTCAAATTTTGGGCGGTGGTGGCAGTGCCGGCGGCGCGGTCTTCTGGAAGAGCAGGATGTAGAGAATGGGCAAAATGCCCACCGTGTTGAAGATGGCCAGGCAGATGAACCACGCCAGTTGGTTGTGGCGCGCACTTTTCCACAGGGCAATCAGTTTCCATACCCCGTCCCAGATTGCCAGGAGGATTATCACGATGATAAACACGACCAGCAGAGGACCTTTCATATGAGTTCATTGGTTGACGGTTTTAGTTGTTCAAATCATTTGATGAAATAACCGCAGGACTTCCATTGGCAATCTTTTTCCAGCATGAACGTGACGGTTTCGATCGCGGATTTCTTATTGGTGAATGAAGTCTCGAATTGCATCACGACATATTGGCCGGCGGGTGCGCCGGGCAACTCTGCTGTTGCGTTCGCTGATGTTAATTTGCGCGACACCAAATCGCCCAGCGGTTTGCGGACCATTTCCATGGACGTTTTCCATTTTTCTTCTGTGACTGCGTTCTGGAAAAAGGCAGATGCATTCTGCCAGCTTTGGGCGTAATCGCCATGGTCTATCGCCGCCAGCCACGTTTGGGCCGCCGAAGTTGCAGCCTTCTCCGCGCCAACATCGGCTTTCTTGCCACAGCCAGAAGCGAAGCCGGCAACGAGAGCCGCCGCACATAGGAATCCGACGACATTGAATTTGAACAGGTTAATTTTCATATATTTTTTGACGGTTTTTGTTTGGTTAAATCACTTGATGAAATAACCGGCCGACTTCCACTGCCCATCTTTTTCCAGCATGAACGTGACAGTTTCGATCGCGGATTTCTTGTTGGCGAACGAAGTTTCAAATTGCATGACGACATATTGACCGTCTGGCGCGCCGGGCAACTCCGTCATGTGCTGCGCCGACTTCAATTTGCGGGACACCAGATCGCCGAGCGGCTGGCGGAAAGTGTTCATGGAATTTTCCCAACCCGGCTCCGTGACTGCGCCCCGAAAAATCGCCGAAGCTTCCTTCCAAGTTTCGGAATAATTTCCAGCATCAATGAGCGCCAGCCATTTTTGCGCCGCGGCATCGGCCACCCCGGTATTATCATTCACATCGGCGGCAATCGCGTTGGTCGAAGGCAAAGCGGCTGTGCCGGTGGCGACGGTCGGGAGCCCGGTGGTGGGGTCAATGGCTCCGGTGTTGCCGGGAGTAATGGGAAGACCAGTTGTGGGGTCAATCGCAGTGCCCGTCGTACTGGCGGGACCGACCGGAAGCCCGGTGACAGGGTCGATGCTCGTATTGCCGAGGGAAATTGGAAGACCAGTAGTGGGATCAATCACATCACCGGTTGTGCCGGCGGAAGCAACTGGCAGCCCGGTGGTGGGGTCGAGGGATCCGGAGGCGGTGTGGGTGTTGGCTGAAACCGAAGCCGGCATGTTATCGGAAGTTGTGCGCGGTTCAATCATCAGCCGCAAGCCTTCGTTGAGATGTTTCTCCTTCGCCGTCTTGAGCATCTGGCGCGCTCCGTCATCTGCCTGGCCGGAATCAACCAGGTTTTGGGCCCAGCGTTCCGCCTGCTCGAAATTTCCCTGGAGCAAATAAAGCCGCGCCAGTCCGTACCAGGCCGCCGGGGCCTGGGGCGCAGCTTGAAGTAAATATTTCTCGGCTTCATCGTATTTTCGTTGCGACAAATAAATCTGGCCCAGTCCGTTCAGCGCACCCGGCTGGGCGGGCTCGAGCGAAATGGCCTTTTGAAACGCTTTCTCAGCTTCTTGTGATTTGCCGGAATTGAAGGTCGCCCAGCCCAGGCCGTTCCATGCGTTGGCGTCGTCCGGCGCGAGTTTGACCGCTTCCTGGAATTTTGCCGTGGCTTCAGCCAGCTTTCGTTCCTGCCAGAGCTGCCAGCCTTCCTGGACCAGTTGTGAAGCGTCGCCGGCCGTTTGGTTAGTCCCCGAGATCCAGTGGACTTTGCTTTCTTCAAGCGCTTCGGCCTTGGTTCCAAAATACAGGTTGGCGAAATTTTTTCCGTTGGCATACATCTCCACATGCGGAAGACCAGGAACAAGGTGGGAATGTATCAATTCAAAATCGCCCCGTCCTTTGGAAATCTGCATCCGCTGTTGTGAGTCTTCGGGAACATTTCTGTTTGTCGAAGTGATGTAAAGCGCCAGCAGTGCGTTGTCGTGACTGACCAGGTCATAATGGCCTTTGACGACCATCCGGTTGGCGGATCGTTCAACCGAGGTGATTTCAATGGAATCGCCTTTGGGGAAATAACTCTGCCCGATGTAATCGGATTTGATCTGGTCTGAGTGAGTCGGTTTGAAAACATGGAGTACCACAAGGGTCAGGACAAAGACGATTGCACCCATGATCGCTGGCCAGGATTGGAGTGTCGTCGTGCCGGTCGCGCCGCCCGGTTCGGCAGGCAAGGATTCCAAAGGCGAAATGATTCCGCGCAATACTCGGACGGTGAAAAACACGGCAAAACCCCCAATGAAAATGAGCTCTATGAAATTCTCAGTTTTGTCGTTGAAAGACATGCCTTTGAGCATGACCGGCAGCAAAACGCTAATCAGACAAAGACCCCAGAGCAGATTGATACCGATAGCTGACCAGTTCCAAATACGACGGTTTCCACGCTTTACGACAAACGGGGCATCAAATTTTGGCAATGATCCAACCCATGAAAATTTTGATTTCTGTTTTCTAACATGTTCGGTTGAAGGGACGCCTGCGCTACCCGAATTCACAATCGTTTCCACGCAGGTCTTCACTTCGCTGACTTGCTGGTAACGGAGTTCGGGTTTCTTTTCCAACGCGCGCAGCACCACTTCATCGAGGCGCACGTCAATCTGAATCCCGCGCGTGCGGGACGACGGCGGAATAATTGGCTGGCCGGGCAGTTCGCCGGTGAGCATCTGGTAAAACACCACGCCCAGCGCGTAAATGTCCGCGCGATGGTCCACCTCATTGGGATGTTCCATTTGCTCCGGCGCCATGTAATTCGGCGTGCCCATGACTTTGCCGGCAGCGGTCAGCGCATCGTCGGTAGGGGCGCGCTGCTGCGCGTCCTGGCCGGGCGGCAGCTCGGCCCTACCATCTAGCTGGACCAGTTTGGCCAAACCAAAATCCGCCACCTTCACCCGCCCGCGGCGGTCGAGCAGAATGTTCTCCGGCTTGATGTCGCGGTGAACAATACCCTGGTCGTGCGCGAACTGGAGCGCATCGCAGATTTGCGGGACGATGGCCAGCGCCTCACGCGGGGCGATGCGACCGGCATGCAACAATTGACGCAGGTTCACGCCGTCCACGAATTCCATCAGGAAGAAGTAAAGTGGTTGAGCGTTGAGGGTTGAGGGTTGAGAGCCGGATGCAGGCGAGACGCCTGCGCTACTTTGCACCTGGCCGAACTCGTAAAGCGTGACAATGCCGGGATGATTCAGCTTCGCGAGCGCCTTGGCTTCGCGCGCGAAGCGTCCGGCGAACGCGGCGTCGCGGCCGATGCCGGGCGGAAGAATTTTGAGCGCGACGATGCGGTCCAGTTCCTTTTGCCGCGCCTTGTAAACCGCGCCCATGCCGCCCTTGCCGATGAGTTCAAGGATTTCGAGCTGCGGGAACAACAGCGCGAGTTCGGCGACGGGCGGCGGCTGGAACGGTGGCGCCTGCCCGCCCGTGGCGGTTTCGGCGGCGGCGCCCTGTTTCAGGAGGCAGGCGGGGCAAAGCCCGGCGAGCGCGCCGACCGGCAGCGGTGTGCCGCATTGCGGACATTTCGGGCTGTCTGACGGGGTCACTTTGGTGCCACTCATACACCCAACCCAGAAGCAAATCCCGAAAAATGTTACTCCGTAAGTTTTTCCCGCCCGGACCTTCCCGGCCGGCCCGGTTTATTTTGATGGCGGACGGGCGATGTTGTTAAGCCACCAGCCGCCGTTGTTGAGGTAGCGTTTGTAAAGTTTGTCGCCGAGCGCGGTTTTGACGGACTGTTCCGTCTCGGCGCGGATTTGTGCGAGGGCGGCCTGCTGTTGTTTGGGGGCCAGATCGGTGTTCAAACGCAAATCCTGCGCCGCCTTTTCGGCAGCCTGCTTGAAATCGTAAATCTTCGACGCCGTGTCCGGGGGCAGGTCGTTGCGTTTGGCGAGCCGGTCCAGTTGCTGGTAGCTGTAGTCCTGCGCCCGCTCCATTTTCTGTTGCTTGTCCGCGCCGAGCGCGGTGGCGATTTCCGCCTGCATGTTTTTTTTGTTCTGCTCGATTTGCTTGATGGTGTCGGCGTCGTTGGCGGCGTCGGACCAGTTGTAAATGCTGTCGCCGTATTTTTTGCGGATGTCGAACAGCGCCTCGTATTGCTCCCGCGTGAGCGAAACCCCGCGAAGATCGGACGCAATCTGCGAAGCCATCTGCGAATTGCGCAATTCATATTCCCGCAATTCCTCCGGCGTGAGGAACTGCGCGAGGCCCGCCAGTTTTTCCTGCTCCAGCTTTTTCTGCTCGGCGCGCGCGGCGTCGTCCCAGCCGCCCCTGACGCGGGCATAAAAGTCCTGCTCCCGGTCCTGAAAATCATCGAGATACTTTTGCACGGCGTTGCGTTTGGATTCCGGCAGGAAGGAAAGGCTGCCATTCGGGTTCCAGCCCTCGTTGTCAAGGCCTTCCTCCTTCAGCCGCTGTTTTTCGACGTCTACGCCAAACAGTTCCACGAGCAGAGCGGTTTTTTCCTTTTGCAACGCCTGTTGCTGGCGCAGGCGTTCCCGGTTTTTTTTCACTTTGGCCGGATCATAGTTCCTCTGGTAAGACTTCCAATAATCGTTTGAAAGAGATTCCTCCGACCATAAGGCGCGCAGCTTTGGGGCGTAACGGCGGTTCACCTCGGCAATGACCAAATCCTCAATCGTGCCCTCCGGACACCCCGCCGCGCGCAACCGGCGGATGAATTCCTTCAAGTCCTCCACCTGGAAATCCCGCCAGGATGCCGGCGCAACGGGTGTGGCGACAGCATCCACTGACGCACCCGTCCGCCCGACGGCAGACGTGGTGGCCACTGATGAAGCGCTGGTTTCCGCTTCACCCGTTTTTGCCGGCGAGGTGTGATCTGCACGGAACAAGAGCACCGCCAAAATGGCGCTGGCCGCGAGCGAAAGGGCGATGATGAGGGAGGTCGCTTTCATCGCGTGCTGGATGCCGGGGCGATGTTGTTGAGCCACCAGCCGGATTGGTTGAAATACCGTTTGCCCTGTTTGTCGCCCAGCAATCCGTTGATGCCGTTCTGCGTTTCCGTATGGATGGCGCTCAACGCCTGGGCGCGCTGGTCGGAGGAAAGCGTCGGGTCGCTGCGGATTTTTTGGGCGGCGGCCTGCGCCTGGTTTTTCATGTCGTCCACCTTGAACAAGGCATCCTTCGGCACCCCCGTGTCAATGAGGTTCCGGTATCCCCAATCCTGCTCCAGTTTGTATTCCTTCGCGCGGTCGTCGCCAATGGCCTGCGCGAGCCCGGCGTCGAGTTCCTTTTGTTTTTCCTGGAGCGCCTTGCGTTCGTCGGCGGTGGGCGGCGCCGGGTCGTCGTCGGGATTGCGCGGCGGATTCAAGTCCTGCGCGGCCTGCTGGTACTTGAAGAGCGCGCGGAACTCGGCCTCGTTCGGGTCAAAGGCCGAAAGGTTGTTCTTCAACTGGTTCGCCGTGTCCGAATGGCGCAAATCCCAGTCCAGCAACTGCTCCGGCGTCAATACGGCCGCCAACTCGTCATGGAATTTTTTCTCCACCGCCCGCAAGTCCGCCTGGGTGTCCTGATCAACATAACCGTTCGCCGCGGCGTAAATTTCCTGCTTCGCCTCGTTCATGCGTCCGTCAATGTCCTGCACCTTGTCGCGCAATTCCTTCGGGATGGACGCGAAGTAGCGGTCCGTCCAATCCGGCGAGCCCGCGTCCTTCGTCCTTTGCTGATAAACATCCTGTCCCAGCAGCGACTTGAGCAAATCCGACTCCTCCTTCTGCAACGCGCGCATTTGCTCGCGCTGCGCTTTCGTCATTTGCGAATCGGCGCCGTAAAAGTTGTGCCGCACCCAGAATTTTCCGTCGTCCGGCTTCTTCGGCGGGCGCAACGCGGCGCGCTTCGGACGGTAGATCGCCTCCACCGCGCCGAAAATGATGTCGCGGACCGTTGGCTCCGGTACGCCGAAGGCGCGCAGCCACGCGATGTAAACGGCAAAATCCGGCGTTTCGAACTGCGACCATTGAAAATCCGGCGTTCCGGTGATTGTCGCCGCGCCGGGTGCGTTGGTTTGTGGTGGTTCAACCTGATCGGTGGTCGCGGAAATCTTTGTTTCTGAAACCGCCGGACGCGGTGAATTTGAACCGTGCCGGAGCAAAGCGGTCGCCAGCAATGCGTTGCCGACCAGGCAAAGCACCAGCAGGACCAACCGGAGGTTCATGCCCCAAAATAAAGAAGCAAATTTTTTTGGAGTCAACAGAGATTTCAACCCGGAGCCGGGGATTTTAACGCAATCTGAATCCGCCCTGAAACACCACTTCCGCCACCGTCACGATTAAAAAAACCGCACTCACGACGGCGTTGAGCCGGAAGAACGCGAGGTTGATCCAGTTCAAACTCCGGCGACGCGCAATCCAATGTTCCAGCACGAGGCAGCCGACGATGATGAACCAGCCGACGAGATACGCGATGCGAAATTGGCAGAGCAGCCCGAATGCGAGCAGCAGCCCGCACATGACCATGTGCGCCAGAAACGCGGCGGCCAGCGCGTTTTTTTGCCCCCATGCCACAACGAGTGAGTGCAGGCCGTGCGCTTTGTCGAATTCGTAATCCTGCAGCGCGTAAATGATATCGAAGCCCACGAGCCACAACACGACCGCTGCCGCCAGCGCGAGCATTTGCAAAATTTCCAGCGTCGAAACATTCTCTCCTTTTACCGCCAGCCACGCGCCGACGGGCGCGAGCGCGAGCGCAATACCAAGAAATGCGTGGGTGTAATCCGTGAACCGCTTCGTCAGCGAATAAAAACAAATCACCACGAGCGCGACCGGCGAAAGATAAAAGCAAAGCAGGTTCAGAAAGTTACTGACCGCAATCAAACCTGCGCCGCTTAACAGGCAAAGCGCCCATGCGCTGAACAAAGAAATCTGGCCGGTGGGCAGATGGCGGCCGGCGGTGCGCGGATTCAGCGCGTCGGACTTGCGGTCCACGATGCGGTTGAATGCCATCGCGCACGTTCGCGCGCAGACCATCGCTGCGAGAATCAGTCCAAACGTCCGCCAACCCGGCCAGCCGCGATTATCGCGCGCGGCGACGGCCATCGCCGCCAGCGCGAACGGCAATGCGAATACCGTGTGCGGGAACCGGACGAACGAAGCCCATTTTTTAACTAAAGAAAACATCGAACAATGAACATTGAACGCCGAACATCGAAAGGTCAGCCGGCTTCGCCGGATGGATAGGTGACCAACGCCGAAGTTTTTCGCTTTTGAGCCAGCGCATTTTGTCGCGTGGTCTTGATGCTGGACATGAAAATTCGGATCAACTCATCCGACTCGCTCAAGACAAAGAGCAAGGTTGAATCATTTTGTGTCCAGTGCTTGTGCTGAATCAGCCGCGCCCAACGGCGCGTTTCCCGAAGTTCCTTCAGGCAAATCTTCAGCTTATGGATGAAATCGTCGCGCGACTCGGCTGATTCCGCCTCGCCGTGATTGGGATACGGCGACGTGCCAGAGCGCAAAATCTGTCCCGCAATGTGATTTCCTGCACGCGAGTTCGGAAGTTTTTCCGACAAATTAATCACTGCCGAAGCAAATTCCAGCAGTCGTTCTTCCAAGTCGTACTTTCGCCCGCCCGCCGCATCTTCATGGAGCGTCCACCGACCATCGTCCGAATCGTTCGATGTTCGATGTTTGATGTTCGATGTTCGATGTTTCCCCTTTTTCATTTCATTCCTTTTCCTCGTTCCAGCGCGGCGCGAGTTTGTTCGCCACGCCGAGGTGATCCAACACGCGGGCCACGACGGTGTCCACGACATCCTGAATTGTTTTCGGGCCGGCGTAAAAACCCGGGTTCGCCGGCAGAATCACCGCGCCCGCCAGCAGCAGCAGTTCCATGTTCTTGACGTGAACGAGGCTCAACGGCGTTTCGCGCGGAACGAGAATCAGTTTTTTCCGCTCCTTCAACACCACGTCCGCCGCGCGCAGCAAAACGTCCTCGCTGTAGCCGTGTGCGATGCGGCCCATCGTGCCCATCGTGCAGGGAATGACCACCATCGCGTCCGGCGGGTTCGAGCCGCTGGCAAAGGGCGCGTTCATGCTTTTGACGTTGTGCGTCTTCACGCCGTCGGGCAGGCGCAGGCCGCCGGGCAGTTCTTCGGCGATGACTTGCGGCGCGTAATTGCTCATCACGACATGGATTTCGTGTGCGCCCGGATCCAAATTATCGAGCAGGCGTTGCGCGTAAAGCGCGCCGCTGGCTCCGGTGATGGCAACGAGTATTTTCAAGCAAATGTGTTTGTCGCTGGCAAATTATGAACGAATCGAACGTCGCGGACAAGCCGCACCCAAGCGTGCTTTCGGCATCCTGCCGGAAGATTCGATTCTCCAGGAAGTATGAGTGTGATCTGCCAGCGGGACGCTGGCAGCACGTTGAAACAGCTTGAGTCCGGTTTCCCCATCCGCACAATGACCGCGTGTCCAAGTCACTGGCAATCCTATTCGTCGCGGCGTTCTTTTTGGCGGGGTGTGCCACCACATCAACCCCGCCGGAAGAAATCATTTCGTCGCCGCCGATCATGTCCAATGAAACGTCTTCATTGAACTGGTCGGATACCAACCTCGTTAAAAAACTCCCCGCGCCCCGGTCAATCCGGCCGATGACGCCAGCCGTCCGGACCAACCCGCCGCCCGCCGCGCCGGTGACGACCTGGACTTCGCTCAACCGCTGGGCCGCCGAAAACAAAATCAGCGCGCCGCGGCGGTTGTCCAATACGCCCGTGGCCACGTATGCGGTCGGGTCAACCAACGGCACGATGGTTTTGGACATCGGCAGCCGCGACGCGACCTGGAACGGCACGGAAGTTCAACTCGGTTTCGCCCCGGAATTCATTGACGATCAGGTTTTCGTTCACGGTCTTGATTTGCAGAAAAATCTCGAGCCGCTGCTGTCCGGTCCGCCACTGACGTTTGGCAATCGCGTCATTGTGATTGATCCCGGCCACGGCGGGGTGAACGTCGGCACGCATAGCGTTCTGGACGGGCGGTTGGAAAAAGAATTCACGCTCGACTGGGCGAAGCGGCTTGCGCCGCTGCTGGCGACGAATGGCTGGCAGGTTTTTCTGACCCGGACCAATGACGTGGACATTGCCTTGTCCAATCGCGTCGCGTTTGCCGAGGCGCATCACGCGGACTTGTTCATCAGCCTGCATTTCAATTCGACTCCCGATCGCAATAAAAAAACCGCGGGTCTTGAAACCTATTGCTCCACCCCGGCGGGAATGCCTTCCAACCTGACGCGCAACTACTCCGACATCTGGTCGCAATATTTTCCGAACAACAGTTTTGACGCGCAGAATCTGCAACTGGCCGTGCTCCTGCACACCGCGTTGCTGCGCGCGAGTGACGAAGACGATCGCGGCGTGCGACGCGTGCGGTTCATCGGCGTGCTGCACGGACAACGCCATCCCGCCGCGCTCATTGAAGGCGGTTATTTGTCGAATCCGCACGAGGCGAAGCGGATCGAGAATCCGGCTTTTCGTCAAAAGCTCGCGCAGGCCGTCGCCGACGCGCTGAAATGAAAAATGCGGGACCCATTTTGGTGACCGGTGGAGCTGGATTTATTGGTTCCCATCTGGTCGAGCGGCTGCTGGCCGGGGGCAAAACGGTCGTCGTCATTGACGATCTTTCCACGGGCAGTCTGGAAAATCTGCGCGCGGTCAAATCGCATCCGCGGCTGCGCGTGATTCAATCGAAAATTTCCGCGTGCGCCGGACTGCCGAAACTGGCCGCAAACGCCGAATTCATTTTTCACCTGGCGGCGACAGTCGGCGTCGAACTGGTGGTGAAATCCGCGTTGAGCGTTTTGGAATCGAGTTTCCACGAGACGCAAATTTTGTTGCGAGCCGCCGCGGCCAGACGCACGCCGTTGCTGTTGACTTCGACTTCGGAAGTTTACGGCAAAAGCCAGAAGCCCGCGTTTGGCGAGGACGACGATCTGCTCATCGGCCCGCCTGGGCAATCGCGCTGGAGCTACGCGTGTTCGAAGCTGACCGACGAATTTCTGGCGCTGGCTTACGCGCGGGAAAAATCGCTGCCGGTCATCATCGCGCGGCTGTTCAACACCGTCGGTCCACGCCAGACCGGACGTTACGGCATGGTGCTGCCCCGTTTTATCGCGGCGGCGAAAACGGGTGGGCCGCTGAAGGTTTTCGGCGACGGTGCGCAAACGCGTTGTTTTTGTCACGTCGGCGACGCGGTGGAAGCGCTGGTACGGCTGCAAAAAAGTGGCTGCGACGCCCTCGTCGCAGGAGGGAAAGGCGACGCCGCGTCGCCATCCGTTTTTCGCGCGACGCGGGCGTCGCGGCCACACGACTGCGACGAGGCGTCGCCGCCACCTGTATTCGGTGAAATTTTCAACGTCGGCGGGACGGAAGAAATCAGCATCCTCGAACTCGCGCGGCTCGTCGTGAAAACTCTCGGCTCGAAATCAAAAATTGAACTCGTGCCGTATGCAAAAGCCTATGCGCCTTCGCCCAAGGGCTTCGGCGTCACGGGTGCGCCGGGCTTCAATGACATGCGCCGCCGCAAACCGATGGTGAAAAAGCTCGAACGCTTTGTGAAGTTTCGTCCGCGCACAACGTTGCGCGATATCATCCGGCTGGCGGCCGAAAATCAAAAATAGGGCCGCGTTGCTGCGCGGCCAACATACCCGGCGGCGCAGCAGCACCGCCCTACCGAAACATCACCCCTTCGCGCGTTAGCAATTTGCGTTTCCAATCCAAGCCGCCGGAGAACCCGCCCAGTTTTTTGTTCGCCGCCAGCACGCGATGGCAGGGGACAAAAACCGGAATCGGATTGGCGCCGCAGGCGCCGCCGACGGCACGGACCGCCTTCGGTTTGCCCACGGCGCGGGCGATTTCACCGTAACTTTTGGTCTGGCCGCGGGCGATTTTTCGCAGCGTGGTCCAAACCTTCCGTCGAAACGTTGTGCCGTTGGACAAATCAAGTGGCGGAAATTTCCCGGGCGAACGTCCGGCGAGAATATTTTTTAACGCGGCAACGGTCGCCTGATGCCAACGGCGGATTGGGGTAGGGACGCGCTGCTGCGCGTTCTGGCCGAGCGGCAGCTCGGCCCTACCGTTGGCAGGAAAGTCCAGTTCCGCCAGTCCTTTTTCCGAATAACTTGCGACAAATTGACCGTTGCTTGTGAAAATCGGCAGTTTAATCGATGGTGCTTTCATCCGTGGTTCACTCAGTGGTTGCGCATGAAAACGCAGATGGTGCCGAACAGGATGACGAACAACACGATGGCGAAAAAGATGAAACGGTTGCGCGCAACGCGCTTCTCGTAGCGCATCGGACGGAGGCCGTGCACGCCACCGGCGGCCAGATAGGCGACGAGCCGCGGATTGCTGGTGGTCGGCCGGCGGAAATGGTTCCGGATGCGATTGAAGAGTGCCGGCAAATCGTATTTGCGGATGCCAAGTTCGTTGAACTGATCGGGTGTGGCGGTTTCGGCGGTGTCTCGCAGTGGGGTTACCTTTTCAAAAACCGGCTCATGCACAGGTTGAGGTGGCGGAGACGGGGCTGGTTCGTGCGCGCGAGCGATGGTCGCACCGTGCGGAATGGCGGTGGAACGAAATTTCGGCGTGGGCACACGCTGAAGTTGCGTGTCGAG
The DNA here is from genome assembly GCA_036803685.1 of Verrucomicrobiota bacterium. GTDB lineage: Bacteria > Verrucomicrobiota > Verrucomicrobiia > Limisphaerales > UBA11358 > UBA11358. Next base: position 2,504 of record DAIRTX010000086.1, on the reverse strand, counting down.
CTTTTGGATTTCGGATTCGAGCGCGGCAATCTGGTCGGTGAGCGCGCGCGAACGGTCGGAAATCGGATCAACTTTTTTCTTCGCGGACGCCATACGACAATTTCAGTGCCGCATCAAAACGGCAACCAGCACGCCCAGCGCGCCCAAGGCAATCAGCACCAGCGGCCAGGTCATCGCCAGACCAAATTTGCACAGCTCGCCAAAACTGGCACTGGCGAATGGTGACAGGGCGGGCGCCGAGACGGGCCCGGTTTCGGATTTTTCCTTCGCCTCGCCGTCCAAGACGGAAAATTTGAGCCGGGCGGCATTCCATTCCATCCGCGCGTTTTCGATGGTGGTGAGGCCGCGGGTGAGTTCGATGCTGAAATTGTCCTTCGTCCACGTTTCATCGTGGATGGCCTGGATTTTATCGAGCGCGTCCCGGAAATCGGTGACGGTTTTGACCATTTGCTCGGCATCGCGCCGGGCATTGAACTCGGCCTCTTCGAGCAGGCCGAGGCCGCGCGTGAGATGGTGAATCATTTCCTGGCGGCCGGTTTGAAATTCCGTCTGGCGCCGGCGCAATTCCTCGAGCGCGGCGCGTTCGCGCTCCAAATCCTCCTGCGCGCGTTTCAACTCGGCAAGTTTTTGCTGCGCCTCGACGACCTTGCGGTCCACCTCGTCGCGCGTCGGCGCACGGAGCGGGTCGTTGGGTGCGGGCGTGCCGTAAGGCGATTTGTGCGCTTGAAAATCCGTGTCCACAAACTCCGTTGCATCGTAATCAGAAGCCATGTGGCGACTTTAGTCCCGCAGCGCGAAAGTGTAAAGTGGTGTTTGCGCTTGTCAGCGTGGAGAGCGAATCCTAAAGTGCGCCCGTCAGTGACGCAATTTGAACTTTTGACATGATTGAGTTGATTCAGTTTCCGTGGAGTCCGTTCTGCATCGTTCAACGGCGCATCCTGGAATTTGCCGGAGTCCGCTTCAAAATCATCAACATCCCCAACCAGGACCGCTCGCGGGTCTGGAAACTCACCAAGCAGCGTTATTACGGCGTGCCGATCATCAAGGACGGCAGGAACGTGCTGTTTGAAGTCAGCGACGACTCGCAGGTCATCGCCAAATATCTCGACGAAGAACTCGAACTTGGCCTGTTTCCAAACAAATGGTGCGACGTCCAGTCCATCCTCTGGCGCTGCATTGAAAATGAAATCGAGGGCGCGACATTCCGGCTGAACGATATTTATTGGAAGGAAAATGTGCCCGTGCCGGAGCAACTCGATTTTCTCCGGTTCAAAGAACGCAAATTTGGGCACGGCTGCCTTGACCAGTGGCGCAAGGACCAGAAATTCTGGCTCCAGCAACTGGAAGAGCGGCTGCTTCCGTTCGAGATGATGTTGACGCACCTGCCGTTCATGCTCGAAGACCGGCCGCGCTTTGTGGATTTCGATTTGTTCGGGATGCTCGAAAATTTTCTCTACTCCGGCCACTACCAACTGCCCGCCGCGCACTCGCAAATCATAAACTGGCATCGCCGGATGAAAACTTTGAAACACGCCAAACGCCTGTGAAAAATTACATCGTCGACACCAACGTCCTGCTTCACGACCCCAACTCGTTGTTGAGCTTTGCGGACAACCACGTCCTGATTCCCATTGAAGTCATCGAGGAAATTGACCGCTTCAAGCGCGAGTCCAGCGAACTGGGCCAGAACGCGCGCAGCGTGTCGCGGATGCTCGACGGTTTCCGCGGCGAGGGCAGCCTGAGCGAAGGCGTGAAATTGCCCAACGGCGGCAAATTACAAATCGCCTTTCAAAAGAACGGCCACGTCAACGGCGACGCTCACGCCAATGGCAACAGCGTGGACAGCCGGATTCTTTCGCTCGCCGCGAGCATTCAAAAAGCGCAACCCAAAAATCCCACGGTGCTCGTCAGCAAGGACATCAACCTCCGCATCAAGGCCGACGCGCTGGGTTTGCAGGCCGAGGATTACGAAACCGACCGCGTGTTCATCACCGACCTTTACACCGGCATGATGGAAATGTCCGTCGCCACGAACAAAATGGCCGCGTTCCGCGCCAACGGCGAATTGGGCCTGGACTCCGGCAAACAATATTTTCCGAACGAATACTGCACGCTCACCGACGAAACGAATCCCAAACGCACCGCGCTGACCAAGGTGGACGCCACCGGCACGAAGCTGATCCCGATCATTGACTGCCGCGAAGGGGTCTGGGGCATCAAGCCGCGCAACCGCGAACAGCACTTCGCCTTTGACGCGCTGCTCGACGACCGCGTTAAACTCGTCACGCTCATGGGCAAGGCCGGTACCGGAAAAACGTTGCTCGCCATGGCCGCCGGATTGAAGCGCACCGTGATCGACCGCGAATTCCGCCGGCTCGTCGTCGCGCGCCCGACGATTTCGATGGGCAAGGAACTGGGCTTTTTGCCCGGGTCGCTCGAGGAAAAACTCGCGCCGTGGATGCAGCCGATTCACGACGCGCTCGAAATGTTGAGCGACCTGAACA
>DAIRTX010000085.1:0-15966 GCA_036803685.1 Verrucomicrobiota bacterium | reverse complement strand
CGCGTGGCGGGGGTCGAACCCACAACCTTCAGCTTCGGAGGCTGACGCTCTATCCAATTGAGCTACACGCGCAGGGCATATCCACAATACGCATCCGCGCGCCTTTGCTCAATGCAAATTGCAGGGATTTCGAGCACCACGCCCCACCGCTCACTGATTTCGCTTGATGGCCTCCAGCAGCGGATGGTTTTCCTTTTTCCACTTTTCAAACCGCGCCAGTTGTTCCGGCGTCAGCAGGGCGGTGATTTGGTTGTTCGCATTGCTGAGGACCAGGATCACTCGCGGGCGATATTCCTGCCGCAAGTCTTTCAGCTGTTCGTGCGTGCCCGACATGATTTCATGCAGCTTCGCCCGCTGACCGCTGTCGAGCCGGAGCCGGAACGCCAGGTTGCGCTCGACGCGGGGTGGGACGGTTTCGGGATGGGCAATGACCCCGCCCATGACCTGCCGCACCACGATGCGCGTGCCGACCACGCCGGCCACCACGCCGGCCAGAAACACCAGCGCCACCAGCAACAATGATTTGAAGGTTTTCATAATCAGAATCCGTTGGAAGTCAAAAGCCATTGCGCCGAAATCTGGGATACGCCATCGCCCAAACCCGGCACGCCCACCGCCGTCAGTCCCCAATCCGCCACGACGCTCAACGCAATGATTGCCGCCGCCGCCCAGGCCAGCCGCGGGAACAATAAATTCAACTGGTCGAAAATTGAAAGCATCTCCGGCGTCTCCGTGCGCCGTTCGCGGCGAATGGCGCGCAACACGTTCGCTTCAAACTCCGTCGGCGGCGCGGGCGCCGCTTCATTCCGCGCCGCGACAAACAGTTGTTTCCATTTTCGTTCGTTCATAATTTCACCAGTTTTTCCAGGGCCCGCTTCAATTTCGCGCGCGCCCGCAAGGCCCGCACGCGCACGGCCACACCCGACGCGCCGGTGGCCGCGCAAATTTCCTTCACGCTGCGGCCCTCGATTTCCTGCATCGTGATGACGACGCGGTCGGCGGGCGAAAGTTCGCGCAGGGCCAGGTCCAGTATTTCCGCGGCGGCCCGACCGTCCAATTCGCTCTTTTCATCATCGCTGCGCAGCCATTCCAGTGCCTCCTCGCCAAGTTCGAGGAGGCCGATTTCATTCCGCCGCTTTTTTTCCCGGCGCAAATGATCCAGCGCCACGCGCACGGCAATCCGGGACAGCCAGTGCTCAAACGGCGCGCGGCCGTCGAATTGCTCCAGCGCGCGCCACGCCTTGACGAAGGTTTCCTGCGCCAGATCTTCGACCTTGTGGGCATCGTGTTCATAACGGTGCAAGATGGCAAAGACCCGCGACTGATGGCGCCGGACGACTTCGGCGAAATCGTCCGGCGCGCCGTTGCGGATTCGTTCCAGCAATTCGGCATCGTCATTCACGGTTCAGTTGTCCGACCGTTCATCCATGCGCGCGATGGCCCCGCCCACCACGTTGTCGAAGCGCTGCTCGAAATCGGCGATTTTCCGGCGCTGTTGATCGGTCAGGATGGGCGCGATTTTGCCGTAAAGTTTCATGCGTTCAACCGCCAAATCGGCTTCCACGCTGGCGGCTTTGGCCGACGCGGCACGCACGGCCGCTTCATTTGCGCCATTGGCGTGAATGGCCGCACGCAGATTTTTTCGCGCGTCGTACAACTGGCCGAACAATGATTTCAGCGTGTCCTTTTCCCCGCCCCTAACGGCCTTGATCTGTGATTTTTGGTCGTCGGTCAGGTTCAGTTTTTTGGCGATACGCTGAAGGATTTGGCCGCGCCCCGGCCGGGTCCCGGCGGCGGAATCACTCGTGTCTTGCGCTGGCGCGCTGGTTAATCCGCCCGCAATAATCGCGGCGGCCGTTGCGATGGTCAGTAGTTTGATGGTTTTCATACTGACATTGAATACGCAAGCGACCGGAGAAATGTTACATCCGATTCCGCGCGCAAAAACAAAAAGGGACGGCGCGAGGCCGTCCCGATATCAACTATGTTACCCCACAGATTATTGTTGCGGGGGTGCCGCGGGGGGCGGAGTACCGGCGGGTGGTGGAGTCCCAGCTGGCGGCGGGTTGCCACCCGGAGGCGGACCGCCCGGACGACGACCGCGTTGGGCCGTCTTCTGCCATTTATCAAATTGCTCCGGGGTCAGGACGGCCTTCATTTGTGCTGTGGTTTCTTCACGGATGGATTGCATTTTGGTCCGGCGATCTTCCTGTGACAGGCTGGTGTCGCCGCGCAAATCACCCATTTTTTTATCGCGGGCCTCAAGGATGGGTTTGACCTTCGCCTTTTGGTCATCGGTCAGGTCCAGTTGCTGGGCGAGCTGGTCAAGGGTGGGCCCTCTCATCCCCGGAGGACGCTGTCCGGCGGGCGGAGTGGAAGGCGGCGTGTTGGTGTCAGCCGCACGCAAGGCCGGACTCCACACCAGCAAACTGCCCGCGGCCAATGCCGCGATTAACATTGTTTTATTTGCTTTCATAATTCTTTGTCGTGGTTTGTTTTTCAATTTCGCCGCGCCATTATGACGCGGTTCACTACCTGTCAGACGACTATCATAACAAGAGGTTACAATCCGCGCAACACTTTCGCCGCCGCATGGACCGTCTTTTCAATGTCCGTTTTACTGTGCGCCGTGGAAATAAAACCCGCCTCGAATTGCGATGGCGCGAGGTAAATGCCCTCGGCCAGCATTCCGTGAAAATATTTTGCGAACCGTGCACGGTCACTCTTCATCGCGTCGGCGAGGCTCCAGACCGGCTGGCCGGTGAAATAGGCACAGAACATTGAGCCGCAACGATTGAACGTCACGGGCACGTCCGCCGATTTTGCGGCGTCTTTCATCCTGGCTTCGAGCTGCCCGCCCAGTGTTTCGAGGCGGGCATAGGCATCTTTTTCGGAGGGCGGAGTTCCACGACGCCCTGACTTAATTTCGGATTTCTTTCTAGGGGCTTGCGGAGCTCGCCCCTCCGACAGCAATTCGAGCGCCGCGATGCCCGCCGCCATCGCCAGCGGGTTGCCGCTCAACGTGCCGGCTTGATAAACCGGCCCCAGCGGCGCGAGCAAATCCATGATGTCCGCCCGTCCGCCAAACGCGCCCACCGGCAATCCGCCGCCGATGATTTTACCGAGGCACGTCAAATCCGGCTTGATGCCAAACCGCTCCTGCGCGCCGCCGGGCGCGAGCCGAAAGCCGGTCATCACCTCGTCGAAAATCAGCAACGCACCGTTCGCCCTCGTGACTTCGCTTAAAAATTCCAGGTAGCCCGGCTTCGGCAGATACAATCCGGCATTGCCCGGCACCGGCTCGACGATGATGCCGGCAATTTCTTTTTTGTTCGCGGCGAACGCGGCCTTGACGGCGTCCGCGTCGTTGAACGGCAGGACGATGGTATGCTGGGTGAACGCCGCCGGAACCCCGGCGCTGTCGGGATGACCGAACGTGAGCGCGCCGGAACCGGTCTTGACCAGCAGCGAATCCGCATGGCCGTGATAACACCCGTCGAACTTGATGATTTTGTCACGCTTCGTGAAACCGCGCGCGAGGCGAATCGCACTCATGCACGCTTCCGTTCCCGAATTGCACAGGCGCACCTTTTGCACGCTTGGCACCAATTCGCAGATGAGTTTCGCCATCGTGACTTCAAATGGATTCGGAATACCGAAACTCGTGCCATGATCGGCGGCGGCCTTGACGGCGGAAATGATTTTCGGATGCGCATGGCCGAGGATGGCCGGCCCCCAAGTGAGGACGTAATCAATCAACTCGTTGCCGTCCACGTCCCAGACGCGCGCGCCTTTGGCCCGGTTCACGAAGAACGGCTGGCCCCCGACGGCGCGGAACGCGCGCACCGGCGAGTTCACGCCGCCGGGAATGTATTTCAACGCCTCGGCAAAAAGTTTTTCAGATTGAGTCCGTGACATCACCAGCAGCCTAACCAACGGACAACCGGAGCGGCGAGCACTTTTGCGCGCCCGGCGTCCTGTCTGTTTTCAACGATTCCGGGATTGCGCTGTCAACATTGCCACAAATAAGCTTGGAAACCATGACTGCCAGATTCCAGACCCGCCGTGATTTCATCAAGACCACTGCCATCGCCGCCGCGAGTGTGCCGCTCGCCGGCGCCTGGCTTCCCAACGTTCGCGCGGCCGGACCGGACAAAAAGCTCGGCGTTGCCCTGGTCGGCCTCGGCAGCCTCAGCACCCACCAGATTGCGCCCGCGTTGCAGAAGACGAAATACTGCCGCCTCGCCGGCATCGTCACCGGCACGCCCGCCAAGGCCGAAAAATGGAAGGCGCAATACAACCTTCCCGACCGGAGCATCTACAACTACGATACGATGGAGAAAATGGCCGACAACCCGGACATTGACTTTATCTATGTCGTCACGCCCAACGCGCTCCACGCCGAACACACCATCAAGGCGGCCAACGCCGGCAAACATGTGCTCTGCGAAAAGCCGATGGAAGTGTCGTCGGAAAAATGCCAGCAGATGATTGACGCCTGCAAAAAGGCCGGCCGCCAGCTGGCCATTGGCTACCGCTGCCGGTTTGACCCGCACAATATCGAGTGCATCCGGCTCGCGCGGGAAAAGGTTTTCGGCGATTTAAGAATCATCGAGGCCTGTTTCGACATCCACCTCGACCAACCCCCCAGCGCGTGGCGGTTTCACAAGGCCCTGTCCGGGGGTGGCTGCCTCATGGACGTGGGCGTTTATGCGTTGCAGGCCACCCGTTTCATCACGGGCGAAGAACCAATTTCTGTTTCCGGGATGGAAACCAAGACCGACCCGGTGAAATTCAAGGAGGTGGATGAATCCATCGTCTGGCAGGAAAAGTTTCCCAGCGGCGTGGTCGCCTATTGCAGTGCGAGTTATAATTCCAAGCTCTTCGGCCGTTACACGGCCAAGGCCGACAAGGGCTGGTTTGAAATGAACCCGGGCTTTTATTACGACGGCAACCGTGGTCGCCGCAGTGACGGCAAGGAAATAAGGTTTCCCGAGGTGGATCCGCTGGGGGAACTTTATCAGTTTGCCGCCGAGATGGACGATTTCGCGCAATGCATCCTGAACCACCAGCCGACCCGGGTGCCCGGCGAGGAAGGCCTGCGCGACGTGAAAATCATGACGGCCATCTATGAATCCGTCCGCACCGGAAAAACGATAAACTTGACGTAACTCGTTTTGCGGGCTGAACCCGAAAACCGAAGTGCCTCGTAGCACAGTGCGTCCCGCCTGCCGGACTTCAGTTTTCGGGCCAAATCGGCACGAAGATTATTTCTGAAAAAACGTTTCCTGCAACGAGCCTTTTTCAGTGCGGATGACCGTGCCGGGGTTGATGTTGTGCCGTGTGAACCAGCCATCCTTGGTTTCCAAAACGAACTGGATGTCGTCGCGCGCGGCGACGACGCCGTTGGTATCGTTCTTTTCGAGGTGATGGATTTCCTGGATTGTGCCGTCGGGCGTGACGTAGGCGGCGGAGATGGATTCGGGGCAATTTTTCATCCAGAACGACGCGCGTTGGGGTTCCGGCAGCACAAACAGCATCGCGTCGGTCTCCAGGATGTTCGTGCGGAACATCATGCCGGTCATTCGCTCCTGGTCGTTGAGCGCCAGTTCGGCATCCAGAGTTTCCGCGCCCAGATAGATTTTCATCGTCTGCAACTTCGGTTGCGCCTGTTTGGGCAGCAGATCGTCAACGGACGGCGGCGGCGCCACGTCGGCGGACTTTTGGCAACCCGCCAAAAGCGCCACGGCCAGCAGCACCGTGATGAATTTTCCCAGCTTCACGCCGCCAGCTTGCGGAAAGCCGCCGCCCTTTTCAATCAAACGTTGCAGCCGGCAAAAGCCGCTTGTTTTGTCAGACACCCAGGTTGAGCGCGACCAAACTGTGCGATGCGCTCTACTACACCAATGGGACGCACCATCCCGCCACCGGACAACCGCGCTTGCGCGGACGCCGGCCAGCCACTAACGTTCCTTTGGCTGCGCCCGTAGCTCAGATGGATAGAGCATCTGCCTTCTAAGCAGAGGGTCCCGCGTTCGAGTCGCGGCGGGCGCGCCATTCCATTTACGATTTTTGATTTACGAGTGCCGATTGCAGATTTCAAAACAGTTTCCTCATTTTCAATTTTCCGGTAGCTTCGCCGCATGTTGACGCTCGAAAAACTGGCGGAGTTGTTGGAGAAAAACCGCGCCGCCGCGTCCGCGCGCGTGAAGGAATTTTCCGTCGGCGGCCGGCCTTTCGCCTTCAATTCACAGCCCGCCATCATGGGCGTCGTCAATCTTTCACCCGACTCGTGGTATCGTGAAAGTGTCTGTCTGACGGCGGAGGCAGCAATTCAACGAGGCAAAGTTTTGCACGAACAAGGCGCGGACATTGTGGACATTGGCGCGGAATCCACACTCGCCCATGCCGCGCGCGCGGATGGCACGGCGCAAAACAGCAAACTGATTCCCGTCATCAAAGAGTTGCGACGGGCGGGCGTTTTAGTCTCGGTCGAAACGTATCAACCCGCCGTCACGCGCACGTGCCTTGAGGCGGGCGCGAACATTTTGAATCTTACCGGCACCGACCACGGTGATGAATTGTTCCGCCTGGTCGCGGATCACGACGCGGCGGTGATAATTTGTTACGTGCAGGGCAAAAACGTCCGTGAAGTGAGTGATTTCGACTTCAGTGCTGACCCGGTTGAAATGATGCGCGAATATTTTACCCGGCAGATTGAAATCGCGCAGCGCCACGGTGTGGAAAAAATCATCCTCGATCCCGGCCTCGGCTTTTATTACCGCAATTTGCAGGACAGCGCCGTCCGCGTGCGGCATCAAATGAACATTTTCCTGAACACGTTCCGGCTGCGGACGCTGGGATTTCCAATCTGCCACGCGCTGCCGCATGCCTTCGAGTATTTCCGCGACGAGGTCCGTTGTGCCGAGCCGTTCTTTGCCGTGCTGGCCGCGCTGGGCAAGACCGATTTGTTCCGCACCCACGAAGTCCCGCGCCTCAAGGCCGTGCTGGATACGCTGAAGGTTTTCTGATCTCGAAGAAGGAAGGACGAATTTGGGGTGCGGCGGGAAGCGGAGCGCCACGCCGCCTTTGGAAGGCTGAATTTTCCCGGATTTTGTTCATCACACTGCTTGCGAAAGCGGTGTCGCCGCTGCGCTCTGCCACCGCACTCCAAATCAATGCCGATGCGGACGGCTATTTTTGGCGGCAAAGAAATACGCCTTCCTCCTCTGAACGGGTTATCCATTGATCACAGACTTCCAGGCCGAAATGAGCAAGAACTTTGCGAACGCGTTCCGGTGTGTAGCGATACGAAAAGAAAAGCCGGATGCTTTCGCCGGCACGAAAATCAAACCGTTCCCCATCCACTTCAATCCGATGCGAACGCGTGAAATGAAAGCCGGCCACAATTCGTTTCAAACCGTTCATTCTATCACCTTCAATTTTGAACCGCAGTTGGCCGTCGTTGCGCCCGACACCGAGGTCGAGCAGGAACATCATCAGCCAGTCGCGGGTGAGTGGATTATCGTATTGCGGCAAAACTTTTTTCATCCCAGCGGCGTAATCCGCTCCGGGTGCCAGATTCGCGCTGAACAGCAGAAAATCCTTTGGGCGAACCATTGACGCGAGCTTCGGCAGGATGATTTGCGGCTCGAAATTTGGAATCATGCCGAAGAAGGTGACGAGGCGAACACAATGGGTAGGGACGACCTGCGGGTCGTCCAAGACCGCGCGGCAGCGCGGCCCTACCATTTGTGCCAATGCATCATCCAAATCATCCGCTGTGGCCAAGTCGCACACGAGCGGGAAACAATTTTTCTCCGGCACGACGGCCAGCGCGGTTTGATGGGCGACCAGGACCATCGCCGTGCTGACATCGCACGGCGTGTAAAAAATTTCCCGGCCGCGGGCTTTCAACAACTTCAATAGCTGCGTGTCTTTTTGTCCGCCGCCGCAACCGAGGCCGATGACATGAACGCTCTTCGCCTTGATTTGTGCAGCCGCCGCCTTGAAACCTTTTTCGTATATGGCCCGGCAATCCGCTTCGTTTCTCGACGGCGAATACGCCTGGTGTAGTGCGAGCCATTTTTGGGTTTGTTTGACGCTGTCGTAGTGGAACTTGTGGTTCACGCGCCGCGCGCGCAACGATGCGAGCAAATCGCGCCGGACCTTTTCCGGAAACTGGCTGACGTGAATCAGAACTTTGGCGACGGACGACATGCGCTTCAAGTCTGTTTCGCTTCGCGTGTGAGAATTTCTTTCATTGCCGCCACATCGAGTTTGTCCTTTTCACGCCACGAACCGTCCTTGAGAAAAATCAAATCAGCCGGCGACAAAAAAGCGATGTGCGCGCCCTCGGAATCAAAGTAACGCAGGTTGGGGCGAAAATCATCGAGGGTCCTGCCGCGCATTTTTACAAAAATGTCGAGGTCGAAATCCTCCATCACGCGAATAGAACCTTCCTCCAGCGCAAAGTCCTCGACCTCCAGTTCCCGCGCCGCGCCTTCGCCCCAGCTTTCAAGGTGTTTCAACAGTTTGCGAAGATTTTCCGGCGAGTTGTGCGCGAGAACGTCCACGTCCACCGTGACGCGCGGATAGCCGTTGAGAATGACGGCAATGCCTCCAACAACGGCGAAATCAACGCCGCTGCGCGCGAGGCCGGCCAACAGCTTTTCGAACTCGGAAGGCGTCCGGTTCGGTCCGGGTGAGGGCTTCATGGGCGAATTTGCGAACGAAGCTGACCAGCTGCTCGATGCGCCACAACCGCAAACGCGGCGTGGGCGGACGCCCAACAGCCTTGCGGATGGGTTGCTGCATGGGTTCGGCTTCGTACACCATGGGGTGACGTTACGCGCAGTGGCGCGTACCGTCAACTCACTGTTGCGGGAAAATCCGGTAGAGCAGCAGATAAACCACCACGCCGGTCACGGAAACATACATCCACAACGGCCACGTCCAGCGGGCGATTTTTTTGTGCGGATCAAAGCGTTGCCGCCAGGCGCGGTACAGCGTCACCAAAATCAGCGGCACAATAACAATGGCCAGCACGGTGTGCGTGAGCAGAATCACCAGGTAAACCGGGCGGAACCACGCGGGATTCCGAAAGTGGGTGACGGTCTGGACGTTGAGGTGATAGGTGAGGTAGCAAATCAAAAAAACAATTGAAGTAACGAACGCCGCAATCATGCAGTTGCGGTGCGCGGCCTGGTTTTTGCGCCGGATGAAAATGTATCCGGCGGTCAGAAAAACCGCGCTCAAACCGTTGAGCGAGGCGTTGACGGTGGGCAGGTCGTGGACGGTCATGATGCCTTTGCCAGATGGGAACTCACAAAATATTGGAACGCCGGCCTCCGGCCCGGCTCGATGTAAATGACCATCTCCAAAGCGCCGGGTCGGACCAGCCTTCGCTCGGAAGCTTCGGCGCGGCAGGGACCGGCGCTCCAACACGGCTCATGGATGCGCATCGCAGTCATCGCTCGCGTTCGAGTTGTTTCACGGTGGTGATGAGGCGCGGCTGAACGTTCGTCCAATTCACGCCGTCGCCCTGGGTTTCAAAAATTCCGCGCAGCCGCGCGTGCTGGTCCACAATAACAAAAATCGTGCTGTGAATGAACAGGTCGGCATCGTTCCGGCGGTCCTCCGGTTTCACCGGGACGGCGCTTAATTTCAAGCTGTCACCCGCCAGACCGGCGATTTCAGCCTTGGTGCCGGTCAGAAACATCCAGCGGTTGAAGTCCGCGCCAAAACGTTCGCCGTATTTTTTCATCACCGGCGGCGTGTCAAAATCGGGGTCGGTGGTCAGCGTCACCAGTTTGGCCCGGCTCGTTTGCGGCAGGGCATCCTGGAGCGACTTCATTTGTTGCGACATGATGGGGCATGATCCGGCGCAGCGCGTGAAAATGATGTCGGCGACCCAGACGTGATTAGTCAAGTCGGCGAGCGTCGTTGCCCGGTCGTCCTGATTCGTGAGGGTGAAGCCGGCGACCGGGTTGAGCACGGGCAACGCGCGTTGATGAGCGCGATTCAATTCCATCAGCGAAAGCGCATACGCCATGCAAAGCACGACGAGGAGCAGGCCGATGCCGACCCAGAGCGTTCGGGGCAATTGTTGAGGAGATTCAGCCATGCTGGTTGGTAAAATTATACGCTCAAAAAAAAGCCGCCGCAAGCCAAGGCCGCGGGCGCTCCGGAATCATTTGGGGATGAACGACCGGGGGAAAAGCGGCGGAGAACGCGCGCGCAGTCCAAACGCTTCGCGCGGTGCGGAGATGCTTGGTGGTCGCGCCAGTCCCGCATTGCGGGAGAGTGCGGTGGCTTTAGCACCGCTTTCCGGGTGTGACGGAATGAACCTTGCAAACGTGGTTCCTAAATTGTATGATTTACTTGCTGACGAATGAAGACAAAGGCTCAAAAACTTTCCCGAGAAGAACTGCTTCAGCGCATCTGGATTGATCCTGAACGCTGCTCCGGCAAGCCTTGCATTCGCGGCCATCGCATTTGGGTTTCGCTGATTCTGGATTTGCTGGCTTCCGGCACGACCGAACGCGAAATTTTGAAGGACTATCCCGGCCTGGAACCCGGGGACATCCAGGCCTGCATCGCTTACGGCGCGGAAATGTCGCGCGAACGCTACGTGGACGTGCCGCTCGAAGCGCACGCATGAAGCTCAAGCTCGACGAAAATCTCGGCGAACGCGCGGCTTGCTAAAAACAAATTTTGCCGGATAATAAAATCATGAGCGCGCAAAAGACGCTGCATGAAATCGAAGAGGCGATTGAGACGCTGCCCCTGCTCGAACGGCTCCGGCTTTACAAGGACATGCCGCAATTGATCGGGCGCAACGCCGAAGACCTCGACTGGCAGCGGCTGGGCATCGAGAACTTTTTCCAGGACGACTCGCCGGACGACCACGTCTATGACTCCATTTAAGGCTGGCGACGTTGTCGCGGTGGAATTTCCCTTTTCGGATTTACAAACTTACAAACGGCGTCCGGGCCTCGTGCTGGTCAGCGGTGAAATGGATTTGCTCGTGGCCCGCCTTACCACGCATCCGCCGCGCGAAGCTTCCGACGTTGCCATGCGCCGCTGGTCTGAAATTGGCCTGCCCCGCGCTTCCACCATCCGCCTGACCAAACTCGCCACCATTGACCATCGCCTTGTCCATCACAAAATCGGACATCTGCACCCTGACGATGGCCGGGCGGTCGTGCAGGCCTGGCAACAAGTGACCACCGCGCTCGCGGCGGAATTGGGAAAGTGATTTTGGTGGCGCGGGAAAGCGCGGGTGTGTCCGCACACTCCACAATCCGCAAGCCAAATTCCGCATGGGAAACAGGCGAACTTGTCGTGCTGAAATCAGATGAAGGCGGAAGGGAACCCATTTCCTGAGTTCAGTTTGGGATAGACGACCGGGGCAAACGGCGTTTGAATTCTCTTCGTAAAGCCAAAATCATGAAAACAAAGGTTTGTCTTCTCGGAGTCTTAGCGTTTGTGACACTGGTGGTAGCCGCGCCACGAACATGGACTTTGAAAACGGGCGAAATGGTTTCTGGTGATTATGTTTCTTCTGGCACGGCTACGCTCGTCGTCAAAACTGGTGGCGCAAATTGCTTCCTGAATATTTCTGACCTTTCTACCAACGATCTAACTTACGTTGCTGAAATACAGATGAAGCAACGACGAGCGCGGCTTGACGCGGAGGTGAAGCAAATGCGGCAAGCCGGCATGATTGAGTTCACCGTTAATTTAATTAAAAATTTTCCAGGAAAAATCAGAACAAAAATTCCAGGGGATGGAACAGTCATCGAGCAAAAAGGATGGATGGATGCAACTTTTGAAGGTTTTAGTGATTCTGACGATAAGTATTTGAATTTTTCAGTGCGTGACAGCAACGGGGATTTTTTCAGTTATTGCAGGGTGGTTAAGTTGCTCAAACACCATATGGAAGACGAAGGAACACCTAACCCATTCACTGATGTAGTGTCCAAATTAAAAGATGGAGACAGGGTAAGATTTTTTGGGAACTGTGATGACGCCCTTCCGTTTTCGCTTTCGCGTTTAGACGACAAAGCCTCACATTCTTGGTTTTACGTTGACCGAATTGAAATGATTGAATCGGCAGCGGAGAAAAAAGCTAGAGAAGATGCCGCCGCCAATGAGCCGGACGTGACGCGATGAACCCGACATCAAACCAAGCGAGCGACAGTTTGGAAAGGCAAGTTGTGGATTGGGGCGTGAGCAGGCCGCATGAAGAAGAAACGGGTGAGCTTGCGGCTGTTTGGCTCAAATTCGCGCGGCCTTCATCCCCACAAGGAGTTTCAAAGAATCAAATCATCCGCGCAGTTCAATGGTATCGTGGCGACATCGGAACACCCATTGGCCCGGCAATCCTAGTATTCGATGAATTGCGGCGCGGGCTATGGGCTAAAGTCAGGTATCTTGACCCAGCGGAAGTTTTGCGCCGGTGGAAAGTCATGTCCGAACCAATCCAACAGGCGATGGAAAGACTCGCGCGCGACAGAAAAGTGTTTTGTCAGGTACTCGTCGGGAGCGGGGAATTCGCTGCTGAAAACGTAGATGAAGTTTTCTGGTTTGCTATGCTTCCACTCGAAGTTGCGGCCCTTGAAAGCGAAGCTGATAAAACGAAATGTGTGGCTAATATGGTACTTGATTTGGTTGAGCGTAGGCACCAAGAAGAATTGGAAAATTTAAAAGTGGAAGGCAACGCACGGCATGAGGCCGAGTTAATAAAATATCCCGCACGCCTGCCACATGAGCCGCAAGATTTTGACCATTACAAAAACCGCGCAGATGTTCTCTGGCAGCTTCTCCGTAAAGACTGGCCGCGATTTTTTGAAGCGCACGACAGGTTGACTCTGGCAAAAACTGAATTGGAACGGTTGGAGTGTCAAAAGCGCGTTTGGCTTGCTTATATCGCAGATCACAAAGCGATTTACGGAAATTTTCCCAAAGTGAAAGAAGCCGAAGCTGCGGAGCTTTGGCGCGATGACGATTACCACCGTTTGATGAGCGATGTTTTGAACGCGCCCCGAAGTCACGACAAAAGAAGCTGGCAGCTTGCAAATGGCTGGATAGAAAAAAACTACTACCGCATGAATGAAGCGGAGCTTGAAGAAGCATTTGCGCGGGATTGGAATTACCCGCCCGGCCTTCACAAAGGCAACACGCTCGCCAAACACGCCCGCGAAAAACTCGGCCTTCGTTTTGCGTTGAAACCCGGACGGCCAGAAAAGCCAAACTTGCTTCCGCCCGGATAATTCGGACGGTTTTCAAAATCGCATCCGCGATAAATTCTTTTTCCCAGTCGTGCGCTATAACTAGCGTGTGATTGATTCAGTACACAACACGACACCGCCGCATGAAATTCGATTGCCGAAAGTGGAACAATTATTCTTGGCGTTACAAACTTCGCTTAAAGTGCCGAAGAGAAAACAAGTTCATCCATTACGCAAACGTCGTCGCGCAGAGAAAATTGCTCCGAGTTGCCCGCTTTGAAACATTTTAGCGGCACGGTGGCGATCGTCAGTTTTGCCGACATCGGTTTGCAGGGGTTATTGAATAAGGAAACCAGGAATGCAGGAGAGAAGCCGGTTCATGGATTCCTGGATTCCTTATTGAATCCAAAGCAGGTTATTCAAAGCTCGTGGTCGCGCCGCTCTTGGACTTGATCCATTTATCAAAGTCCGCCTGGCTTTCGACGGTGAGAAAACCGCCGGACATGGCGGAATGGCCGTTGCCGCAAAGCTGGGCACAGTTGATCTGGTAGCGGCCGATCTTGTTGGGCGTGAACCAGACCGGAACGCGCAGGCCGGGAATGGCGTCCTGACAGACGCGCATGGCGATGATCCTCAGCGAGTGAACCACGTCCTTCGAACTGAGATAAATGATGACCGACTTGTTGACGGGCACGTGAATTTCGTTGAGCAGTTGAATGTCGTCCTTGCCGTCCGGGTCGGCCGGATCCATGCCGAAGACATTGTCCAGCGTGACGAACTTCATGTCCTGCTTGCCGAACACACCGTCCGAGCCGGCGTAACGAACGTTCCACGCAAATTGCTGCGCGACGACCTGAATGACGGTGGATTCGGCCGGCGACGGGAACTGAGCCACCTGCCGCGCCCAGAGTGGCACGGCCACAAAAATCAACAGCACGGCCTCGACGGCGGCGACGGCGAGTTCGATGTAATTCGAGGCATGACTTTTGACGCCCACGTAATCGGCCTTGGGATTGCGCGAACTGCGGAAGCGGTGGAGCGCGTAGAAAAAATAAACGATCCAGCCGAGGAACAGCGCGATCATCAGCCAGTGAACGTAAATGATCAGGTCGTCAACGCCTTGGCCGCTGGTCGAGGCCAGCGGCGGCAACCCAAGAATTTTTTCACCAAACCATTGCTTCATAAAAATCACTCGGATGGCTTGGGCGGATTCGCGTCACCGTCGGTTGGCGGTGTCCGGCGCGCGACGTGAACGAAGAAAACAACGAAACAACTCAACACGGAGAGAACGAAGCCCAGCAGCGTGAGAATGCCCCAGTTCATGCCTTGCGCCAGCGACGAATCGGTTTTGCCGGTGCAGGCCGCGCAGGCCAGCAACGACGACGGCGCGATGGCGATCGCGCCAGCGACGGCGGCGAGAATTGCCTTCAAAAGTTTGCGAAACAATTTCATAGATAACTCACGTTTTTGAGTTTTTTCAGAAAATACCGGCCGTAAAAAATCAGCGCGACCGCCCCAACCAGCGAACTGATGCCGAAGAACACGTCCTTTTTCATCCCGCCGGCGGAAAAGCCGCTGACCAGCAGCCACACGCCGCACCCCAGTGCCAGCGCGCTGGAGAGGGTGATGAAAACGATATGGAATGCTTTAAGGGACATGTTGAATATGGACCATGCTGTCCGGCGACGTGGACCAGATGGTCAAACCCATCAGGCCCGCGAAGAACAACGCGGTGAAGCCCATGACACAGAAAATCATTTTCCGCTCGGAAATGAGATGCATGAAGTAAGCCGCCACCAGGAAGGCCTTCACGCTGGCAATCGTCAGCGCCACCGCGATGTTGATTTCCCGGCTGCCAAACTGGATGAACGACGCCCACACCGTCAGAAACGTCCCCGCCAGCAGGGCGATGAAAACAAAGATGTAGCCGCGCACGGAATGCGCCGGCTCAGGAGACCGACCGTCATTCATTGTCATACTATTATTCATTATCAAAGCAAATATAAGACAGGAAACAGGAAAATCCAAATTAAATCCACGAAGTGCCAGAACAGGCCGGAGACTTCGACGCGGTTGGTGAAACGTTCCGGGTCGGTCTTCCACATCCGGCTGCCCGGCCCCCAAAGAAAGCCGATCACCACCGCGCCGCAGACCACGTGCAGCGCGTGCAACGCCGTCAGCGTGAAATAAATGGCCAGATAGGTGTGATGCCACGGCCCGTAGCGTTCCAGCTTCTTGATTTCCGCGGCGGGAATGATGATTTCCTCGCGCTGGATGTGCCGGGCCTCGGGCCGCTGCATGTCCATCAACTCCACCTCGCGCTCCACCTCATAGCCGTGAATGGTCACACTGCCGGTTTGCTTGGCGAGGTCAAAATCCTTGGACCGCTCGACCAGATGGCCGTCGGCGAATTTGCCGTTGGCCAGGGTGATTTCGTAGTGTGTGAACTTGTCGTGGTATTCATACGACTTGATGCACACGAACGTCATCGCCAGCAGGATGGTCAGGGCGTGGAAAAATTTGAACCGTCCATATTGCCGCAGCTTGCACGACACCCAGGCCATGACCGTGGTGATGCTGGAGGTGATGAGCACAATGGTGTTGGCCGTGCCGATGTAAACATTGAGCCAGCCGTGCGGCCACATGCCGGGCTCCGCACCGACCCGCAGCAGAACGTAGGCGGAAAACAGCGCGCCGAAGAGCATCACTTCGGACGCGAGGAAAAGCCAGA
>DAIRTX010000084.1:0-15988 GCA_036803685.1 Verrucomicrobiota bacterium | reverse complement strand
GCGGCGGCCCGTGGAACACGGTGACCAACGCGATGCAGCGCGTCACGACCAGCGAAGTGCGGGTGACCGGCCCCACGAATTTCAACGCCGCACTACCGCAGCCTCCCACGACGCTGGATTTTTACCGCGACATCGCGGTGCTCGCTTTTCCCGCGCCCGCCGACGAAGGCGTGCGCATGAAAGATTTTTCGCCCGTCGCATCCGCCAGTGGCGACGAGCAACCGGGCGACAAACTCACAGATGGCAATGCCAAGACTTTCATTCTTCTGCCGCTGCCCAAGCGCGGCAAACCGCAATATGCCCAACTGGAATTTCAAAACGCGTTCTCGGCGCGCACGGTGAAAATTGTCGGCGGGAAGGGCATCCCCGAATGCAGCGGCGACATTTTGGTTTCCGATGACGGCAAGACGTTTCGCACGTTGCGGCCGTTTGCGTTTGGCCGCAAAGGTTCGCCCATGCGCGTCGTTTCCCTCGGCACCCAACCGGTCGCCGCGCGTTTTTGGCGCGTGCAATTCACCGCGGTCGGGGCCAAGGCTGCGGCCACGGCCACGAACATTCCGCTCGCGGAAATCGAACTCGCGCCGCGTTTGAGCATTGACAATGTGGGTGCGAAAGCCGGCTTCAACGGCAACGCCGTGCTGTCGTCGCGCGAATCTGAAGATGCCGCGAACGGAGCCATTCAACGCCGGAACATGGCTGACCTCACTTCCAAGCTGACCACCGACGGGCGATTGAACTGGCACGCCCCCGCCGGCGAATGGATCATTTTGCGTCTAGGCTACACGCCAACCGGCGTGAAAAATCACCCCGCGCCCAAGGAGGGCGAGGGCTTGGAGTGCGACAAGTTCAGCAAGGCCGCGTTGGATGCTCATTGGGCGGGCTTCATGCAGAAAGTTCTCGACGACATCGGCCCGCTCGCCGGCAAGACGCTCAACAGCTCGCTCGTTGACAGTTACGAAGTCGGCGGCCAGAACTGGACGAAAAATTTCCGCGCCGAATTCAACAAGCGACGCGGTTACGACCTGTTGAGATTTCTGCCCGCGTTCACCGGCCGCGTCGTGGACAACCCCGCAGTGTCCGAGCGCTTCCTTTGGGACGTGCGCCGCACCATCGCCGATTTATTTGCCGAAAATTACTACGGCCATTTTGCTGAACTCTGCCGCCAGCACGGTTTGCTGAATGCGGTCGAGCCTTACACCGGGCCGTTTGAATCAATGCAAAGCGGCGCACCGGCTGACATTGTCATGGGCGAGTTTTGGAGCGGCAGTCAGGGGCATCCTTCCGTTAAACTCGCCGCGTCCATCGCGCACATTTACGGCAAGACCATCGTCGGTGCGGAGTCGTTCACCGCGAGCCCCGAGGCTGGGCGCTGGCAGAATGATCCGTATTCGCTCAAGACACTTGGCGACCTGATGTATTGTCAGGGATTGAACCGCTACATCTTCCACCGTTACGCGATGCAGCCATGGACGAATCACTGGCCCGGCATGACGATGGGTCAATGGGGCTTTCACTTCGAGCGCACGGTGACGTGGTGGGAACAGGGAAAATCCTGGATTGATTATATTTCGCATTGTCAGTTTCTCCTGCAACAAGGCCGCGCCGTGTCGGACGCCGCGTATTTCACCGGCGAAAGCGCACCGGTGGAAATGCGTGTTGGCAATCCCGCGCTGCCCGCCGGTTACGACTACGACGCCATCAACGCCGACGTGTTGCTGCACGGCGCGACGGTGAAGAACGGCCGCATCACCCTGACCAGCGGCGCGAACTACGCTGCGTTGATTCTGCCGCCAAATGATTCGGACATGACACCGCAGACGTTGCAGCGCCTCCGTGAACTGGTGCGCGCCGGCGCGACCGTCGTCGGCTCGCGCCCGCAACATTCGCCGAGCCTCGCCGATTTTCCGAAGTGCGACGCGCAGGTGAAAAAATTCGCCGACGAACTGTGGGGCAAATGCGACGGCACCAGCGTCCTGGAAAATTCCGTCGGCAAAGGCCGCATCGTGTGGGGCAAAACTCTGGCCGACGTTTTCACCGCGCAAAATCTGAAACCCGATTTTGAATTCCAGAGCGCGGCCACCACCACGCGGCTGGCTTACGCCCATCGTGTCGTCGGCGAGGCGGACATTTATTTCGTCTCCAACCAGCGGCGGCAATTTGATTCCGCCGAATGCACCTTCCGTGTCAGCGGCAAGGTTCCGGAGTTGTGGCATCCCGAAACTGGTATGATTGAACCCGCGCCGGTCTGGAGCGCACAAGCCGGGCGCACAACCGTGCGGCTGGACTTTGAACCCGCCGGTTCGGTGTTTGTTATCTTCCGTCATGCGGCGGATGGTGCGGATCACGTCGTCGCCGGCAGCGGCAGCTTTGCCACCGAATTGGCCGGCGTGCCAAAGCTGGAGATTCAACATGCAGTTTACACCGCCACCGACGGCGCAGGCGAAATGGATGTCACCGCGAAACTTTCCGAACTGGTGCGCGATGGTCAACTGGTCATCGCGGCGAACAACGACACCTCGGGTCGCGACCCTGCGGTCAATCACGAAAAGGAATTGCGCGTGGACTACGCGCTCGACGGCAAGCCCGGCCATGTGATCGCGCACGAAAACGAAACGCTCACGCTGCCGGCGACGACGACCGTCGGCCAGTCGCCGCAATGGGAAACAAGCCTTGCCGCTGGCGGTTCGCCGGTCGTGAAGGCGTGGGGCAATGGCCGCGTCGAGTTGCGCACGGTCAGCGGAAAAGTTTTGCACGCGGACGCAGCGAACCTGCCGGCTCCGCAGGAAGTGACCGGCTCATGGAATTTGAGTTTTCCACCAAACTGGGGCGCGCCGCCGACTGTCACGCTGGAAAAATTGATTTCCTGGACCGACCACACGAACGACGGCGTGCGTTATTTTTCCGGCACGGCCACTTATGAAAAGGACATCGAGATTTCCGCCGAGCGATTGAGCGCCGGGCGTGAACTCTGGCTTGACCTCGGCACGGTGAAAAATTTTGCTGAAGTCTCCCTGAATGGGCAAAACCTCGGCGTGCTCTGGAAACCGCCGTTTCGCGTGACCGCCACTGCTGGCGCGAAACCGGGCGTGAACAAACTGGTCGTCAAGGTCACCAACCTCTGGCCGAACCGGCTGATTGGCGATGAGCAATTGCCGCCGGATTGCGAGTGGGACGGCAAGCGGCTCAAGGCATGGCCGCAGTGGCTGCTCGACGGCAAGCCCAGCCCCACCGGACGACTGACCTTCATGACGTGGCATCACTGGACGAAAGATTCGCCATTGCTGGAGTCGGGGTTGCTCGGCCCGGTGACGCTGCGCTCGGCTGAAATCATTCCCGCCAATTAAGCCGGCGCGATGCGCGAACCCGTCCTCCAAGGATCGGCTGGTCTGGAATTGATTGCCCATGGGTGTCGCTGTTGTGCATCTCCGTTCTGGCAGCAGGTGCGGCCTTCGTTCTAAGGTGGGCGTGGAAAAAGGCGCGTCAGTTTCCAGCACCCGCAGGATCCAGCGTCTAACATCTTACCGGACGACCGATCAAACCATCGGTTCACTTCGCAGCCATCTGTTGAAACCACGGAGTGGTGTAAGACAATAGCCCACGGTGAAACCGTGGGTGGGTTGTCCAAATAAATTCAAGCCCCGGCAGGGGCGGCAGAAAATCGCCGATGGGAATTTCTTTCGCCCCATCCGAGGCTTTTTCTATTTGTACATTGATACCCACGGTTTCACCGTGAGCTACTCTCTGTCGCTGCTCCGCAACTATCGGTTCACTTCGCAGCCATGGCCTTGCCGGCCAGCCAGCCCGCCGTCCAGGCGGCTTGAAAATTAAAGCCGCCGGTGATGCCGTCAATGTCCAGCAGTTCACCGGCAAAGTGCAGGCCGGGGCAAATCCGGCTTTCCATGGTCTTGAAATTCACCTCGCCCAATCGCACTCCCCCGCACGTCACAAATTCGTCCTGGTTCAGGCTCTTGCCCGTGACCGGGAATTCCGTGCGGATCAATTGCTGGACGAACTGATGTTGCGCGGCCCGCGAGAGCGCGGCCCACCGCGTGTCGCGCGCAATGCCGGCGGCCAGGACGAGTTGTTCCCACAAGCGCGACGGCAACGGCGTCACCGGCACGTTGACGACAAGGCGCGCGGGTTGCGCTGCCTGGCGCGATTTAAGTTCGGCGGCAATCGCCTCCGCGTGGAGCTGCGGCAGCCAGTTGACCTGCAGCGGAAACTGGTAATTGAATCCGTGCAACGCCCGCGCGCCCCACGCCGACAACCGTAGAATCACCGGCCCGCTCAGGCCCCAGTGCGTCACCAGCAACGGCCCGCGCTCGCGCAGTTTTGCCGCCGGCACGGACACCTCGACCGCTCCCACGGAAATGCCCGCCAGCGACCGCAGCCACGGCGTCGCAATGTGAAACGTGAACAGCGACGGCACGGGCGCTTCCAGCGTGTGCCCGAGCGACACCGCCAGTTGCCCCGCCACCGCCGCGCGGCATCCGCCCGTGGCCAGCAACAGCCGGTCGCAGGAAATTATTTCGTCCGCCATTATTTCTCCCTCGCCCCGCACGGCGGGGAGAGGGCCGGGGCGAGGGGTTCGTTCATTAATTTGAATCGGCCTCCTCACCCCGCCCCTCTCCTCCAGTGGAGGAGAGGGAGATGATGTCTTGTTTGCGATTGTCAGTTTAAATCCGCCCTGCACGTTTCGTGAGATGCGTTCGACGCCGCAATTCAGCCGCAACTTCACTCCCGCCGCTTTCGCGGCATTCATCAGGCAATCAATGATGGTTTCGGATGAATCGCTGACGGGGAACATGCGGCCGTCGGCCTCGGTTTTCAGCTTTACGCCGCGCGATTCAAACCACGCCACCGTGTCGCTTGCTTGAAAGTTTTTGAAGGGTGCCAGCAATGCCCGTCCGCCGCGCGGATAGCGGGCGGTCAATTCACGCGCATCGAAGCAGGCATGGGTGACATTGCAGCGACCGCCGCCGGAAATGCGGACTTTGGAGAGGAACTGCGGGCCGCGTTCCAACAGCACGACTTCGGCATCGGGAGCGGCCTCAGCGCAGGTGATGGCGGCAAAAAAACCCGCCGCGCCGCCGCCGACCACAATGACCCGTCGCGAACTCATACCAATATCCAATGACGACCGGAACAAACCCAGGTAGGGTGGGCAGTCCCCTGCCCGCCGTTCGTCCGCACGACCGCTGCGGCGCGCACGGAGTGGCGCGCCCTACCAATATGCTGAATCCTGCCGGGAAAAGGTATCATTCGCGTGAATTTAACCGGGCGCCCCGCCAAAGTCTCTCCAAAGCGTGAGACTTTTTGCAGCAATTGGTAGGGTTTCAAAATTCTGCCCTGTAGCGGCGCTCTATGAGCGCTGTTTCCGGCGGTCACAGACCGCCGCTACAATAAAATACGCTGCCGTTTCTTTTGTTTTGCTTCTGGTATAGTGCCGCCATGCGAAAGTTGCCGCGCTCATTTTACGACCGGGACACGATTGCGGTCGCGAAAGAATTGCTGGGCAAATATCTGGTCCATGGCAAGCGCGTCGGCCGGATTGTGGAGGTGGAGGCGTATCTCGGCCCGCACGATCTCGCGGCGCATTCGGCCCGGGGGCTGACCGGGCGGACCAAGGTCATGTTCGGCCCGCCGGGCCACGCCTACGTCTATTTCATCTACGGGATGTATCACTGCATGAACGTGGTGACGGAGCGCGAAGGTCATGCGTCCGCCGTGTTGTTGCGGGCCATCGAGCCGGTGCGCCATGTCGGGGGCCGGACCTGCGGTCCCGGCCTGCTCTGCCGCGCGCTGCACATTGACCGGCGCCTGAACGCGCGCGACCTGCTCAGTGACGAGTTTTACATCGCCGCGCCGCCGAAAGCCGAACCCGTGGTGATTGTGAAGCGCCCGCGCGTGGGTGTGGATTACGCGCGGCATTGGGCGAAGCGGCATTTGCGGTTTTACATCAAAGGCAATCCGTTTGTGTCGCGGCCATAGCGTGCCATGGTGAACCGCGCAGAAACCTTGACCCCTCTCAGAGCATCATTACCCTTGCGAAATGAATTCTTTCACGAGTCTTTCCAAAACCTGTGTCACCGCAATTGTTGCCGGCTTCGTCCTCGCGTGCGCCTTCGGTGTCCCGGCGCAAAGCATACCGTTGCCGGTGATTCCCAATGCGACCTTCAACGTCACCAACTTCGGCGCGGTCGGCAATGGCAAGACGATGAACACCGCCGCCATTCAGAAGACAATTGATACGGCTTCCGCCGCCGGAGGAGGCACGGTGCTGGTTCCGGCCGGGAAATTTCTGACCGGGCCATTCACGCTCACCAGCAGCATCAATCTGCATCTCGCCAGGGACGCATTTATTTTAATCAGCGACGAACTGACGAATTACCCGGCCACCAGGGGGAGATATCAGGACAGCATCAGCGCCAGCGGCGCACATGACCTCGAAATTAGCGGAGAGGGAACGATTGACGGCCAGGGCAATGCCTGGTGGACGGCCTTCCGGGCGAACAAGTCCATGACGCACCGGCCGTATATGATCAAGCTGTCGAACTGCACCCGGGTGCGCGTCCACGGCGTCACCCTGAGCAACTCGCCCATGTTCCATCTGGTGCCCCAGAATTGCCTGGATGTGACGATCCAGGGCATCACCATCAAGTCGCCGGCGGATGCCCCCAACACCGACGGCATTGACCCTTCCGGATGGAACTACCTCATCGCCGATTGCACGATTGATGTCGGGGATGACAACATTGCCATCAAACCCACCGGCAGCCGCACTCCGGGGAACAAAAATTACACGGTCAAAAATTGCACGTTCGTGCACGGGCACGGATGTTCGGTCGGCTCAGGCACCGCCGGCGGGATTGAGAATTTGACGGTGAGCGATTGCACTTTCAACCAGACCGACGCCGGCATCCGCATCAAGACATTACGCGGGAATGGCGGTTTGCTGCAGAATTGCACGTATGAAAACCTCAAGATGACGGCAGTGAAGAACCCGATTTACATCATTGATTATTATCCGGAACGGAATGCGCCCAAGGACCCGTCAACCGAGAAGCCCGAACCCCTCACCGACCGGACGCCCTTCAACAAGAACATCATCATCCGCAACGTGACCGCGACCAATTGTCCGACCGCCGGCACGATCCGGGGTTTGCCGGAAGCGCCCATTACCAACGTGACGCTTTCGAATGTGAACATTTCGGCCAAAACCGGAATGAAGATTTATTACGCCCGGAAAATCAGGTTTGAGGGGTCGAAGATTGCCGCTGAGAGCGGAAGACCGCTGATGACCTTCGATGCCGAGGTCACGGGACTGGAATAATTCGCAAAAAAAGGCGGGGTCTGGTTTTACCCAGGCCCCGCCGTGAAATCTCAAGCGCTATTAGTAGCGATTGCGACCGCCACCGCTGCCGCCGTATTCACGACGACCGCCGCCACCGCCGGCCGGACGCTCTTCGCGCGGCTTGGCCACGTTGACCGTGAGGGCGCGACCGCCCAGTTGCGAGCCGTTGAGCGCCGCAATGGCCTTCTGCGCCTCCTCAGGCGAGTTCATGGTGATGAAACCAAAACCACGGGGACGGCCGGTGGTCCGGTCCATCATCAGGTTGGTTTCAACGACCGTGCCGTGCGCCGCGAAGGCGTCCTGCAGATCGTTTTCAGTGGTGTCGAAGGAAAGATTCCCTACAAACAATTTATTACTCATGTGATGTTTTACTGTGAGACTAAACTTGCTCTTGTCAGACTGTTCCCGTTAATCGGATTTCAAATCATCACTGAACTGAAGTTCACCTGAAGATTTACCATGCCTTGCAATTGTTAAGCTATCTAACAGACGCGGCAAGAATCGCACCTTTCCGGGAAATGGCAAGGATTATTTGGATAAATCTTTTGGCCAACCATCGCGTCGCCCGCACCCGCACCGGTTCGCATCTCATTGCCCTTCCGCTCGCATTCGTGAGTCCGTGGATTGCGGAGCGGCCTGTATGTGTTCGTCGCCCTCCTGTGGCTCGTTCCCGACCGCCGCATCGAGCGCGTGCCGGTGAAGCGGGAAGAAAAATAAGCCGATCTCGTCAAGTCGGATTTTCTTTCGCGCATTCACGCAACCCGACCACCGCCTTTGCCGGATGACTTTGCATCCATCATTTACAATGACCGCCCCGGCAAGCACAATATGTGTCCCTTCGGAGAAACTAACATGCCGCAGGTGAGTCAACCCACGGAAGAAAATCAAAATTATGGGCGATCGATCCCCGAAATCCAACCAAAAGAAGTCCACACAGAAACAGTCCAAGGCCAGCAGCGCCGACCAGAAGAAAAAACAGGCCGTCGCCGCCAAACAGGCCGCCGGCAATAAAAAGTAACCGGCCGGTCATTGCTGTCTCTCCTGATGCGAAAACCAGGAGAGGCAGATTCCCTTCGCCATTCCGCTCGCGTTCGTGAGTCCGTGAATTGCGAGCGTTCTGTATGTGTTCGTCGCCCTCCTGTGGCTCGTTCCCGACCGCCGCATCGAGCGCGTGCTGGTGAAGCGGGAAGGAAAATAAGCCCGTCACCGAGTCGGATTTTCGTTCACCACAGTCGGCAATCAAACTCCGGCGCGAACTGCCCGCGCCAGTTCCTCAAGACGGGATTGCTTCGCGTGGTGCGGCGCGCGGAGAGATTGTGCGCCTCCTCGACGAAGGTTTACCCAAACCGCGCGGCGGCCGGGGCGACCTGCTCGTGCGCATCACCTGCCGCCCCGAGGTCCGCATCACCCGCGCATTGGGCCGGTGACTGCAGAGGTCGGCAAAGCCAGCACGCTCAGACTCCGGCGTCAGGTCGGCTCAACCGGAGACAACGGTGCCGGGGCGCTTCCGGCCGCAGATGAACGGGCGGATTCGAGCTTGTTCCGGCGCTTCTCTTCCTTCTTGGCCTTCTTGGCCATTTCCTTGCGGCGCTTCTCGAACTGATAATTTGGCTTTTGCATTTTGTTTCTTGAAGCTTGTCAGCCGGAAGCGCGGGGCGCGAGCGCCGAATTCCTCCTTCAGACCGGCTACGGCCTCTCGAGGCTTCGATGGCCGCGCCGCGCCGGCGACGCCGATTGTTCCCGACCGCCGCATCGAGCGCGTGCTGGTTAAGCGGGAGATACAGCAATGCGCTCTTGTTTCGTTCGCCCTGCGTTTTCATTTGCCGGGCGACCACGATGAGTTGTCGAGCAATTGAATACCCGGATTCTGAAAACGGATGCGGCGCGCTTTGTAAAGTTTGCCGAGGGCTTGCTTGAAAGCTTTCTTGCTGACACCGAAAGTTTGCCGAATGACTGCGGGCGAACTGTCATCGTCGAAAGCCAGCTGACCGCCGGTGCGTTCGAGGGCCTGGACGATCTGATCCGTGAGCGCGGCCACACGTTTGTATCCTGATGCGTCGAGGCTCAGGTCAATCTTCCCGCCGGAACGGACGGTGCGGACGAAACCTTTCAGCTTCTGGCCGGCTGCGAGCGGTGCGGCGAGGTTGTCGTGGTAGAGCAGACCGCGATGCGCGTTCTCCACGATGGCGTTGTAACCGAGCGGTGTCTTGCCCGTGATGAGGAAGTTGACCGGTTGTCCACTGCGATAGGCCGGCGTGTCGCGATTCAGATGACGGTTCAATCGCGTCGTCGCCAGAATGCGGTTCGTCTTCACGTCGAGACAGACGTAAACGGCCACTTGCTGGCCCACGCGCACCGGGATTTCCTGTTCGCGGAACGGCAGCAGCAAATCCTTGGCCAGTCCCCAGTCGAGGAATGCCCCGATGTTCTGGTTCACGCTGATGACCTTCAAACAGGCAAACTCGCCGACCATGGCGAGCGGCGTTTCGGTGGTGGCCACGAGGCGATCCTCGGAATCGCGATAGACGAACACATCCAGCTTGTCCTTGGGCTTGAGGCCCGCCGGAATGTAACGACCGGGTAACAGAATCTCGCCCAGTTCCCCGCCGTCGAGGTAGAGGCCGGGAGCGGACGCTCTCACGATGGAGAGAATGTTACGTTTGCCGAGAATTGCCATGCGAGCATAGCGTAGGCGCGTCGCGTGACCGCCGGGAGTAAAATCGGCGGTCGGGATAACCCCGGGTCACTCTCCATGAACCGCGTGGCTGCGGCGCCCTCGCCGCACTTCGACGGTTCATGGTCCCAGTGCGCGAGTTCAGAATCGTGGAGGCTCTCCAGCAACCTTAAAGGCGACGGCAACTGCTCCGGCTGCACCCTTGGACCAGTTCCGAAGCTTGCCGTCGGGATTGAACAGTTCCGCGGCACGGTCCCGCCACTTTTGATCCGTCGCACAGCCGAGAGTCTTTTTGAGACTTTGCGGCGCAACCTTGACAACGCGAAGGCCGCGCTGGGAAGCCGCGAGTTCGATCATCGCCTCGCCCTTGATCGCTTCCAGACAAGAACCAAACCGGCCCGACGAGCATTTCAACAGGGCAATGACCGAACCTGCGCCCTTGCCCTTGCGGTCGAAAAGGGTGATGAGACATTGCAGCAGTTCGGTCAGATCGTCCCCGGAGCGGACTTGAAACGGAACCGGTCTAATGGCAGTGACAACGAACTTGTCGCCCGCACCCTTGGTCTCGGCAATAACGACTGCGGACCTGGTGGCGTTTACCCCGAAAATCATGCGGGCATAATCTCAGAGCAGACGTCGGGGGTAAAGCGTCGCGTTGGCCAATGGGCACGACAGTCGGAGCGCGGCTGTGTCGCGGAGACCAGCCGCAGCACCCACGCCGACAGTGACGTATGGAATCAACCAAGAGCCATCGCAATTTCCACGCATTGCGGCTGGTGCTCGGCGCACACAGCCGCACTCCGTCAAAGCTTCAGCACGCCAAACTCGTCGCGAAATCTCGCGCTGCTCCACGGCCACGTCTTCGGATCGATAACCAGTCCCGCCTTCGCTGGATTGTTCTCGATGTAGTGGCGCGTCTCCAATTCATGCGCGCTATCGCGCATGAACGTATCCCAATAATCCGCCTGCCAGAACTCGCCGCTACGATGCAGCAGCCGATTCGCTTTGAACGCCGTGTGTTTTTTCCAGCTCTCGATGATTTCCGCCATCGGCGTGGTGTCCACTTTGAATAACGCGTGAACGTGATTTGGCATCAGCACCCACGCCCGCAAGTCGTAGCGGTGGCCGTGAAAAAATCGCACCGCATCCTCAACGAGCTTCGCGATGTCCGGTCGGCGCAAGAGACACTCGCCGTGGCCTTTGTCGAGATACCCTTCCAACTCAGCCCGACGCAGTTGGTCGTCTTCAATCTTCAAGAGATGTTCCCACTCCGAGCGGAGTGATTCGGGAAAGCTGTCGGCCAATCGGAACGTGACGAACTGCGTCAGGCCCGGTACGTCGCGATGCGGTAGATAACCACGCTCATTCTAGCCACGAAAACCTTGCTTGGCATCCTTGGGTTTCAGGGGCGAAGACCAGCGTCGCTTGCCATCGACCAATTCGCGTACGCGGGGGTTGTGCGGCGGCCCGGGACGGCGGGATTTTGTAGGCTGACTCACGACAAACATTGAGCCGCAAGCACGCGAACGCCGCAAGTCTTGGAACGCATCCGGAGCGCGGCTGTGTCGCGGAGACCAGCCGCAGCAGCTTCGCAACGAATGGTGCATGGAAATAATTCAACGCGGCTCGACATTCGGAGGTGCTGCGGCTGATCCCGCGCGGCGCGGGACACAGCCGCGCTCCGGGGAACGAAGTCCAAACCCATCCGCCTAGTGGAGGGCGATCACGAGATCTCCTGTAAGCTGGACGGCATGGCCATCGGCCTGAAAGCCGGCTTCGTGAAGAAGGCGTGATGCGCGCGTTGCCACAGCTCCGCCACCGCGTTTTTCCGTGAAGATTCTCGCGGCAGACACCCGCAGGCGCCAATATAAAAGCCGAAACCTTATTTGGTTTGTGTATCCGTGGTAGTCGTGGTGGTGGGACTATGATACGTGGTATCTTGCGACGTGGTGGTCGTGCTGCGTGTGCCATCAGAGGCGCAGCCGGATATGAACGCGAGGGCAACGACAGCAAGGCAGGAGAGGATAATTTTTTTCATAAGTATGTATGTTTGTTGTTCGGATGTTTTCTTAACCTTGCGAGGTTAGGCCAGCGGTTGGTCAAAGGCTATGGGGTGTAACCCTACCTGTCTGGTTGTTCATCCAATCGACGAACGGGAGTTCCGCGTTCGGATAGTCAGTCAGAATACTTTTTCCCAAGACGCCTGTTCATGGACGGGTGAATGGGGAGTGATGGGGTGAAGACCCCATTGGAACGGTTGCCGCGGTGCGCTATCTTGCCGCCATGAATCTATTATTGTTGATCCTTGTTCTGCTTCTCTTGTTCGGCGGCGGTGGTTTTTACTTTGGTGGTCCCGTCGTTGGCGGAGGAGGCCTTGGTTTCATTCTGTTGGTCTGCCTGATCATTTTTATGATGGGCGGATTCCGCACGAGAAGAACCTAGCCGGATCGTGGTTGAAAGCCGGGAGGTTAGACGCAGGGTTTTGGCGGATGGCGATCACGAAATCTCCTGCAAGCTGGACGGCATGAGACTTCAGCGCAATCACGCCCATCGCTTGGGTATTTGAAAGCGGGTTGAAATATCACCAGTCCTGTTCAACATTACGGCATGAAAATCGCCACGATCATCGCCCGCATCCTGCTCGGACTCGTGTTCGTTGTTTTCGGTTCAAATGCCTTTCTGCACTTCATCAATGCACCGCCCATGTCCGGACCGGCCGGCGCCTTCATTGGCGCGCTGATGGACACGGGCTACATGAAGGTGGTCGCCAGTTGCCAGGTCCTCGGCGGATTGATCCTCCTGATTGGCCGCTACGTTCCGCTCGGCCTCACCTTGCTCGGCCCGGTGATTGTGAACATCCTCTGCTTCCACATCTTCATGAACCATGAGGGATGGCAACTCGCGTCGGTCGTCGCGGCCCTCGCGCTGTTCCTGCTCTGGCGTCACCGCGCAAATTTCGCCGGCCTCTTGAAGCCCTGATTTCCCAACGGGATTCAAGGATTCTTCTCAGCCTCTTCGATGAGTCTGCGCAACAAATCATCACGATGCTCGTTAATCCATATTTTCAATGGGACTGCGCCTACCGATTCGATGAAACCACATTGAACGCTTTCGGCCTCGGAGAGCAATACAACATGAATGGCGGGAATTCCTAAGCGTGCGCCGCATTCTTTCAGTGCCTGTCTGACAGTAATCGCGTCTTGTGGACTGCAAACACAATCGTCGTAGATGAAAACCAAATCCAAATCGTTCGGCATTGGTGAACTGAGCCACGAGCCAAAGA
Organism: Verrucomicrobiota bacterium; assembly: GCA_036803685.1. Taxonomy (GTDB): domain Bacteria; phylum Verrucomicrobiota; class Verrucomicrobiia; order Limisphaerales; family UBA11358; genus UBA11358. The sequence continues at coordinate 2,677 of DAIRTX010000084.1, read as the reverse complement.
TGAACAACCTGCCAGTTGGATTATCCCCGGTAGTGATAAACGGGGTTGCCATCGTCGTCGTGTTTAACATACGCCCAAAAGTCATCTCTATTCAAAGCTCCCATGAGTTCTGCAAATAGAAAAACACCCACATGATTCTGAACGCCGTGGTCTTTGGCCGCTTGAGTGTAGCCGTTCCAATTTGAAATCGTCACCACGCAACCCAAATCAGGAATCCGGGTCATCGCATCAATAACGTCAGCTATCCCAACGGTGTAAACATCTGTCAGATAAACTACGACGGGGGCATGTCCTTTCCTATTGATGATAAATACGTTCTCACCCCGATTTGTTACCGATTCGACCGCATTGTGCGTAGCGATTGCGTTCTCAAAGAACTGAATGCTTTTCCAGCTTGGGATTCCGGAATTATTTGGCATAGGAAACTAGCATCTCCTGAAAGCTCTGTGGAAATCGTGGCACAATTTCTCTATCCATTCTTTCGTAGGTATTTCGTTTGAGAGCCAGAGCGTGTTCTCGAAACTCGACAAATGTCTTCCACTGTTCAGCGGACAGATAGTCATGGTTTCTGGCAAAGGTATTAACGATTTTCTCGTTATTCGGCAGAATGGTTTCGCATTTGCGCAGCGACCATAGAATCGCACCTTCGCTCAGCGGGTTGGTTGCGGCTGCCGCGCACTCCGGGCCGTATTTTTGGTGAATCGCCCGATTCTCGATTAGGAGTTTTTCAGCAAACGCGAATAGAGACTTGGCGTCAGTAAACTGCGGGCCTGCCATAGTTTGGTCGATTCGCAACTCGTGTTCCCTCTTCCATTGACGAAGCAGCTCCTCTGGGAAATCCGCTGGTGCTTTATCGACCATCTCGTGGTGATAGGGACAAAGGAGGATGAGATTTTCGTAAGTATCTGGACCGACGACTCCGGGTGTTCCACGTGACCCGTTACTACTCTGCGGAATCACATGAGCCATTTCCCCGAGTATTTTGTCGCCGGACTTTTCAAAGTAGCTGATGCAATTGTTGGGACAACCAGGACAGGAACATCGCCCAGCAGCTTTGCCCCAAAGTTTTTTCAAATCTACATCCGAGATGTTCATTTGAGTCTCGTTACGCCTTCGCGTAAACTTCCGCGCCTTTTTCCACGAACTCCTTCGACTTCGCTTCCATGCCGCGCTTGAGGGCTTCTTCCTCGGCGATGCCCTGTTCGGCGGTTTTCATTTGGCGGATGGATGGGCGGGGGTTGGTTTGGAAACGCGGCGAGGAAAGGTTTTCGCCAGCCGGATGAGCTGCCCGACTTTCCGGATTTTTTCCGCGAATGGTTCGCGAGAGAGCTTTTGCCGCATCTCCAGTTTCATGGCGTTGGCAGTTTCAGTTTATGCCGTTGCAGGATGTTTTCCAGCTTTGTTTTGTCCAAGTCGGCCTGCTGGAACAGTTGTTCGATGCGCGCCTTGTCCTTCGGCCGGCCAACGCTGGCGGCAATGGCCACGATGTGTTCGGCGCGGAAGATTTTGGCCGGGACACCCTCGAATTCGATACGCTCGGCTTCGCGCACGGCTTCCTCGGTCAAGCCGCTGGCGGCGAGGAATTGCACGGGGAATCCGCGCACTACGAGATGTTCGCGCTCGACCTGCCAGCCTTGCGATTGCAGATGCGCATAGATGGCCGGGATGCCGGCGGTCAAGCCCTTGTCGGCGGGAATGAAAAAAATGTCCGCGTCGTAAGTGGTGAACGGCTCGACGTAGTAAATCGCCGCCAGCGCGCCGCCGAGCGCCCAATCTTCAATCAACTTCGCGGCGACCAGACCATTCGCCGCCCGCAGCACATCGGCCAGCGGGATGTTTGAGGATGGCTCGTCAATCGGCATGACCTACCGATAACAGATTCACGCCTTTGCGTAAATCTCGTTTCCCTTCTCGGCAAACTCTTTGGACTTTTCTTCCATCCCTTTTTTCAACGCTTCTTCCTCGGAAATCTGGAGTTCCGCCGCGTATTTGCGGACGTCCTCGGTGATTTTCATGGAGCAAAAATGTGGCCCACACATTGAGCAGAAGTGCGCGGTCTTGGCGCCTTCCTGCGGGAGCGTTTCGTCGTGGAACTCGCGTGCGGTCACGGGGTCGAGGCTGAGGTTGAATTGATCTTCCCAGCGGAATTCGAAGCGCGCCTTGCTCAATGCGTTGTCGCGGTATTGCGCGCCGGGATGGCCTTTGGCGAGGTCCGCAGCGTGCGCCGCAATCTTGTAGGCAATCACGCCATCCTTGACATCTTTTTTGTTGGGCAGGCCGAGATGTTCCTTGGGCGTGACGTAGCAGAGCATCGCGCAGCCATACCAGCCGATCATCGCCGCGCCGATGCCGCTGGTGATGTGGTCGTAGCCGGGCGCGATGTCGGTGGTGAGCGGGCCGAGCGTGTAGAACGGCGCTTCGTGACACCACTCAAGTTGCTTGGCCATGTTTTCCTCGATCATGTGCAACGGCACGTGGCCCGGGCCTTCGTTCATCACTTGCACGCCCTTGGCCCAGGCGCGCGTGGTGAGTTCGCCCTGCACTTTGAGTTCGGCGAATTGCGCCTCGTCATTGGCGTCGGCAATCGAGCCGGGGCGCAGGCCGTCGCCGATGCTGAAGGCGACGTCGTAGGCGGCCATGATGTCGCAGATGTCGTCCCAGTGGGTGTAGAGGAAAC
>DAIRTX010000083.1:0-16030 GCA_036803685.1 Verrucomicrobiota bacterium | reverse complement strand
TCGCTGCGCTGGCTGGCGGTGAGATTGGGGCAAACCGGCAGGTTTGCCCTGCCATCGTTGGTGGGAGTGTCTCAAGCTGCGCCCGCGCAGCGCGAATAATGCTCTGATTATTCTTATTGCATTCACGCCCAGCTTGATTAAAATTCCCGGCTCTGTTTATCAAAACAAATTGTGAACGCTGAACTTTGCAAAAGAGCCGCCGAAAAGGTCGGCAACCCGAACATCCTGGTGAACCTCATTTCACGCCGGGTGCGCCAGTTGAATTCCGGCGGCGGCGGTCTGAGCCGTCCGCTGATCAGCGACGTGGGGAACCTGGGCGCAGCCGACATCGCGCTGCGCGAATTACTGGAGGACAAAATCGGCTGGGAAATGCCCGAACCGGTCGAGCTGGTCCGCCCGCAGCCCAAGAAGCGCAAGAAGCGCTGAAATTCCAAATGGTGAAGGCAGAATGAAGAATGAAGAAATGATTCATTCTGCACAGGTTTGTTGATTTTTTCCCTCTTCATTCTGAATTTGAAGTGACGGTTTTGTTTCTGCATTCTTCCTTTTTCATTCTACATTGATTTCATGGCCGACATCGTGACCAATCACAAAGCCCGGCGCGATTATCACATCCTCGAAACGTTCGAGGCGGGCATCGTCTTGCACGGCACGGAGGTCAAATCGTTGCGCGCGGGCAAGGGACAGATTGCCGACGCCTTCGCGCGCGTGGAAAAGGACGAGGTCTGGCTCTACAACGCGCACATTGACGAATACTCGCACGGCAATCTTCAGAACCATCAGCCCAAGGCGCCGCGCAAACTGCTCCTGCACAAATCGGAAATCCGGAAGCTGTTTGGTCTCGCGTCGGTCAAGGGCCACACGCTGGTGCCGCTGGCGTTTTACTGGAAGAACGGGAAGGTGAAGGTCGCGCTCGGCGTCGGCAAGGGCAAGCAGGAGTTCGACCAGCGCGAGGATTTGAAAAAACGCGAGTCCGACCGCGACATGAAACGCGCAACGATGAAGTGGTCCAAGGGCAAGTAATCGAAACGAGGATGAAAGATGGGGAATTGAGGATTGAAACAAAAGAGGATGACGCTTTCACGCCATCCTCCATCTTCAATTCTCTATTTTCGCCGCGTTCAGGCCTTGGCCGCTTCGGGCTTCTTCCAGGTGCGTTTGGGCGCCTTGGTGACGAGGCCTTTTTTGAGGGCGCTGGCGGCGACGCGGATGTAGCGCACTTCGCCGCTGGGCAAAAGGGCTTTCACGCGCTGCAAGTTCGGGAAGAACCGGCGCTTGGTGATGGCGGTGATGTGCGTGCCGATGCCGCCTTGTTTCTTGGGCTTGCCACTGCGCCAGATGATGCTGCCTTTCATCGGGCGTTTGCCGGTCAGTTCACAAATTCGAGCCATAACAATTTCGTAAAATTAAGGAGCGCGGAAGATAGCAGCCAATCGCTCGGTTGCAAGTACTATTTCGGCGAACTTTAGCTTGAATGCCGCCGGTTTTTCCCTGACCAAACGACTCAAAAGATGGTGAAAAGAAACTGCTGATGCCGGACCGCGGCCAGACAAACCAGTCCGGACGCAGATTCCATCAGTGTCTTTTTTCCCTGTTGCAACGAGCAGGAACCTGATTTTAATTTTGTGTTTTTTCAGCGGCAGCCCTGATTGCCTCCAACTCCTCCCAACGCGCGCAAGGCCTGGCTTCGTGACTCCCGTCAACCAGGTTCGCTTCGACTCAAACCAGACTGCCGATTCGCCGCAGCCGAAGGAACGGCTCGCCCAGGGCGCGGGACTGGGCCAGGTCCACTTCGAATTCCGCCACCCAGTCGTTGTCTTCCTCCGGGTCAACCAGCATCTGTTGAACTCGCCAGCTTTTCTGGTCGTCGGACGGAGTCACGTAAGTGTGCCGCGCATTCCGCGCGTTCGGGTCGAGGCAAATGCGCTCATGTTCGAGTTCGTAAGCTTCCACCACCGCGCGCAAACGATCAGCCGTCCAAGGCTGGCCCTCGGCATCGGTAGGGACGTGCTGCTGCGCGTCCTGGTCCCGCAAAGCGGGATCAGCCCTACCAGCATCCATCGGAGGGACGAACTCCGCGAGTCCCTGACTTTGAGTGACGGAATCTGTTTCAGGGGCTCGTGGAACTCGCCCCTCCGAAAGCGATCCCAGCGCCGCTTCGTAATCGGCAATCACCAACCCGCGCAGAAAAACAAAAATGTGATTTCGAATCGCCGCCGTGAAGGCCTTGGTGTCGCGTGTGATGTCCGAGGCGGCTTCTTCCGCGCCGGGTGGACGCACCTCTTTCGTTTCAGCGCGCTGGAAATTCGGGTCGCGCATTTTCTCCCATTCATCAAGCAGGCTCGAGTCCACCTGCCGGATCATCGAGCCCAGGTAAAGTTCCATCTCGCGGATCTGGTCGTTCTTGGCGGCATCGGGAACATTCTGGGTGAGGACCTTGTAAACCCGGTTCAAGTGCCGGAGCAGAACCCCTTCGGCGCGCTGCAACTCGTAGTCCCGGATGTAATCGGAAAACGAGCGGAACGATTCGAACATTTCCCGCGCGATGGATTTCGGACGGATGTTTTCCTGACCCACCCACGGATGCCGATCAGCAAAGGCGTTGAACGTTGAATAGACAAATTCCCGGTTCGGCTTCGGGTATTCGAGCTTTTCCAGTTCTTCCATCCGCTGGTCGTAGTCGAGTCCTTCCATTTTCATTTCCGCCATCTTCCGGTCCTTCACCTGGTCGAGTTGTTTGCGCAGAATGATGTCGGGATCTTCCAGGATGGATTCCACGAGGGTCAGCAGGATGAGCGCATAATCTGGTTGCTGCGAATCCACCAGCGGAATCGTGTCGAGCAGATACAACGACAGCGCCTGGTCCATCGAGAAATCCTCCTGCAACTCGATGTTCACGCGAAGTTTACGCCCGCCCTCACCCCGGCCCTCTCTCCCGGGGAGAGGGAGAATCTGTTTCCGCGCTGAGGCAAGTTCTGACGTCTCGGACAATTCGGCAGCGTCACTTTGCTGTTCCCTCTCCTGGGGGAGAGGGTCAGGGTGAGGGCGGACCACACTTTGACTTTCAGTCCGTACTCCGCCTTCCGAAACCGGAGACGGGTTGGCATTCGAAGCTGCTGCGGCTGGGGACAGCCGCGCACCGGGGGCAATGAACTCCACGATCTTCCGGTCCAGCAGCGAGCGGAACAATTGCCAGGCGCGTTTGATGTGCGCCTGCTTCTGCCGTGGCGATTCGTGACAGTGGGCAATGAGCTGCTGCATCGCCCGGCACCCGTCGCCTTTGCGGCTCAGCACATTCAGCAACATCCCGTGCGTCACCTGGAAACGCGAGGTGAGGCGCTCCGGCGGCGCGGCAATCAAACGCGTGAAGGTGTTCTTGTCCCAGTTGACAAAATTCTTTTCCGGCGGCTGACGCTTCACGGTTTTCTTCCCGCCCCGCGCGGATTTTTCGGCGAGCTTCAGGTTTTCGATCACATGCTCCGGCGCCTGCGCCACCACCCAGCCGCGATCATCGAAGCCCTTGCGCCCGGCCCGGCCGGCAATCTGGTGAAAGTCGCGCGCACTCAGGATGCCGGTCTTTTGTCCGTCGTACTTGCACAGTCGCGTGAACAGCACGGTGCGGATCGGCACGTTGATGCCCACCCCGAGCGTGTCCGTGCCGCAGATGATTTTCAGCAACCCCTTCTGCGCGAGCTGCTCGATCAGCACGCGATACTTCGGCAGCAACCCGGCGTGATGCAAACCGATGCCGTGCCGCAGCCACTTTTTGATGTCGGGACCGTACGGGCTGCTGAACTTGAATCCTTCGAGTGCGCCGGCCAGCGCGGCTTTCTCCTCGCGGGTGCAGACGTTGATGCTCGTGAAATCCTGCGCACTCTGCGCGGCCTCCAGTTGCGTGAAATGGACCACATACACCGGCGCCTTGCCCTCGGCGGCGAGGCTTTCCAGCGTCTTGGCCAGCGGCAACTCCGAATACGCATGTTCCAGCGGAACCGGCCGGTCCGTGGACGAAATGCCAACCGTTGGCCGTCCGTTAAGCCGCGTGAGTTCCTCCTCGAAAAACGTCGTGTCGCCCAGCGTCGCGGACATCAGGAGAAACCGCGCCTGTGGCAGCATCAACAGTGGAACCTGCCACGCCACGCCACGTTCACGATCGGCGTAATAATGGAATTCGTCCATGACGACCTCCTGCACGTTGGCCTGCGCGCCTTCGCGCAGCGCGATGTTGGCGAGGATTTCGGCGGTGCAGCAAAGGATGGGCGCGTCACGATTGACCGACGCATCGCCGGTGCTGAGGCCGACGTTGTCGGGGCCGAACTCGCGGCAGAGGGCCATGAACTTTTCATTCACGAGTGCCTTGATCGGGCAGGTGTAAATGGAGCGGCGTCCCTGGGCGATGGCCTGGAAGTGCAGCGCCGTGGCCACGAGCGATTTACCGGAACCGGTCGGCGTGTTCAGGATGACATTCTTCTCTTCGAATAATTCCAGAATGGCCGATTCTTGGGCGGGATAAAGTTGCAGCTGCCGCCCTTCCACGTAGTCCAGAAAGCGCCCCAGCAAGACATCATTGCCGGGTTTCACGTCCCGCGGAATCAGATCATATAGCGTGGCTGGCACAGGACACCAACTTTACGCAGGAGGAGCAGTGTTGAAAAGGCAGATGAGAGAAACGGAAACTCGATTGCGCAAGGTAGGGCGCGTCACTCCGTGCGCGCCGTCGTAGCCATGTCAGTAGGCGGCGGGCAGAGGACTGCCCGCCCTACCATCGCCGCCTCACTTTTCACTGGCTGTCTTGATCGCCTCCAACTCCTCCCACCTTGCGTAAAGCCGGGCGAGATTTTCCTTCGCGGCAGCGAGGTCGGCGTTGAGCTGGCTGGTTTGCGTTGCGTGCGTGCGGTGAAAATCCGGCGAGGCGAACAGGCCTTCAATGCGGACGATTTCCGCGTCCGCCGCGTGGATTTGCGCCTCCATCCCTTCCAGCTCGCGCACCTCCTTGAACGAAAGTTTGCGCGGCTTGGCCGGTTTTGGTGCCTTCGTCGCCTTCGTAGCCGCATCTCGTGAGAGCGCCGCTGACTTGTTTACGGACAAGATGGCCGCGCTCTCACGAGACGCGGCTACGGACGCGCGCTGTTTCTTTTCCAGGTAATAATCGTAGTCGCCCACGCTGTGCGCGATGCGCTCGTCGCCCTCGAACGCCAGCACGTCGGTACAAACGCGGTTGAGAAAATAGCGGTCGTGGCTCACCACGAGCACAACACCGGGGAACGCGATCAACGCCTCCTCCAGCACGCGCAACGTCGGCAGGTCGAGATCGTTCGTCGGTTCGTCGAGAATCAGAAAGTTGCCGCCGTTTTTCAGGATGCGCGCGAGCAACAGCCGGCTGCGCTCGCCGCCGCTCAGATATTTCACCTGCGTCGTGATGCGGTCGTCGGCGAACAGAAACCGCTTGAGATAGGAGCGCACCGAAATTTTGCCGTCGCCGAAAATGACGAACTCCGTGCCGTCGCTGACCTCCTCCAGCGCGGTGCGTTCCTCGCGCAATTGAATCCGGCCCTGGTCCACGTAGTTGAACTTCGTGAGCTGGCCGGTCTTCACCGTCCCCTCCGTGGGCGCCAGCTGGCCGATGATGATTTTGAGCAACGTGGTCTTGCCGAGGCCGTTTCTTCCGGCAACACCGATGCGCTGGCCGTTCTCGAACGTGAAATTGAATCCGCGAAACAACGTGCGCCCGCCGAGGTCCATGCCGAGATGGCTCAACTCGACAACGCGGTTGCCCAGTTGCGGCGGCGGCGGGATGCAAAGCTCGACTTCCTCTTCAATCACCGGCCCGTCCTGCGCGGCGGTTTCGTAGTAACGCTCAAAGCGGTTCTTCTGTTTGCTGCGCTGCGCGCGCGGGCCTTGCCGAACCCAGGCCAGTTCCTTTTTCAGAAACATCTGGCGTTTGTGCTCGATGGTGGCGTCGGCGGCCTGGCGTTCGGCCTTGTCCAGCAGGTAATCGGTGTAGTTGCCGTCGTGCCAGAAGAAGCGGCCATCGGAAAGTTCCACCATGCGCTTCGCCACGCGGTCGAGAAAGTAGCGGTCGTGCGTGACGACGAGAAACGTGCCCTTGAACTCGTCGAGAAACTCCGCGACCCACTCGATGGATTCCGGGTCGAGATGGTTGGTCGGCTCGTCAAGGATCAGGAGGTCGGGCCGCGAAACGATCGCGCGGCACATCGCCACGCGCCGCTTCTCGCCGCCGGAAAGCGTGTCCATGCGCCGGTCGCCGGCGGGACAATTCAGGTGCGACATCGCGGTCTCGATGCGCCGGTCCAGCGTCCAGCCTTCCAGCGCGGCGATACGATGCTCCAGGTGCTCATGCCGCTTCGATTCGGCGGGCAGCGATTCAAACTCCGCAATCAAATCGAGCACCGGCTTCGCACCGTCGCGGATGTTTTCAAGAACATTCTTCGCCGCATCGAGCATGAAGTCCTGCGGCAGGTAGCTGACGACGAGTTCGCGCCGCCGCGTGACGTCGCCGCTGTCCGGCGATTGCAGCCCGGCGAGGATGCGGACGAACGTCGTCTTGCCGCAGCCGTTGCGCCCGACCAGTCCGATGCGGTCGCCCTCATCAATGGCGAGCGTCGCGCGGTCGAGCACCGCGTGCTCGCCGTAGCGCACGGTCAGTTCAGTGGCAGTGAGAATGGTGGACATTTTAGATCAAGCCGCGAAAACACGCAGTCTGCCGCATCGAAGCGTAGCACAGGCGAAAGAAGGCAAAATCGTCTTCACAGGAGCGTTGACGATAGCAGAGAATCAGACAGGAACAAGCCGGGAAAGACCGGTGTGAGGTTCGCGCGCAATCAATCTCGATCGATCGGCTTCGATGGTACGGCTGGATTTCACTTCCGGCCCGTCACGTCGGCAACGGCCTTTTGGACTATCTCCAGGTCGCTGGTGCCGCGAAAACCACTGAAACCGACGGACAACTTTGTTTGACCGTCTACGGCAATTGGTTGGCCGCCTTTCCAACCGATGAAGTCCGGCCGGATGATGCCGTACCGTTTCTCGTCAACTTTGCCCGCAAACACCAGTGTTTCATACTCGCCCGTCTTATAACCGGTGATCCAGACTTGGCTCGCCTTGATCCAGGCGATGCGGAAGCACTGTCGCTGCCGGATTTTGTCGGTGCCGAACATTTTTCCGTGGACTCCCCCGGCTTCATCCAGGATGCAAAGGGCGCAGTTGCCGTCGTTGTTTTTTTGGTCCGCCTCAATCGCCAGATATTTCGGGATTCGTTTCTCCACCGCCGCGATGATTGTCTGGATCAGGACAGTAAGTGCTTTCGGTTCCATAATTAAAAACTGTTGTTGATGTTTCTACAGACTGGTTCGGAGATGAATCTTCCAATCACCAACCCCGGAACACAAGCCCGAACCGATGGCAGGCGGTTCAGATAACATCGAAACAGACTGGAGGTATGAAACCCTATACCCGCGCCGTCTGGACGGGCAATGCGGACAGCGGCACCCGCTCGTTGGTTTTGGTGAAATATTCAGCCGACCATTCGTTGGGGAACAGCACGACGGAATTTTTGCCCACGTCGTAGGCGATACGCGCGCCCGTCGGCAGCGAGAGCGCGTCGAGTTCGTCTTCCTTCATGTCCTGCGGCAGCCAGCGGACGACCGTCCACGGCGCGGATTCGAGGCGCGAGGCCGCGCCGTATTCGCTTTCGAGACGGAATTGCACGACCTCGAATTGCAGCGGACCGACCGCCGCGAGCAACGGTGTTTTCACCGATGAGTTGCGCAGGTAAAGCGCCTGGATGACGCCTTCCTGCAACAGTTGTTCGAGACCCTGGCGGAATTGTTTGAACTTCGCCGTGTTGGGATTGTGCAGATAGCTGAAGGCTTCCGGCGTGAAGCGCGGGATTTCCTTGTAGGTGATGCCGGGATCAGTCGTGAGCGTGTCGCCGATGCCGAAACTGTCGTGGCCGACGAGGCCGATGACGTCGCCGGGATACGCCTCGTCCACCGTCTCGCGTTCGTTGCCGAACAGTTTGTGCGAACTGGAGAGGCGCACCTTCTTCGCGGAACGCGAGTGATGCACTGTCATGCCGCGCTCGAATTTGCCGGAGCAAACGCGGATGAACGCGATGCGGTCGCGGTGTTTCGGGTCCATGTTCGCCTGGATTTTGAAGATGAAACCGGAGAAAGCAGGGTGCTCCGGCGTGATGAAGTTTGGAGTCCCGTCCCGCCCATCGCGGGACGGTGTTGTTGGAGCGCGGGTGTCCCCACCCGCAGCACGTTCGACATTCGTGGCCGCTGCGGCTGAGGACAGCCGCGCTCCGTTGCCTGAAGGCGGAACTCCAAACCGCCCCTTCGGACCGGGCGCGTGTTTCAGAAACCCATCGAGCAGCAGTTGCACGCCGAAATTGTTGATCGCGCTGCCGAAGAACACCGGCGTGGTTTTGTCCGCGAGCACGGCGGCGTCATCCCAGTCGTGCCCGGCGTGTTCGAGCATTTCGAGTTCTTCAACCGTTTTGTGAAACGTCGCGTCGTCGAGTTGACCGCGAATCGCCGGATCGTCCAGTCCACCGACCTGCACTGGCGCGCGGTATTGGCCGCCCACGGTGCGTTCGAAAAGATGCATCAGCTTCGTCTGCCGGTCATAGACGCCCTGAAACTCGAAGCCGTTGCCGATGGGCCAGTTCACCGGGAACGCGCCGATGCCGAGCACGCGCTCCAGTTCATCCAGCAGCGCGAGCGGGTCTTTCATGGGCCGGTCGCACTTGTTCATGAACGTGAAGATCGGCACGCCGCGCTGGCGGCAGACCTCGAAGAGCTTGCGCGTCTGCGGCTCGATGCCCTTGGCCGAATCAATCACCATCACCACCGAATCCACGGCGGTGAGCACGCGATAGGTGTCCTCGGAAAAATCCTTGTGGCCCGGCGTGTCGAGCAGGTTGAGACGGTAGCCGTTGTAATCGAACTGCAACACGGTCGAGCTGATTGAAATACCGCGCTTCTTTTCCAGCTCCATCCAATCGGACGTGGTGGCGCGCTGGTTTTTGCGCGCGGTGACCGAGCCGGCGAGCTGCACCGCGCCGCCGTAAAGCAGCAGCTTTTCCGTCAACGTGGTCTTGCCTGCGTCCGGATGCGAGATGATGGCGAACGTGCGCCGCTTCTGAATTTCTTTGGCGATATCCACAAAGGTCGCTCAGGATAGCAGAACAACCCGCATGAACAAGGAGAGAACTGGCCGGGCTGTCTCGACTCCATGAGAATGTCCCCCTGAGGCCGGGATTGCCACCCCAACCCCCCGGCCTCAGGGGGACATTCTCTCGTGAGTTAACCAGGGGACATTTCTAAAGAGTTTTGACAAGTGCTATTTCGGCGAAATTCTGCGTGCCTTCGGCCTGCGCTGTTCGTATCTTCGCGCTGCTTTATGGCCACGGTCAAACCTTTCGCCGCGCTGCGACCGGAACCTAAACTTGCCGCGCGCATTTGCGAATTGCCCTACGATGTGATGTCGTCGGACGAAGCGCGTGAAATCGCCGCCGGCAACCCGCTCAGTTTTTTGCACGTCAGCAAACCGGAAATTGATTTGCCGCCAGCAACCGACGTTTATGCGCCGGAAGTCTATGCGAAGGGCAGGGAAAATTTTCAAAAGCTCATCCGTGACGGCGCGCTGAAGCAGGATTCGCAACCGTGCTTTTATCTTTACCGGCAGATCATGGGTAAACATTCGCAAGTTGGCCTCGTCGCCGCGGCGAGTTGCGAGGAATACTTGCGCGGGGTCATCAAAAAGCACGAGCTGACGCGACCGGACAAGGAAGACGACCGTGTCCGGCACATCGAAGCCCTGAACTCGCAAACCGGCCCGGTTTTTTTGACCTACCGCGCCAACGCTGAACTCGACAAATTTGTCGCGAAGAAAATTTCCCAAAAACCGGACGTGGATTTCACTGCCAAGGATGGCGTGCGGCACACGGCCTGGGTGATCGCCGATGAGGACGGGATCAAATTCATCGAGACGCAATTCTCAACCATCCCGTTTCTCTACATTGCCGATGGCCATCATCGCAGCGCGGCGGCGGCGCGGGTTTTTCGATCGCGCCAGGGCACGGGCCACAGCGGACAATTTCTCGCCGTGATTTTTCCGCACCACCAGATGCAAATCCTGCCCTACAACCGCGTGCTGAAAGATTTGAACAACTGGACACCGGAGCAATTATTGGAAATTCTCGGCGCTGTTTTTGCCATTGGCCCGAACGGCACGGCCCAGCCTGCGTGCAAACACGAGCTTGGCCTTTATTTGCAAGGCAAATGGCACACCCTGGCTTTTCGCTACAAGCTCGCCACCACAAGCGACCTGATTGATTCGCTTGATGTGTCGCTGCTGCAAGAACACGTCCTGGCCCAGGTGTTCCGCATTGACGACCCGCGCACGAGCAAGCGCATCAACTTCGTCGGCGGCATTCGCGGCACGGCGGAATTGGAAAAGCTGGTGAACAGCGGTGAATACGCCTGCGCGTTCTCGATGTTCCCGACGAGTATTGAGGATTTGATGGCCATTGCGGACGCCGGTGGCATCATGCCGCCCAAGAGCACCTGGTTCGAGCCGAAGCTCCGCGACGCGATGTTCTGCCACATGATTTGACGTGCTGCCGGCATCTTGTCGGCGGAACTGATTTCAATTTGATCTGCCAGCGGGACGCTGGCAGCACGTTTTGCCCCATTGCTCCGAGCTTGGCGAACCGGCCCGGTCCGTGCTTAAATCCACTTGTGCCACTGAATCGCCTCCAACGCGGCTTGCGGGCCACCTTTGTGGGAATGGCCGTCAACATTGTGTTGTCGGGCACGAAACTCGCCGCGGGCATTGCCGGCCATTCGCACGCGCTCGTCGCCGATGCGGTTGAATCCTTCGCCGACATTTTCAGTTCGCTCATCGTGTGGCGCGGACTCGTTGTGGCCGCGGCGCCAGCGGACGAAGACCATCCTTACGGCCACGGCAAGGCCGAACCCATTGCCTCCGCCATAGTCGCCGCGATGTTGTTGGGTGCGGCGCTATGGATCACGCTCACGGCGTTCGGCGAAATCATGGAACCGCACCTGTCGCCGGCGCCGTTTACGCTCATCGTGCTGGTCGTGGTGGTGGTCGTGAAAGAAGGCCTGTTCCGATTCGTCTCGCGCGAAGGCAGGGCCGTGGACAGTTCGGCCGTCAAAACCGATGCCTGGCATCATCGCAGCGACGCCATCACGTCCGTGGCCGCCGGCATCGGCATCAGCGTGTCGCTCATCGGTGGCAAGGGTTTTGAAGCCGCCGACGATGTGGCGGCGATTGCGGCGGCGGGGGTCATCGCCTGGAACGGCTGGCATCTGCTCCGTCCGGCACTCAGCGAGCTCATGGACACCGCGCCCGGCCCGGAAGTGATTGACCAGATCCGCCGGATTGCGACCGCCACGCCCGGCGTGGACAGCGTGGAAAAATGCATCGTTCGCAAGGTGGGCTATCAATATTTCGTGGACATGCACGTGGAAGTGGACCCGCAGATGACCGTCCTGCGCTCGCATAAAATCGCCCACGACGTGAAGGACAAAATCCGCGACGCCATCCCTGCCGTCAGCGACGTGCTCGTGCACATCGAGCCGCTCGGCCTCGCGGCACGGCGAAAGAAAGATTAACCGCTGGTCTTCGCTGATAAACGCTGAATGGGATTTGAAATCCGGGGGATTGACGGGCATTGGCTGATAAAAACCGTGAAACGAATCTTCAACGACGTTGTCTATAAGAGAGTGAACCCGGCGCGCCGTCACCTTGGTCGGATTGCCAGGCCAAAAAAGCATATTAGCGCTGGACAAATTGTATTCATAAGCGCGTCATTAATAGACAACTGACCCATTAGCTGCTCGTTTCCGGGAGCCTTGAAAATTATGGCGTGGACAAAAACGAAGATCGTGGCGGCCAGCGTGACAGTTTTGATGGTGGTCGCAATGGCGGTGATCGTCAAATGGTGCCTTTTCCCTTCCATCAAGGATGAATATTTCAAGGCGGATTACCGGCGATTTCAGGAAGTGCCGGGCAATCTGCTGGTGGTTCGCCCGACGCATTTCTCCTTTCCTGCGAACGGCACAAGTTTTTCGTCGTCCACCCGCTCCCCATCCGGACAATACGTCGTGCGGCAGATGGGTCGCAACGTGCCGTTGGAACGGGTCATTGCGATGGCCTATCAATGCAACCCGTCGCGAATTGTTCCGCCGCCGACCAAACCGAAGGGCAATTTTGATTTTTTGGTCACCGTGCCGGATCCATCCCAGGAACGCTTCAAGGCGGCCATCCGGAAAAAACTCGGCTATACCGCGCATTGGGAAACGCGCGATACCGACGTGCTCCTGCTCGAAACCCGGACGCCGGATCCGCCCGGCCTCAAAGTGAGTACTGCGGGGAACGGAAATGTTTCCTTCAAAAATGGGAAATACAAATTCACCCACATGCGGCTTGAATCGGTCATGGGATTCATGGAATACACCCTCAAGCAGCCGGTGCTGGACCGGACGGGGCTGACAAACTTTTACGATTTTTCAGTCGAAATGGGCTGGCGCGGACCCGGCGGGCCGGATCAAAAAACCACGGAAAAAATTCTTGACGACCTGGGGCTTAAACTGGAGCCCGGCAACGAGTCCGTGCAGATGCTGGTCGTGGAAAAGGTCCGTTGACATCAAACAAATGACAATGAACGAAACAGACCGTTTGAATGCTCGGGTGTCCGTTGACCTGGCACCCAGGCGGCGTGCCTTCACCCTCATTGAACTGCTGGTGGTCATTGCCATTATTGCGATCCTGGCCGCAATGCTGCTGCCGGTCTTGTCCAAAGCCAAGGGAAGGGCGCAAGGCATCGCCTGCCTGAACAATGGCAAACAAACGATGAGCGCCATGATCCTTTACACGAGTGAGAACAACGAATTTTTCCCGCCCAACCCCGACGGCGGGACCACTGATCCCGGTTACAATTGGTGCGCCGGACAGGGGGGAATCGGTGGCGCGGCCGAATTCAATCCCGACCTGCTCAAAGACCCGACGCATTCGTTGTTGATAGGTTATCTTGGTGGAAATATCTCCATATTCAAATGTCCGTCGGATACTCGCATGGGATTATATCAGGGAACAAACCCGTCACTCATTGGCCAGATTGTCCCCGCCGCAAGAACTTTTTCGATGAATAATGCGGTGGGCACCATTGACCCCGGTTATGATGCCGACGGCCCGGGGGTGGGAACCATCCACAGCGGGATTCCGAACCTGTCGGTCAACGGCTCGTGGCTGAACAACCAGTACACTCATCGTCGGAACTCGCCGTGGCGCACCTTCGGCAAAGCCACCGACACCGGTGCTCCCGGACCATCCCTGCTCTGGGTGCTGGTGGACGAAGACGTCCAAAGCCTCAATGACGCAGCTTTATGTTTTGGAATGGAGCAACCAATATGGTATGACGCTCCCGGCGCAGCTCACAACGGAGGTTGTGGCTTTGCCTTTGCAGACGGACATTCCGAAACCCACCGGTGGGTGAGCCGCAGTGAAAAGGGCAGCAATGGAGTTGCAGTTGATAGTTTGGCGGACTACCAGGACTGGCTATGGATGCGGGAACGGACTTCGGCAGACTGCACTGGCACCATGCCGACCCCGCCGCCACCGTAACTGAAAATCATGCTGGCCGCGCATCCAATCAGTCTTCAAGCGATTCAGCATCCCGATCATTCACCACCGGAAAATTTTTATGCGACAAAATAAATCCCGTCGCGCCGGATTCACATTGATCGAACTGCTGGTGGTGATAACCATCATCGCCATCCTGGCGGCGATGCTGCTGCCGGTGCTCGGCAAGGCCAAAGGCCGGGCGCAAGGGATTGCTTGCGTGAACCAAGGCAAGCAGATGATGACAGCGATGCTCCTTTACACGAGTGAGAACAACGAATTTTTTCCGCCCAATCCCGACGATGGCAACACGGATGCGGGTTACAACTGGTGCGGCGGTTCGGCGGGCATCAACGGTCCGCAGGAATTCAACCCCGATGTGCTCGAGGACCCGGCCCGTTCGTTGCTCATCGGTTATCTTGGCGGGAAGGTGGATGTGTTCCGCTGCCCGGCGGACCGGCGCCAAGGCCCGTATCAGGGAACCAAACCGGCTTTCAACGGCCAGATCGTCCCCGCAGCCAGGACCTTTTCGATGAGTCAAGCGGTGGGCACCATTGATCCCGGGTTTGATGCCACCGGCCCGGGGCCGGGAGCCACCCACAGCGGGATTCCGAACCTGTCGGTCAACTGCCCGTGGCTGAACAACCAGTCCACGCATCGTCGGGATTCACCTTGGCACACGTTTGGCAAGGCATCCGATATTCACGCCCCGGGACCTTCCGGGCTCTGGGTGTTGGTGGACGAAGACGCCAAAGGCCTCAATGACGCGACTTTTGCCTTTGGCATGGAATCCCCACAATGGTTTGACGCGCCCGGGACCTACCACGATGGCGGCTGCGGCTTTGCTTTTGCCGACGGCCATTCCGAAACCCACCGGTGGCTGAACCGGGCTGAGAAGGCCAGTGGGGGAGCCGCCATCACTGATCCCCTGGACCGGCAGGATTGGGAGTGGATGCAACAACGAACGTCGGCAAAATAGTAGTCCGACAACCCAGGGCAAAGGCGCCGGATTGGAGCGCCGAACTCCGATTCGGCATGGACCGGCAACGCACCTGCCGATTTAGACCAGCCTTCGCTCGGAAGCTTCGGCGCGGCAGGGATCGGCGCTCCGATTCGGAAAAATGAAACTTTTTTCCCTTCACACTGTCCAACGATTGATTATGGGTGTTGGTCCGGACAAAAAAATGCGCCGGCGCGCGTTCACTTTGATCGAACTGCTGGTGGTCATCGCCATCATCGCGATCCTGGCGGCGTTGTTGCTGCCGGCACTCAGCAAGGCCAAACAGAAGGCCTGGACCATCAGTTGCAATTCCAACCTGCACCAGATCGGCCTCGGCATGAGGATGTTCGCGGATGACAACAATGAGCTTTATCCCGAATCCGGAAACAAAATTTATTGGGGCGCGACAGATCCCACGACTGGGAAAGCCAGTTGGATGGAGCAGATTTTTTCCTATGTCGGCAGCACGAACGCCTACAATTGTCCCGGAAACGTGCAATTGCCGCCGGCGGAACAGGGGCCTTTCAACTATTTCAACGGCGACCGTGCGGTCTATGTGGCGGTCACCAATTTTGCTCCGGTCAAAGGCACGGCCATCACCCTGCCCGCGGCTTATGTTTTGGGCGGCGACACCGGCGGCATACCCGGTTTGAGCGGCGGCGGAATGTTTGACCCGTTGGACTCAGACAAGGACGATTACACGCAGAATTGTGTCGGCGGCGCGACCAATGGCTCTCCTTTTGAACTGTGGCAGATTCATTCCCAGGGCCAGAACGTTCTCTTCGCCGACGGCCATTCAAAATGGTACAAAGGTTACGACGCGGGAGAGATGACCTTCCGATACGATTCCCTGCACGGCTGGGAATGATTCATTTTCTTTTTCGCCGGAATGGGGCGCCGAACTCCGATTCGGCGTGATGGTGGCAACGAATCGAAACCCGCCGATTCGGAGATCGGCGCTCCTCGGCTTTCGCGTGATTCGGGTGTTTCGCGGTTTCCAACACCTTGCATTTCCTCTTTGCGTGATTGGCCTCCGGGCGGTTAAATTCCCCGCAATGAAAATTGTTTTAGCCTATTCGGGCGGCCTCGACACGTCGGTGCTGCTTTCGTGGATCAAGGAAACCTACGACGCCGAGATGATCGCCTTCTGCGCCAACATCGGCCAGGAGGAGGAATTGCACGGCCTCGAAGCCAAGGCCAGAAAAACCGGCGCGTCCAAAATCTACATTGACGATTTGCAGGAGGAATTCGCGCGCGACTTCATCTACCCCATCATCCAGGCTGGCGCGGTCTATGAAGGCCAGTATTTCCTCGGCACCAGCATCGCCCGGCCGCTCATCGCCAAACGCATGGTGG
>DAIRTX010000082.1:0-16033 GCA_036803685.1 Verrucomicrobiota bacterium | reverse complement strand
CGAGGTCGGCGGTGATGCCTTCCTTGGTGATGTTGCCATTCATCCAATGCCACCAAGTTTGCGGCCTGGCAGAATCCGGCGGGTTGAGGAATCCGGTTTCCAATGAATCGGTTGACGCGGCAGAAGCGGTGAGAATCAGGCATAGCCAGGCTGAACCGGGAAGAAGACGTGGCAATTTCACAATATCGGTTTGAAAATATTTGAGGTGGCCGCGCATTCTGTCGGTTGAGCCGTTCAACTGACAAGCGCAAAGACGGAGGCCATTCGCGACGAAGAACCCGCTTCATTTCTTGCTCTATGAAACCGGAGATGCGGCAAAAACTCGCGCGCGAGCCATTTGAAGAAAAGATTCGCAAGGTCGGACAACTTGTCCGGCTGGCGAAAACCTTTCCCCGTCGCGCTTCCCGACAAGCTCCGAACCGCACTTCCTTGTCCGCCGAAGCCTGGGCGAAGGCGAATGCTCGATGAAGTTCACCGAAGACGTCCGCAAATACGCCACCGAACCGGGCATCGCTGAAGAAGAAGCCCTCAAGTGCGGCATGGAACAAGCCACCGGAGGGCGACGAACACATACAGGCCGTTCGCAATCCACGGACTCACGAACGCAAGCGGAATGGCGATGAAATACGAACCGGTGCGGGTGCTGGCGGCGCGGTGGTTGGGTCAAAAAGATAGTTGCCGATAGTTGTGGCTATTGCGACCGAACTTGGCCATGCTGCGCGGGTCTGTTAGATAGCTTGTCCCTTTCAAGGCATGGTGAATCTTCAAGTGAACTTGGTTCAGTGATGATTTTAAACCCGGCGTTCGGGAACAGTCTGTGGAAAGTACCGGTTTGTCGGACAGTAAAACATCACATGAGCGATAAATTATTTGTCGGGAATCTTTCCTTTGACATCACTGAAAAAGACCTGCAGGACGCGTTTGCCGCGCACGGCACGGTCACGGAAACCAACCTGATGATGGACCGGACCACCGGCCGTCCCCGGGGTTTTGGTTTCGTCACCATGAGCTCCCCCGAGGAGGCGCAGAAGGCCATTGCGGCGCTCAACGGCTCGCAACTGGGCGGTCGCGCCCTCACGGTCAACGTGGCCAAGCCGCGCGAAGAGCGTCCGGCCGGCGGCGGCGGCGGTCGTCGTGAATACGGCGGCGGCGGCGGCGGCGGTCGTGGTCGCTACTGATCACCGCAAGATTTTCGTGGCGGGGTTCGGGTGAGCCGGACCCCGTCTTTTTTTGATTTCGTTCCCATTGCCGATTTGTCAGCCATGAAAGAAGAACACATTGAAGTGGAAGGTTGTGTCACCACCGTGCTGCCCGGCACGATGTTCCGGGTTGAACTGGCCAACAAACACCTCGTGCTCGCCACGATTTGCGGCAAGATGCGCAAACGCTGGGTGCGCCTGACCGTCGGCGACCGCGTGAAGATGGAGATGTCGCCCTACGATTTGGACAAGGCGCGCATCACCTGGCGGCTGAAGTAGGAAACTTTTTCGCGTGACCTTCGTCTGCAACCGCCCGCATCAGGGCGTGTCAAATCCCGTCCCAATCCCACACTTTTCACACCATGCCCTTTCGCAACCTTGGCCTTGACGCCAAAATTTTGCACGCCGTGCAGGACGCCGGCTACACCGAACCCACCCCGATCCAAACCGCCGTCATCCCGCCGCTGCTCGCCGGGCACGACCTTATCGGCATCGCACAGACCGGCACGGGGAAAACAGCGGCGTTCACCCTGCCCATTCTCACCCGGCTCGCGGCACCACCCGCTCCGGGACAGCGCCGCGGCACACGGGTGCTGGTGATCGCGCCGACGCGGGAACTCGTCCTGCAGATCGAGGAAAACGTGCGGGCTTACGCGAAGCATCTTCCGTTAAGCGTCGCCACGGTCTTCGGCGGCGTGGGCGAACAGCCGCAAATCCGCGCGCTGCGGGCCGCGACGGACATCGTCATCGCCTGCCCGGGACGGTTGCTGGACCTGATGGGCCGGCGCTGCGCCGATTTTTCGGGATTGCAATTCCTCGTGCTCGACGAAGCCGACCGGATGCTCGACATGGGTTTTCTGCCGGACATCCGGCGCATCGTGCAACAATTGCCGAAGCAACGGCAGACGCTGATGTTCTCCGCCACACTCTCACGCGAGATCGAAGTGCTCACGCATGAATTTCAGCGCTCGCCGAAAATGATCCAGATCGGCCGCCGCTCGAACCCCGCCGAGACGGTCACGCAACTCATCTATGAAGTGCCCAAACATTTGAAGCCGGCGTTGCTGCTGCATCTGCTGCGCGATCCGCAAATGGACATGGTGCTCGTCTTCTCGCGCATGAAGCACAGCGCCGATCGCATTGCCCGCAACCTCGAAAGCAAGGGCATCAAGACGGCGGCGCTGCATTCGAACCGGTCGCAGAACCAGCGGCTGAAGGCGCTGAAAGATTTCAAATCCGGCGCGGTGCGCGTGCTGGTGGCGACGGACATCGCGGCGCGCGGCATTGACGTGGACGGTATTTCGCATGTGGTGAACTATGATTTTCCGATGCATTCGGAGGATTATGTCCATCGCATCGGGCGCACCGGCCGGGCGCACGCGGTGGGCGACGCGATCAGCTTTGTGACGCCGGAGGACCGGGACGAATTGCGCGCGCTGGAGCGGTTTATCGGTCGCGGCATTGTCCGCAAGCGGGCGGAGGGTTTCAACTACTCGGCCGCGGCGCCGCCGGGACCGCCGGCCGAAGTCGAACGTCGTTTCCCGCAGGGACAGAATCAGGGCCGGCCGCATCCGCCCGCCCATCCGTCTTCGCCCCATCGTCCGGGGAAGCCGGGACATCATCAGCGATCAGGCCCGCCCCGCCGCTGGCGGCGGTAGGCTTTTTCGCGCAGACGCATTGGTTACCTCCGGCATGACTGTTCAACACGGGTGATTCATTTCAAAAACCGGAAGAATTGGCAACGTGTTCTCCGCATGAATTCGCCGGTTGACGCCAGGTGAAACATGATCAATATGTCAATATCAAGAACCCGTTCCCGTTCCCGAGAACTGACCCGTTCCCGTTCCTGAGCGAAGTCTATCCCCACGAGCCAGTGTCGAAGACAAATGCCTAGTCGTCAGCATGCTGCTTATCCGTAGAACGGCCATGTTTTTCGTGTAGGCCGTCCGAGGGATTCTTGCTCGAAGGGAATTTTTCCGGCCTGCATGTGGAGCTGTTGAAAGTTGCGGCTAGATTTTTCCCGCAGCACGCGAAGAATTTCAAAACCGGCTTCGTCGCTGTCGCCAAAGTGCCAGCAATCTATGTTCGGCGGCAAACGTCTTAGCAACGCCACAGTGCCGCTGCCGGGATAGCTGGTGCAAACGAGCAGTTCACCGCTCTGAAATTTGGCCAGTTCGTGAAATGTTGTTTCGTTTTCAATCGTCAGGCAACGCGAAGACGCTGTCTCGATTCCTTCTGCGCGCTCAATATCTGTTTGAGACAAACGAAACGGGCCGCGCAGAGAACCCAAATCCAGCCATGCACCATCCAAGCGAAGTTTTAACGGGCCGTGAACGAGAACGGAGCGCGGGTTCGGAATAATTCCAACATCGTCGAGAGTGCGAATGGCGCTGCCGGTGATGTCGTCGAGCAAACGCCCCAGCTTTCCGCGCAATTGGCCGGAAAATTCACCGTCGCGCTCAAGTGCGGAAAATTGTTCGAGTTGCTTGGAGTCGCCACAAAGGACGCAGCTTGCGAATCGCACGAGAGAATCGCCCTCCCAGGCCAGCAACTTTGGCAGGATGGCAATCAATTCTGTGTTAGCTGTGGTAGGTTCGCGATCAAATGGAGCGATAGAACTTCCAGCCAATGCTGCCTGCCGCATCCGTTCGCACCAAGTTTTCCAGTTTTCTCGCCAGCGTGTTGGGGTATCAGCAGATGTCGCCGCTTTGAATTGTTCAGCCACCGCCGCGCGAAGTTCAGTAGGTGATGGACGGCCAAGGCGTGCATAAAGGGTGGATTCGTTGGCCGGTGAAAAGCGTATTTGATGAATGTGGGAACGGTCGCGCTTGTGAACCGGGACACGCGCGAGAATTCCGGCGGCTTCAGCCTCAGCAAGCTGTTGCTCAGCTACGGCGCGCTTTTCTCCTTCGCTGCAACCAGCCTCCGCCAGAAGCTCTGCCAACGACAGCAGCACATCCCGGCTTGCTTCGCCGGTGCGTCCCGCCTGACTCCGCTCATAACGGCGGGCGATGATTTCGAGGACAGGGGAAAGCGTTTTCATGCACGCGAGCAACTATGATCCCATCAAACGCCGGGCGTCTTCTGAATCTCGCGCCAGGCTCACAGGTATGTTTCTAATCTCTGTGCGCTTGCCGAGACGACGTTCTTCTTTCGAGACGACGACCAGCCAATCACAGTGCTCGAAGGCATACGGAATGTTACCCGTACTCATTGAGAACACGCCCTGAAGATCGAAGGCCTTGAGCGCCGTGATGCAATCCTTGATGCGCTCGCCGCTCAACTTCGAGAACGCCTCGTCAATCGGAACAAGCCCAAGTGTGGGTTCGGATTTGCGGGAGCTGTAACGACGATAAGCGCGCAAATAGCTCGCGAGAATCGCGATGAAATACGGCGACTGGTTTTCACCGCCACTGAATTTGCCAGAGTGACGATCCACGCTGGTTTTTCGGCCGTCCTCCTCCATCACTTCCATGTCGTATTCGTAGTAATGGCGATAGTCAAGCAACCGACCTGCTTCTGCGCTGTCTGGTTGTTCCGTGAGTGTTTTCAGAAAGTGCGCGATGGCGTCGCGGAAACGTGGCTCGGCGGAAGCGAAAAACAAATCATTTTCGCGCGCGACGGCGCTGACTTCGAGCAATTCGTGGTAAAGCTGATAATCCGGGTTGCGCCGGTATCGAAGCTCATACGTGTTTGTGCCGATGGGCCGCTTTTTCAGCGACGTGTTGAGCAGCGTGACTAGGTTGACAACCTCATTCAGCGCGCTATGCAGCTTCTCCAAAATCTGTGTCCGAAAGAGATGTTCCCAATTTTTCCGCTCGCGCTCAGCTTTCTTCGTATAATCGGGAATATCGCTCTCGTTTAGTTTCGTGAGTTGCTTGTCGTGTGCTTCGTTTGTCTCCACTTCGATGGGCAAGTCGCTAAACTTCGAATACACGACCGCCAGTTCATGGCGTTTGGCCTTCAACTCCTCCCATGCCGCGGCCGCTTTCTCGCGGCAATCGTGAAACTTTTCATTGAACCCGTTGGCGGCAGCGTCCTTTGCAGGAAACCGACCGAGCATTTCCGAAAGAAGTTCTTCCAATCGTTTTAACCACGGTGATATGTCGGTCTCGTTGCGGGCTTGTTCAAATTTCTCCGCGAGGGAGTTGGCTGTCTTGCGCTGGGAGGTAACGGAGCTGTCCAAAGCCTCAACGCGTGTCTTCATTGGGCTTTGGAGCAAACTACGCTGCTCGTTGGTCAAATTGACCAACTCGGCCTCCAACCTCGTTTGCTCTTTTGCCAACTTGTCGAACTTAGCCCGGTCAATCGAGTTGAGTTTCGAGATGTTCTCCTTCAACTCCGATTGAAGTTTCGGTAATTCCTGCGCGCGCGCAAGGTCTTGATAGAGACTTGCTGGCAGGTCGAAATGTTCCCGCCAGCCGTCGTTGATGGATTTTACCGCCCGCTCCACCGGCAACAAGCGGTGCTCCTCGACTTCGATATCGGCGGCCTGCTTTTCTTTCCACGCGAGCTGCTGCTCCAACCCCTTTCGCCCGACGAACGGGTTGCCTTCGTAGAAGCGCGGTCGCTCGACGAAAGCGCCGCGTGTCATGAAGCCATCTGGAAGGATGGCAAAATCGTGTTCGCGCAACTGTTCGCGTCGCTCCACGCACATCAGGTCGCCGAACAAGTGGCTGACAATGGCCTCGGCGACGGGATGGTTAGTCTTGAGCTTCTCCGCAAGCGAGCCGGGGCGGACGGGCTTTTTGAGTTTGATCGCCTTTGTTGGGTTGATGAGCGACTCACGGCCCGTCTCATTGCCAAAGTCGGTCACCTTCAAGCTGTGGTAAATCTTTTCCGCTTGCTCGTATTGTTCCGGCACGACCACGACGGCGAACTTGCGTATGAAAGCGATTTCGACAGCGGGACGCCAGCGCTCATCGGCAACCTCGCACAGTTCGCGAAGATGACGCGCGGGTAACTCCGAACCCCGCGAAAGCAGCCTGTTATTAAGCGCATCAAGCAGTCGAGTTGGAAATGGCAGCTTGCCAATTTTGAGAGCGCCGATTTCGTCACGAAGCCGGCCGAGTTGTTGGCGCAATTCAACGAGGCGTTTTTGTATTGGTGCAGCGGAGCGTCCAACCTCGGCAGCGGCGCGTTGGGCGGCATCGCCAAGAGCGCGGAGCGTCTCTACCGCTTTGGTCACACCTCCCGTTTCCACCGCATGAACGGCGCGCTCTGCTGCGCTGGCGGAGGTAGCATCAAGTTCGAGCGGGACGTTGCGGAGTTCTTTCAGCCAAGCACGGGCATTGCGAGCTCGATTGGCGAGGGCTTGTTCGAGCGTGTTGCCGATGTCACTGAGTTGGTTGATTTGGTGCGAGAGTTCCGAGTTGCGGCCCTTGATGAATTTGTAGAGCTGACCTTCAGGTGTTTCACCAATGAGCGCATCAATCTTCTTCGCCTCGGTGCGTCCACGCTCGACAGTTTCATCGAGTTGCTTCAAGCGTGCCGCTTCGGCGGCGTATTCATCCCGGAGCTTCGCGAGCCGTGCTTCGTCAACTTGAAGCTGGTCGGCAGCGTACTCGTAACGGAGCTTGGCTTCGAGATGGCGCGCCAGCGCACGGTCACGGCGAAGTTCCGTCAAGCGAGTGAACGTGCCGTGAATTACTTTAAGTTTTTCAAACTGGTCATTGAGATCCTTCAGGTCGCGTTCGTAAGCCAGAAATGTCCGGTAGCTCGCTGTTACGTCGTTTACGTCGAGCTTGTCGGCGGGAAGGATGTATTCGCGTGCGAACTCGTTGAAGTTTTTGCGGAAAAAAGTGAACGACATCGCCGTTGGCAAAAGCGAGCGCAATGCATTTTTATCAAAATTGAGATGCACCGGCTGTGCCATGTCGCGCAGATAAGCATCGATGCCCTCTGGGTAAATCCGGCCGTTCTGGCCTTCGGCGAATGCTTTGAATGCGGTGTAGTCGAGCGGCCGCTTTTCGGCATCGAGAAAATCACTGCG
Source organism: Verrucomicrobiota bacterium (assembly GCA_036803685.1). Classification (GTDB taxonomy): domain Bacteria; phylum Verrucomicrobiota; class Verrucomicrobiia; order Limisphaerales; family UBA11358; genus UBA11358. The sequence continues at coordinate 8,842 of DAIRTX010000082.1, read as the reverse complement.
AGCAAGTAGGGCGGGAATGAAAAATGGCGTGATTTTGCCATGTGCTTCCGCTGCGCTGGTAAACTCCACCCGGAGTCCCCAAGTCTCAACCTTTTTGCCGTTCGGCCAAGTGAACTCCAGCGCCACGTAAGTGATTACGCTTTCGCGCATATATTGAGTGACATCGTTGTTCCCTTTGACGTCCCCAAGACAATACCCTTTGAGCGAGCGGTCAGAGCGGTCGCCGGTGGCAGATTGATTGAAGCGCACGAGACGCTGGTCGCTCACAAGGACGAATTGAATCAAGTCCATAAGAATGGACTTTCCTGAAGCGGTCACGCCCGCCAGCAACAGGTTGCCCTCGACCGGAATGGTGTCTTTGTAGCCATACCAGTTGAGCGCATGGATGCGAGTGAGGCAAATGGTGCGATTCATTCTTCCTTTTCGGCGTCTCCGTTGTCGTCAACATCAACTTCCCCGGTTGCCGTTTCTTTGACGGAAGCCAAATATCGGTCCGCGTTTTTGTTCCACTCTTCGATGTTTTGGAAGGGAATGACCCGCTTCAAAGTCGGCAAAATCTCAATCTGCGAGCGCTCCAACGTCACATCAAGCGTGACATGAACAAGGTTTTTTCGCTGCGCCAGCGAAAGAATTTCGCGCAGCCGTGTCGGGCTGGGAAGATGTTTGCGCAGCGGTTCGAACTTTGCAGCCAGCGAATCGTTGAGTTGTTGTGCGGTAAGGCGGACGGGGGGCGTTTCGCCACGGTCACGCACGGCAGTGTCGAACTCATACCACAAGGTGAGCAACACCAATGTGGCGTCGAGTTTGAGTCGCAAAAGGAAGGCGGCGCTCTGCGGAACAGCCTGCACCGTTCGATCTTGGTGTTCCCAGTGAAGTTTGAGATCAAGTAATCCGGCCAGTTCATCCACCCAGGCACGATTTTGATAACACCAGTGGTAAAGGTCGGTCTGCGCGGGTTCGAGACCGAGAATAGAACCGTGCGCCAGCAACCGCCGCAAAGCTTCACCAAGCCGCTCGCGATCATTGGCGGACAGCTTCGCCAGCAAGCCAGTGGAATTTGCAGATGTGCCGTCGGTCATCATTTCTTGAGCAGGGTAAAGCGCTCGATGCGGTATTGTAGTTTGGTGTCGAAGTCGCCGGCGTCGGCCTCGGTTTCGCGCCGGGTCACTTGAATTTCAAATTGAGCATCCGCCGACCGCGCGTGCAGCAGACAGGCGATAAGATCGGCCACGTCTTCGTCATTGCGAACGTGTTCGTGGAGCAACACGGACGAATCAATCCGAGCGCCCTTCTTGCCGGGCAGTGCGGCGACAAAGTGATTGGCACGACTAACAGTCAGGGAATCGCGCATCGTGCTCTCAAGTTGCGCCAGTGCGCGGTCTTTTTGGCCCGGATCGGAATCTTCCAACGGTTCAATCTCGCCAGCCGCACGGCGAAGGCGTGGCGTGTAGAGCGATTCCATGCCGCCAACAATCCGGGTGTCGTGCAGCAACAAAGCTGGAAACTCGACGCCTAACTCATCCAGTTCACTGATGCGGCGACCGGCAAAATGGCGATTGAGTGTCTCAAAAAACTCCTGCACCCGAGCGCGGTTTTCGCTGGTTGTTTCCTGGAGGTAGCGGAATCGCGCTTGTGAACGGCGCGTGAACTCGGCAGTGCGCCGGTCTATCGCGTCAGCCAGCGGTTCCACGTGTTCCAGAAGTTCTGCCAGTTCGTTCAGTCGCAGCCGGACATGAGCCATTGCGGCTTCGGGCGAACGTGCCGGATCACGCCGCATCACCTCGGTCTGCATTTTGGTAAGGAGGTCGGCGTTGGTTTCCAACTCATCTATCGCCCGCCGGGCGTCAGCGAGCTTTGAAGGCAGACGCGCGTGAACCAATTGCGCGTAACAGGTTCGCCCGATGCGTTCGGCAAACTGATCAAACAGCACCGCAAGATTTTCTTTGAGTGTCGAAGCGGCAAGTTGCTGCTTTGTGTGGCGTTCAATGGACTTCTGCATCCCGTGCAGTTCAGCGAGACCCGTTTGCAGGCTGGCCACGCAACTTTCGACCTGTGCCCAAGGTTGATCCATCAGAGCATCACGGTTGGCCAGGGTGAAACAGACATTCACAAGCTTGTCGGAAAATCTGGCAGCTTCGGGAAAGGCAATCTTCCTCAACGCTTGGAGCAACTGAACACCGTTCGGATCAAAGAAAATCAGCCGCCGCCAATCCGTCCGCTCCTCCTCCTGAAGCCAGCCCGTTTTGCGAAGCGTTTCCAGAACGATGCGAGCTTTGTCCCGCGTGGTGGCTGCTTGGGCAACTGGCTCATCGTCAGCCGCAGAGATTTCACCATGTTGCTCGACGACCTGCTCGACCAAAGCGAGCGCCTCATCGCGGTCGAGTCCTTGGCTGCGTTGCACAGCTTCGCGTTCGAGCGCATCCAGCGCGTCCACGTAGAGATACGCCAGCGATCCAGCCAACACCCGGAAGAAATCCGGGCGCACTTCGCGAAAGAGATGTGCAGCAAGTGCGGACATTTCTTCAAAGTCTATCGTGCCGGGTTGGACAAATGCAGTCCAACCTTCCGACTCCAGTGAGTGAAGTTCATTCGGGAAACATGATGATGGATTTCGTGGGAAAGAACAATCCTAGGAATGCAAGCGAGCTAACAGTCTGTTGAAAAAGTAGCCGCCGACGTGAGTCGGCGCATATTTTCTGTGAAAATTGAAGGGAGATCAGCGCCGACTCACGTCGGCGGCTACGAAAGGGAGGTTTTTTACGGGCTGTCAGGCTTGCGTCCCCTTCTCCCCATCCGGTGCGAAGAAGGGGAATTAACAGTTTCAATCCGCCGCTTGTACGCCTTTCACCGGAAATTGCCAAAAATTATTTCTCACGCCGGCGTTAGTGATACCAGGACTTCTGGATTTCCTCGGTCGTCATCAGGTGAGCGGTTTTCAGCAGGCGGCAAAAATCCTTCTTGCTGACGTGGTGGCGGGTTCCTGCGCGGGTGGTGAGGCTCTTGACGGACTTGTATTCCACTTCCAATCGCTCCAGGTGCAGGATGCGAAGATATTCCTCGCCGCGTTTCCAGACCTGATCTTGTTGCAGCTTCATGGTCATCACTATACGAACCGCGTGCGGGCACTGGCCACACGATTATTGTGGAAGGAAAGATCGGAATTTCCACCAGACCGGCCAATTGCCGCCTGACCAGTAGCGCAAGCTGACATCCGGCAGTGTCACCGCGTGGACATCATGGCTGACGCGGAATGGCAGGATGTCGGAGCAGCAGCAGACCTGGCTGCCCGTTCTTTAACCGAAATCACCCTCGGTCATGCCAAACTCGCCCTTTCGCATTGTAACGGCGTCTTGCCCGGTCGGGATGACCGGGAAAAAGCTCGCGCGTTTGTGGGAAAAGGTGCAGTGGTTTATGCGAAAACGTGAGCATGGCACATCCAATGTCACCGCCAACAAAACATTTAATCATGAACACCAGTTTTCAAAACACGTTCGAGACCATGGAAGCCGGCGAACTCCGGCGCTACCTGGACTTCCTGCTGTGGCACTACAAAGTGGCGGACGCCTTTTGGTTCATCTATGCCACCGAACACTTCGGCCAGGGCATCGCCGAGCATTTGAATGAGCAGGTCTGGGGTCGCGTGGGCGGCATGGCGGCCAAAGAATTGGTGGCGCGATTCCAGATTCAGGAGAAAGGCCTGAAAGGATTCGTGCGCGCGCTCAAGCTGTATCCCTGGACGATTTTGATCGGATACCAAATCCAGGAATCGGAGCGCGAAGTGGTGCTTACGGTCCCATCCTGTCCCAGCCAGGAAGCGCGGTTGAAGCGCGGATTGGGGGAATATGCGTGCAAGGAAATGCACCGCGCGGAATTCGAAAGTTTTGCCCGGGCCATTGACGACCGGATTCGTGTGTCCTGTGTCTTCGCCCCGCCGGACCCGCACCCCAAAGAAGCCTTCTGCCAATGGCGGTTCGTTCTGGAGGGATAACCGGCCACGTTCATCTTTACAGGCCAACACTGCGGACATAATCTCAGCACATGGCCAACGCTGCTCCACTTCCGAGGCGTTTCGCATTTTGCCCGGGGCTCGCGTGTTTTCTCGGCGCGCTGCTGTTCGCCGGTTGTGGGAAGCCCACCAACACTCCCAAAAGCCAAGCCACCACAACCACCAATTCCGCGCTGCTGCCGACACCGGAGGTGACCGGTCCCGGCCCCAATGAGAAGGTCTGCTTCACGTGCAAAGGGGAGGGCACGGTGGCGTGTCTCGTGCCGGGGTGCGTCAATGGCCAGGCGGATTGTCCGGGGCCTTGTCTCAAACTGTCGCACGGCACCTGGATCCACATGAACGTGCCCGGACACGGTCCGAACGAATTATGGCAGAAATATCCAGACCTCGATGGCCGGGGAGGTTATTATGCCTTCAGCCAGAATCATCTCGGCGAGGTTGTCGCCTACCAGGGCGTCAGGGCTGTTAGTACCGGCAAATGCAAGGTCTGCGGCGGCACCACCAAGGTGACCTGCAGCGTCTGCAAGGGAACGGGAAAGGTGACCTGCCCGATTTGCGACGGAAAGAAGTTCATTCCAATCGCCTGGACGCCCACGAATAATCCGTCGTTCAACAGTCAGCCCGATGTGATACGACTCGCGGACGGACAGGTGATTTTGGGCCGGGTGGCGGCGTCGGTGGGCGACGATCGAACGATCGTCACGCGCGACAAAAAAATCCTGCACGTGAAAGCCTCGGACATCCTGCCCAAGGCGGATACAAACCCTCCCGCAGCCAAAACTTCGTCTTCAAAATGATCGCGCGCGCCGGCGCGGGCTCCGTGAACGCTTGCGGAACAGATTGCCAGAACGGCGGCCAAATAATAATTTAGGCCGGAACCCATACCCGGCAATGACATCACCATGCGAGAGAACGTAGAACCAGAACTGACCTTGGAGCAGCTTCGCACGCTTCTCCCCCCCGTCGAAATGGATTTCAGCACGCCGGAAGGCGTCATTCTCTGTCTGGAGGACGCCTATCGCCGGCAGAACATCGAATCCGCCTGCGTCTGCAAGAATTTCATGATCGAGGGAACGCTGAAGCTGCTGGACCTCGACCCAAACCTGGCCCGCGACCCGGAGTTCCGGAAGAAGAACGCCCTGCTTTTGGAGCGGTCCTACCGGAAGGCAACCACGGAGTCCTGGCCTGACCTCAAGAGCGTGGAAAGTTTTTTCATTGACCGTCAGCTTTACACCGACGGCATCGTGGTGGTGACGGAGCTTCACCGGTTGCGGGACGGCACGTTTAGCCAGCTCAAACTGCTCGTGGCAAAAACCAAGGATGGCTGGAAGGTGCTTAATCCGATATCGGACGACGATCTCGACTGAACCCGAATTCCGAAGTCGAAGTCGCGTGCGGCGCAGCCGCACGGGGAGCGCACGCCGCTGGCGTGCGGTTTTCGGCGGCTCGCCGAAAATCTCGTCCCACAAACTTTTTCGCGCCAAAATCGGACAAAGAATGTGAGACGAAGGTTTGGGCGAGCCGCCCAAACCGGCACGCGGGCCGCGTGCGCTACCCATTCCTATTTCGGATTTCAGGCTGAATGCAGCGTCGAGACTGTGGCCCGATATGTTATACCATTTCTCAACGTTAATCGGATCAAGACTAAACGCCCCTCACCCCGTCCCTCTCCCCGCCCAAGCGGGGAGAGGGTGGCCGCAGGCCGGGTGAGGGGTTCCACAAAATCAACCAAAGTTCCGGTTGTTACGGAGAATTGGTATTAGCGGAGCAGATTCGTGCCCATTCGTGAAATTCGCGTCCCGCCTCCGGCCGGTTCTCAACCGTAGTAATCCGGCACGAAGGTTTGTTTGGTGATCGGGGGACGAAGGTGTCCTTTGTCAGTCGGGCGGGAAGGCTTTTGCGAAGTGAAAGACTTCAATGCTTCACTTCACAACAAGAACCGGAGGCGCAGCCTGACTTTTGGTTCCACGGCAGCTTCGCGGCGGAATGTTCACCGCGCTGTCAAGTTTGCCCCGGCTGGCGATTGTAAGCCATGAAGTAAAGCACCGGCACGGCCATGCGGCTGATGAGCAGCGACGCGATTTCACCCGCCATCAGCGAGATCGCCAGGCCTTGGAAAATCGGGTCGGCCAGAATCACGCTCGCGCCCACCACCACCGCCAGCGCCGTCAACAGCATCGGCCGGAAGCGCACCGCGCCGGCGTCCACCACCGCTTCCGCCAGTGGCATGCCTTCGCGCAACCGCTGTTCGATGAAGTCCACGAGGATGATGGAATTGCGCACCACAATCCCCGCGCCGGCCATGAAACCGATCATCGAAGTGGCGGTGAAAAATGCGCTTAGCGCGCCGTGCGCCGGCAGAATGCCGACCAGTGAGAAGGGAATCGCCGCCATCACAATCGCCGGCGTCAGGAACGACCGGAACCAGCCGACCATCAGAATGTAAATCAGCACCAGCACCGCCGCGAAGGCCAGGCCGAGGTCGCGGAACACTTCGATGGTGATGTGCCACTCGCCGTCCCACTTGATGGCGGGTTCTTGATCGGTGAAAGGCTGGACGGCGTTGTAAATCTTTACCGTAGCTGCGCTCGTAAGAGCGCGGCCATCCTGGTTCGAAGCCGAAGAAGTTTGTCGCGGACTCACGTCCGCAGCTACGCCGCTGAATTCCCGCGCATCGAGTTGCTTCAACGCCTTGTTCATTTTCAAGATGGCATAGACCGGGCTTTCCACCGCGCCCGCCACGTCGCCGATGACGTAGGTCACGGGCATGAGGTTTTTGTGGTAAATGCTTTTGTCGGTGATGGTGGGTTTGACCATGACCAGTTCGCGCAACGGCACGAGCGGCGAAGCAGTGCCGGCGGCCAGCGGTTCCGGCAGTGCGTTGGCGTCGCCGGAGCGCACCCGTAGCGCGAGCAATTCTTCCGGGTTGCTGCGGCTGGCGAGCGGCAGTTGCAGGACGATGTTCACGTCTTCTTTCTCGCGTGGGACGTGCAGCAAATCCACCGACTCACCGCCTACGGCGATTTTGAGCGTCTGCGAAATCGTCTCCGCGCTGATGCCGTGCAACGCCGCTTTTTCTTTATCAATCACGAACTCCACCTTCGGCTGGTCGGCTTCGATATACCAATCCGTGTCCACGACGCCGGGCGTGTTGTGGAAAATATCAATGACCTTTTGCGCCAGCTTCAAACGGTTCTCTTCGGTCGGGCCGTAAATCTCGGCAACCAAAGTTTGCAACACCGGCGGGCCGGGCGGCACTTCGGCCACAGCAACCCGCGCACCGAATTTCGCGGCAATTTCCGCCACGCGCGGACGCACTCGCTTGGCGATGTCATGGCTTTGCGCCTTGCGTTCGTTTTTGGGAACAAGGTTGATTTGCAAATCCGCCACATTCGCGCCGCGCCGCATGAAGTAGTGGCGCACCAGGCCGTTGAAATTGAACGGCGACGCGCCGCCCGCATAAATTTCGTAATCCGTCACTTCCGGTTCGGTGCGGACGGTCGCGGCAATTTCGCGCGCGGCCTGCGCGGTGCGTTCGAGCGAACTGCCTTCGGGCATATTCAGGATGATTTGGAATTCGCTTTTGTTGTCGAACGGCAGCATTTTCACCTTCACCCAGCCGACGCCGACGAGCGTCATCGAGGTCAGCAACAGCACGACGAGGATGGCGAGAAATTGATAACGTCGTTTCGCACTGGCAATCAGCGGCGTCATCAGCCCGCGATACATCCGGCCAAAGAAATTTTCACTGGCTGATTCGCGATCCGGCGTGTGGCTGTCGGCTGAATTGAGTTTGCGCCGCCATTGCAAAATACGGATGGCCGCCCACGGCGTGACGATGAATGAAATCGCCAGCGAGAAAAACATCGCCGCGCTCGCGCCAATCGGAATCGGCCGCATATACGGCCCCATCAGCCCGCCAACGAACGCCATCGGCAGCACGGCGGCGATCACCGCGAACGTCGCGAGGATGGTGGGGTTGCCGACTTCGCCCACCGCTTCGATGGTCACGGTCGTCCGGCTGCGGTCTTTATTTTGCGGCAGATGAAAATGGCGCACGATGTTTTCGACCACGACAATCGCGTCATCCACCAGGATGCCGATGGAAAAAATTAACGCGAACAGCGTGATGCGGTTCAACGTGAAGCCATAAAGATAAAACACGAGCAGCGTCAGCGCGAGCGTCGCGGGAATCGCCAGCAGCACGATGCCCGATTCGCGCCAGCCCAACACCAGCAGGATGAGGAACGACACGCTCAACACGGCGATGAGCATGTGCCAGAGCAGTTCGTTGGATTTGTCCTCCGCCGTCAAACCGTAGTTACGCGTGACGGTGACCTGGACATCGGCTGGAATGATGTAGCCCTTCAGCGTGTCCATTTTTTTCAAAACCTGCCGGGCAACGGAAATGGCATTCGCACCGGGCCGCTTGGCGACAGAGAGCGTGACGGCGGGTTCATCGGCAGAAATTTTATTCGCCGCGCCGGAACCGAAGAAAACATACTGGCTCGGTTCTTCTGCGCCATCCACGATGTCCGCCACGTCGCGCAGATAAACCGGCTTGCCGGAATAAACGCCCACCACCACGTTGCCCACGTCTTCGGCGGTCTGCAAAAACGCGCCTGTCTCCACGATGATTTCATGGTTGTCACTGGTCAGGCTACCAGCGGAATATTGTTTGTTCGCCTGCTGCAACATCGGCACCAGACCAGCCGGCGAAAGATTGCGCGACGCCAGCCGCACCGGGTCGAGCAGCACGCGCAACTGCCGTTGTGCGCCACCAATGATCGTCGTCTCGGCGACCAGCGGCACCTGCTTCACCGCGTCGTCCACCTG
>DAIRTX010000081.1:0-16649 GCA_036803685.1 Verrucomicrobiota bacterium | reverse complement strand
CACGAGCCAAAACGAAATCAAAATAACTCCAGTCGTTTGTGAGACACTACACTAGTTCCTGCCGCCTCGGTGGTCGCCGGCTTCATGAACGGCACAAAAAAGGCCGGTGTTCTGGCCGGCCTGTTGCTGGGGACGACTTTTGCGGCGCCCGCCGCTCCGTTCGTGGCCGGCGCGGACTTTTCGGACCTGAGTTTTTTCGAAAGCCGGGGCAAGGTTTACAAGGACGGCGGACAGGTTCAGGACGGGCTTCAGATTCTCAAGAACCATGGCATCAATTGCATAAGACTGCGGCTCTGGACCAGCAGCGCAGCCCAAGCTCAAGCGAACGCCTACAATTACACAAACAATCTCACTTACACTGTGCCGCTGGCAGTGCGAGTCAAGAATGCCGGATTGCTTTTCTGCCTGGATTTTCATTACTCCGACACTTGGGCTGACCCCGGCAATCAAACCACGCCCGCCGCTTGGGCAAGCCTCACCTTTGCCCAGCTTAAGCAGCAGATGCGCACCTACAACAGCAACGCGATCGCCGCTTTCGCAGCCGCGGGAGCGATGCCGGATTACGTCCAAGTTGGAAATGAAATCACCCCCGGCATGTTGTGGCCCCTCGGACAGGTTGACGCTTATGTCAACGGCGGCACACAATGGTCCCAGCTTGGCCAATTGATGACAAATGCGATCCAGGGAATCCGGGATGCCGCGGGCGCAAATATGCCCAAGATAATTGTTCATATTGACCGTGGCGGAGATTGGACCACCACCATGAAGTATTTTGACAACTTGATCGCGCAAGGAGTTTCTTTTGACATCATCGGCGAGAGTTATTACCCGTGGTGGCACGGCTCACCGACGAGTCTGAACATCTGTCTTAGCAACGCTGCTGTTCGCTACGGCAAACCTATAATTGTCGCAGAAACCGCTTTTCCTTGGACCAACACCTTCCCCACCTCTTGGACGAACTTTGGGAGTCTTTACGGCTTCCCCCCAACCAGAGATGGCCAAGTCAGCTTCATCGCGGCGCTGGCCAAGGTCGTGAAAAGTATGCCCAACCAACTCGGGGCTGGCGTCTTCTACTGGGGAACAGAATACCAGGCCGTCAGCGGCGTCAACGAAGCCGGTTTCAATACGGCGTCGTTTTTTGATACCGGGGGCAATGTTCTGCCAGTGGCCGACGCCGTTGGTGGAATGGCCGCCCCACTCTTGATAGGAACCTCCCTCAATGGCTCAAATCTGCAGCTACAGTGGCCATTCAGTGGAGCTGCTTCGAAGTTGATGACGACAACCACTTTGGCGCCTTCGACAGCATGGTCGTTGGTGCCCGATCCGATCCAGAATACAGGAGCGGTGTTTACCGTCACCCGGCCGCTGGATTCCAGCCAAAGCCGTTTTTATCGCCTGCAATCGAACTGACGCCGGGGCATTCGACCTGTGGGACCTAGAACGACAGACCAACTAAAAATACACTGCCGACGGTGGTTGTTTGCGGTCCTGTTGTTCAGCGGAGCATTGTACGCCCGCGCGATGGAATCCGCCTCCATTCCCTTCGACAGCCAGTGGCGCTTCATCCGGGCCGAGGTGCCGCAGGTGCCGGCACCGGCATTTGACGATCAAACGTGGGAGACCGTGACCCTGCTGCACACGGCCCATGTGGAAGCGTTGGTGACCGGCCCAGGCACCCGCCAGTGGCAGGGCATCTGTTGGTATCGGAAAACTTTCGAGTTGCCGCCAAAAACACACGAGAAGGAAATCATCCTCCGGTTCGACGGCGCGATGAACACGGCGGACATCTGGGTCAACGGCCAATCCGCCGGCAGGTTCATGGGCGGCTATCTGCCTTACGTCATGGACATTTCCAAACTCGCGCGCCCCGGTGAAACGAACGTCATCGCCGTTCGCCTGGACAATCGCGACAACCCCGTCACCGGCCCCAAGCCGCTGGCTGACTTGGATTTCAACCTCTACGGCGGCCTCTACCGCGACGCGCATCTGGTTATCAAAGACAAGTTGCACATCACCGATCCCACTCTCGCGGACAAGATTGCGAGCGGTGGCGTGTTCGTGACCTTTCCGGTCGTGACCAAAACACAGGCGGTCATCAGCGTGAAAACCCATGTTCAAAACCAAGATGCCATTCCGCGCACGTTCGTTGTCAAAACCATTTTGTTGAACGCCAAAGGGAAAAAAGTTTCGTCCGTTGAATCCGCTGCGGTTGAACTTGCCGCGGGCGCAGAGCGGGAAATCACCCAGGAAATTTCCGTTGCCAACCCTGAACTCTGGGCGCCGCAATCGCCCTATCTTTATCAAGTACGCTCGGAGTTGGTTGCCAAAGGCGAGGTTACCGATGCGGAACAAACCCGCATCGGCATCCGGCGGATTCGAATCACCAGGGACGGTTTCTGGATCAACGACGAAAAAATGTTCCTGCGCGGCTGCAATCGTCACCAAGAATATCCTTACCTTGGCAACGCGGTGCCCAACGACGCGCAGTATCGTGACGCTTTGAAAATCAAACAGGCGGGCTTCGATTACGTTCGCCTGTCGCACTACCCGCAATCGCCCGCCTTTCTGGATGCCTGTGACGAGGTGGGGCTGGTGGTCATGGACAGCATCATGGGCTGGCAGTATTTCGGCAAGGACCCCGCTTTTGCCGGGTTGAAATACCGGGAATGCCGCCAGTTGATCCGGCGCGACCGCAATCATCCGTGCGTGATCCTCTGGGAGGTTTCCCTGAATGAGAGCGACATGCCCGCCTCGTTCATCGAGCAAGCCAACGCCATTGCGCATGAGGAATATCCCGGCGACCAGTGCTACACCTGTGGCTGGAAAAAAGGTTACGATGTTTTCATCCAGGCCCGCCAACACGGCGGCTGCCGTGAGGTCAAAGACCGGCCTTGTCTCATCAGCGAGTATGGGGATTGGGAATACTACGCGCAGAATGCCGGCCTGGAGCAGGAAAAGTGGAAGGACCTGCAACCCGCCGCGCGCAGCAGCCGCCAGTTGCGCGGTGACGGCGAGGCCCGATTGTTGCAACAGGCCCTGAATTTTCAGGAAGCGCACAACGACGACCTGAAAACTTCCGCGTTCGCCGACGGCGTCTGGGTCATGTTCGACTACAATCGCGGTTACGCCCCGGATTTGGAATCGTCGGGCGTGATGGACATCTTTCGTCTGCCCAAGTTCAGCTACTGGTTTTTCCGCAGTCAACGCGATGCCGGCGAGCTGATTGCCGGCCGTCCCCTGGGGCCGGTGATTTACATTGCCAACTACTGGACGGCCGACTCCCCCCTCGAGGTGCGGGTCTTCAGCAATTGCGAGGAAGTGGCCCTTTATTTGAACGGGAAGCTGGTGGAACGACGTCGCCCCGACACCTCGCGTGTGTCCACCCACCTGAAACACGCGCCGTTCACCTTCAAACCCGACCGCTTCCAGCCGGGCACATTGCAGGCTGTCGGTTACCTTGGCGGGCGCGAGGTGACGCGGTGTGAGCGTCGCACGCCAGGCGAACTCGACGGGTTGACCATGGAATTTGATTTGAGCGGCCGGCCTTTTGCGGGGGGCGACAAGGACATGACGTTTTGCTATGCCAGCCTGAAAGACAAGACCGGCACGCTCGTTCCGGCCGCCCGGACGCCGGTTTTCTTCGGGACCACCGGCCCGGTGCAACTGGTCGGAGACAATCCCATCATGAGTGAAGCCGGCACCGCCACGATATTGGTGGCCAGCGACATCCCGAAACCCCGCTGCGCGATTTACGCCATTTGTTTGATGAATGAAAAGGACCGTACCCGGATATTGTCTGCAGCGGCTTCGCCTGATGGAACCAAGGTGCCAGACTACAAAATCCATTACACCACGGACGGCACCGAGCCTTCTGCCCGGTCACCGGTGTATTCGGGGCCGGTCAAAAATGCGCCACAGTTACGGGCGGCAATCCTGGTGAACGAGGAGGTCGTGGCCCGCGCCGATTCACGCACCAGCGCGCCCGCGACCAGCGACAGTGCGGTCTCCGTTGCCAAAGCAAACGCCCAACGGGACTAGCCCCAACCCGGGCAAACCGGTTGAACTTCATCAACCCCGGACCGATGGCCTCGCCGGTAACCTTTAATGGTTCAAAAAGCTGCGGCGATCGTTTACTCTACCTCCATGCACACAACTTCTTTTGCCCTGCTGGGACGGGCTGGAGCCTGTTGCAGTCTGGTATTGGGTGCAGGTTTGGTCGCGGCTGAACCCGCCACTGCCGGCCAGAAGCAGTTTGGGCTTCCGTCTCCCATGGTCACCAATATCGCGCAGTTGCGACGCCTGAGTCCCCAGGGATCAAACGCCCGATACTCGATTCGTCTGGAGGGTAATGTCTGGTGGGCCAATCCAACCCAGAGGAAACTGGTGTGCATGATACGTCCGGAACCGCAGAGCTGGAAATGGATTTCCAAAGCCAGCCCGTGCAGTCGGGGCAGCGCGTGCGTTTGGAGGGCAATGGCAGTGTGACCCTGAGCTTTGTCGGCGTTCCCGATTACACTTATCTGGTGGAAGCGACGCTGGATTTGACGCCGCCGGTGGTTTGGACGCCGGTCAGCACAAACACTGCGGACATCAACGGCTTGTGGCAATTCACCGACACACAGGCGACCAATTATACGCAGCAGTTTTATCGCTCGGGGTATCGGCCGTGACGAACCGCCGGTTGAAATTGATCAAAGCAAAGTAAAAAACATTCTTTGCTGGCGAAGCAGGCGCATCATCGCAAAACGATGATGCGCCTGCTTCGTTTTGGCGAAAGTATTGCCTTACCCCCGGCAAGTTCGTAGTGTTATTAAAACATTTAACACGCACATACTGTATCATCTATGATCAAACTCGGCATTATCATCGGCAATCGCGGTTTCTTTCCGGCCCACCTCTGCGACACCGGACGCAAGGAAATCCTGGCCACACTCGAAAAGCTCGGCATTGGCGTGGTCACGCTGCCGAAGAATGCAACCAAATTTGGCGCGGTCGAATCCGTGGAAGACGCGCAAAAGTGCGCCGATCTGTTCAAACAAAACGCCGGCAAGATTGACGGCATCCTTGTCACGCTGCCGAACTTCGGCGACGAACGTGGCGTGGCCAACGCCCTCCGCTGGTCCGGCCTGCGCGTACCGGTGCTTGTTCACGCCTTCAATGACGATCCGGAAAACATGACCATTAAGGACCGGCGCGATTCGTTCTGCGGCAAAATGTCGGTCTGCAACAACCTTCGCCAATACAACGTTCCCTTCACCCTCACCCGGCTGCACACCTGCGCGCCCGACAGCAAGAGCCTCGCGCAGGATTTGCAGGACTTCGTTGTGACCTGCCGCGCCATCAAGGCGTTGAAAAATCTGCGCATCGGCGCGCTCGGCGCCCGGCCCACGGCTTTCAACACCGTTCGTTACAGCGAGAAATTGCTCGAACAGTCCGGCATCAGCATTGAGACGCTCGACCTCTACGAATTGTTCGGCTGGGTCGGCAAGATAAAGGACAGCGACGCAGCGGTGGGCGCCAAGCTCGCGGAAATTCAAAATTACGTCGCGGCCAAATCCATCCCGCCGGTGGCCCTGTTGAAAATGGCCAAGTTCGGCGTGGCGGTGGACAAGTGGATGAAGCAAACCCGCCTTAACGCCACCGCCGTTCAATGCTGGACGGCCATGGAGGAATTCTTCGGCGTCGTGCCCTGCACGCTCATGAGCATGATGAGCAACATGCTGATGAGCAGCGCGTGCGAAGTGGACATCATGGGCACGGTTGCGATGTATGCGATGGCCCAGGCCAGCGGCAGGCCCAGCGCGCTGGTGGACTGGAACAACAATTACGGCGAAGACCCGGACAAAGGCGTCATCTTTCATTGCAGCAACCTGCCGAAGGACGTGTTCGTGGAGAAAGGCGAGGGCAAACCGGTGATGGATTACCAGGAAATCATCGCGGGAACCGTGGGCAAGGAAAACACCTACGGCACGATCGTGGGCCGCGTGAAGGCGTCGCCGTTTACCTATCTGCGCGTGAGCACCGATGATGCGGCGGGCAAAATCCGCGCTTACATTGGCGAAGGCGAGTTGACCAATGACCCGCTGAAAACGTTCGGCGGTTATGGCGTGGTCAGGATTCCGAATTTGCAGAAGCTGCTCCGCTACATTTGCGAAAACGGCTTCGAACATCACGTGGCCATCAACCCGACGTGCGTTGCCGCCGGCGTAAAGGAAGCCTTGGTCAAATATCTCGGCTGGGACGTGTACCTGCACGCCTAGGCGTATTTTGGTGATTGATAGACGCAAAATGGCGTTGCGTTGGGTTGGGTTATTGGAATCATTCAGCGCTGCGCCGGACAACTAGGACATGAGCATACGATACACGATCGGCCTCGATTACGGCACGAACTCCGTCCGTGCTCTTGTTGTCAACACGGCCAATGGACGCGAAGTGGCCACGGCGGTCTGGGGCTATGAACACGGCGACGCGGGCGTGATTTTGTCGCGCGACCCAAACCTGGCCCGGCAGCATCCCGCCGACTATCTCAAGGGCGCGGAAATCACCATTAAAAAAGTTCTCGCCGAAGCCAGGAAAAATGTGCGCGGGTTCAATCCCGGCCAGATTGTTGGCATTGGTGTGGACACCACCGGCAGCACGCCCTTGCCGGTGGATGCAAACGGGCAGCCGCTTGCGTTCAACAAAAAATTTGCGAACAACCCGGCCGCGATGGCGTGGCTGTGGAAAGACCACACCGGCGTGGCGGAAGCGGTGGAGATTACCGGGCTGGCAGGAAAGATTCGACCGCGCTATCTCGCAAAATGCGGCGGAACCTATTCCAGCGAATGGTTCTGGAGCAAAATTCTCCATTGTCTGCGGACCAGTCCGAAAGTTTTCAACGCCGCGCACTCCTGGGTTGAACTTGCGGATTACGTTCCCGCCGCGCTCACCGGCACCGAAGCGCCGGCCAGACTTATCGCGGGTATTTGTGCCGCCGGTCACAAGGCGATGTACAACGAAAATTGGGGCGGCTATCCGGACAAGGAATTTCTTTCGCAACTCGGTCCCAAACTCGGCGAATTGCGCGACCGTCTTTGCCCGCGCGTCCGGGCCATTGACTCTGCCGTTGGCGGTTTGACGGCGGGATGGTCAAGGAAAACCGGCTTGCCGGCCGGAATTCCAGTTGCGGTCGGCGCGTTCGACGCGCACCTCGGCGCGGTTGGCAGCGGCGTAACGCCGGGTGTGCTCGTGAAAATCATCGGCACCAGCACCTGCGACATCAGCGTCTGGCCGAACACGGAAAATTTGGCGGACGTTCCCGGCCTGTGCGGCATCGTCAACGGCAGCGTGCTGCCGGGGTATTTTGGACTTGAAGCCGGCCAGTCTGCCGTGGGCGATATTTTCAACTGGTTCGTCAATTACATCCAGCCCGGCGGCAAGGCCGGCACGCATGAAAAGTTGACGAAAGGCGCGGCGAAACTGCAGCCGGGCGAATCCGGTTTGCTCGCGCTCGACTGGAACAATGGCAATCGCACGATTCTGGTGGACCAGCGGCTGACCGGCCTGCTCGTCGGCCAGACGCTTTACACGACGCCGGCGGAAATTTATCGCGCGTTGATTGAAGCCACGGCCTATGGCGCGCTGACGATCATCAACCGCTTCGAGGAATACGGCGTAAAGGTCGAACAGGTGTTAAACTGCGGCGGGATAGCGGAGAAAAGCCCGCTGGTGATGCAGATTTATGCCGACGTGACCGGCCGGCCGATGAAGATTTCGCGTTCGGCGCAGACGTGCGCGCTGGGCGCGGCCATCGCCGGGGCGGTCGTGGCCGGGGCGCACAAGGATTTCGCCTCGGCGCAAAAGGCGATGACCGGTCTCAAGCCCAAGATCTTCAAACCCGATCCGAAGGCGCACGCGGTTTACAAGCGGCTTTACGCGCTTTACAAAAAATGCCACGATGCCTTCGGCACAAAAGAATGGAGCGGAAATCTCCATGATGTCATGAAGCAACTTTTGGAAATCCGCAACCGCGCAAGGAAATAAACATGCTCAAATGTGCTCAAATCCGAATACCGAAGCCCGAAATCCCGCAGAGCGGGACGAAATCCGAATGTGCGCTGGCGCGTGCGGGGTTGATTCGGATTTCGGGCTTCGGACTTCTTTCGGATTTCGGGTTTCGCGCTTCGGATTTCAACTCTCTTTGATCTCATGCTCGAACAACTGAAGAAAAACGTTTGTCAGGCCAACCTTGATTTGGTGAAGGAAGGTCTGGTGATCCAGACTTGGGGCAATGCGAGCGGCATTGATCGCGCACGCGGCCTCATCGTCATCAAACCGTCCGGCGTGCCTTATGCCGGCCTGAAGCCGGAGCACATGGTCGTGGTCTCGCTGGAAACCGGCAAGGTGGTTGACGGCAGTCTCATTCCCAGCTCGGACACGCCGACGCATCTGATGCTTTACCGCGCGTTCAAAAATATCGGCGGGATTGTGCATACGCACAGCCTTTACGCCACGGCCTGGGCGCAGGCGGGCAGGAGAATCCCTTCTTACGGCACGACTCAGGCTGATTATTGGTACGGTGACGTGCCTTGCACGCGCTTGTTGACGTCGAAGGAAATCAAGGAGGATTACGAAGCGAACACCGGCCGGGTCATTGTTGATACTTTCAAGAAGCTCGATCCGATGCAGCATCCCGCCGTGCTGGTGGCGAGCCATGGGCCGTTCACGTGGGGCAAGGATGTGAATGAAGCGGTGCATAATGCGACGGTGCTCGAATTTATTGCGCGGCTGGCAAGCGAAACCCTCCGCCTCAATCCCAAAACCAAGCCGATGCCATCCGCGTTACTCGACAAGCATTTCCTGCGCAAACACGGTCCGAAGGCGTATTACGGACAGAAATAAAACAACCACAGATCCCCAATGAAAAAAATCACACAATTCCTCATGTCAGCGTCGGCTGGACTGGGCGCCACCTGTCTTGTAGGCTGCTCCTCCATGTCAATACCAACCAACACAGTCGGAACCATCAGCCAGGCTCCCTTCGGTAAAATGCCGGACGGCGCGCCGGTCGAGATTTACACCCTGCGCAACAGCAAGGGAATGGAGGCGCGCATCATGACTTATGGCGGCATCGTTCAGTCGCTCAAAGTGCCGGACAAAAACGGCAAACTCGGCGATGTCGTGCTCGGCTACGATGATCTGGACGGCTATCTCAAGGCCACTCCGTACTTCGGCGCGCTCATCGGCCGCTACGGCAACCGCATCGGCGGCGCCAAATTCACGCTCGAAGGCAAAACCTACACGCTGGCGACGAACAACGGCCCCAACTCGCTCCACGGCGGCATCAAGGGTTTCGACAAGGTCGTCTGGAAAGCAACCTCACTCGTGAGCGCCCACGATTCCGCGCTGCAACTCACCTATTTCAGCAAGGACGGCGAGGAAGGCTTCCCTGGCAACCTGAAGGTGACGGCGGTTTATACCCTCACCGACAACAATGAACTGCGCCTGAACTTCACCGCCACGACCGACCAGCCGACGGTCTGCAACCTCACGCACCATTCCTACTTCAACCTCCGAGGGCAGGGGAACGGCGACATTCTCGGCCACGAGGTTTTTATCAACTCGGGCCAAACCACGCCGGTGGACAAGGACCTGATCACGACCGGTGAATTGAAGCCCGTGAATGGCACGCCGTTCGACTTTCGCAAACCCACGGCCATCGGCGCGCGGATCAATGACCCCGACCAGCAACTTCAGTACGGTCCCGGTTATGACCACAACTGGGTCATCAACAAACCGATGGGCAAAATCGGCCTCCAGGCGCGCGTTTATGAACCCACCACCGGCAGGGTCATGGAAGTGTGGAGCACCGAGCCGGGTTTGCAGTTCTACATCGGCAATTCCCTGGACGGCTCCATCACCGGCAAGGCCGGCAAGGTTTATCAGCGCCGCACCGCCTTCTGCATGGAGCCGCAGCACTACCCGGATTCACCAAACAAACCAATGTTTCCCACCACCGAGTTGAAGCCCGGTGAGACTTATCAGAACACCATCATTTACTCGTTTTACGTGAAATAAGGCGGCGAATCTGCCGCCTGAAACCATGACATTCCCAACCACTCATCCAACCCAAATATGAAAAAAGCCCTGTTCTTCGTTCTGGTCCTGTGCTTGTCCGCGCTGGTTCCCGGTTGTGGCAAAAAAGACAACCCGACTGCACCTGCCAGCGGCGGTGGCAATGCGCCGGCCAAGAAGCTGAAGCTCGCCTTTGTCAGCAACAACGCGGCGAATTTCTGGACCATCGCGCGTTCCGGCTGCAACGACGCGGCGAAGGAACTGGGTGACGTGGAAGTGGACTTCCGCATTCCGTCCACCGGCAGCGCCGCCGAACAGCAACAGATTCTGAACGATCTCGTGGCGGCGGGCATTGACGGGATTGCCGTCAGCCCGATTGATCCCGCCAACCAGACGGATTTTCTGAACAACATTGCCGGCCAGACGTTGCTCATCACCGCCGACAGTGATGCCCCCAGCAGCAAGCGCGTTTGCTACATCGGCACGGACAATGTGGCTGCCGGCAGACAGGCCGGCCAGCTCATCAAGGAAGCCATCCCGCAAGGCGGCAAGATCATGATTTTTGTCGGCAAACTCGACGCGCAAAATGCGAAGGAACGTTTGCAGGGCATCAAGGAGGCCTTGCAGGGATCGAACATTGAGATCATTGATGTGCGCACTGATGACACCGACCAGGTGCGCGCCCAGAAAAACGCCGAGGACACGCTCGTGAAATACCCCGATGTTGCCTGTCTCGTTGGCCTGTGGAATTACAACGGGCCGGCGATTGCCAACGCGGTGAAGGGCGCGGGCAAGGACGGCCAGGTGAAAATCGTCTGCTTTGACGAGAACCAGGAGACGCTGGCGGGCGTTGCCTCCGGATTGATCTACGGCACGGTGGTCCAAAAGCCCTACGAATTTGGCAAACAGGCCATCACCCGCATGGATAAATATCTGCATGGCGACAAGTCGGCCTTGGCCGGCGGCCCGCTTTACGTCCCCACGCTCGTGCTCAAAAAGGATGACGTTGCCGAATTCCAGGCGCAGTTGAAACAATTGCTGGGCCAGTAAATGACCGAGACGCCGCTGCTCGAAATGCGCGGGATTTCCAAGCGATTTCCCGGCGTCGTGGCCTTGGATGGCGTGGACCTTCAAATTGCGCCCGGCGAGGTGGTCGCGCTCGTCGGTGAAAATGGCGCGGGCAAGTCCACGTTGATGAAAATCCTCGGCGGTGTCCATCAACCGGACGCCGGGGAGATCCGCCTCGACGGCCAGTCGGTCAAAATCCACAACGTCAACGTCGCCATCCGGCTCGGCATCGCGTTCATTCACCAGGAATTGAACGTGCTCGACAATCTCGACATCGCCGCCAATGTTTTCCTCGGTCGCGAGCCCGTTAACGCCCTGCGGCTGATCGATCGGAAAAAAATCCACGCGGACACCGAACCGTTCATCCGGCGGCTGGGCCTGTCGGTGTCCACCCGCACACGGCTCGACCGGCTGTCCCTGGCGCACCAGCAGATGGTGGAAATCGCCAAGGCCCTTTCGCTCAACGCCCGCCTCATCATCATGGACGAGCCGACGTCGAGCCTGACCCTGTCCGAGACCAAACGCCTGCTGGAGCTGGTTTGTGAACTCGGCGAACAGGGCGTCAGCATCATCTATATCTCCCACCGCCTTGGTGAAATCGACGAATGCGCCGACCGGGTGGTCGTGTTGCGCGATGGCAAAAACGCCGGTGTTCTGACCCACGACGAGGCCACCCACGACAAACTGGTGGGCCTGATGGTGGGGCGTGAAATCAAAAACTTTTACGTCCAACCCAAGGCGCAAACCACCGCCGCCTTTTTCAAGGTGCGCAATGTAACGACCTCATTGTACCCGGGGAAAACGGTTTCCTTTGATGCGGCGCGGGGGGAGATCCTGGGTTTCGCCGGGCTGGTGGGCGCCGGTCGTTCCGAAATGGCCAAGGCCGTTGTCGCGCTTGATGCTTCGCCCGGCCGGGAGGTTTTTCTCGGCGGCGAAAAAATACCCATCAACAAACCCCGTGACGCCATCCGGCACGGCATCTATCTCGTTCCCGAGAACCGGCGCACCGAAGGTTTGGTCGTTGAAATGTCGATACGGGAAAATGTGAGCCTGCCATCGCTCCCCGATTTGTCACGGGGCGGCCTGATCCAGCGCCGGCGCGAGCGTGAAATGGCCGGGCAACAGATCGCCTCGCTCAGGGTCAAGACCCCCGGGCCCGAGACGCGGGTCTCGAATCTCAGCGGCGGCAACCAGCAAAAAGTGGTGCTGGGCAAATGGCTGGCCATGTCGCCGCGGGTCATGATTTTCGACGAGCCCACCCGTGGCATTGACGTCGGGGCCAAGGCGGAGATTTACCGGCTCATGCGGGAACTGGCAGACTCGGGCGCCGTCATCCTGATGATCAGCAGCGACATGGAGGAGATTTTGAATGTCAGCGACCGCATCGCCGTGATGCATGAAGGCGGCATCACCGGTGTGCTTGCCCACGCCGATTGCAACGAACAAAACGTCATGCAGCTCGCCATCGGTAAAACCATCCTCGCGGGCCGGCCCGCTTTTGAACCATGAAAAAGGAAATTGGAATTTTGATTCTCCTGGTGGTGCTGTGCGCCGTCACCTCCGTCATGAATCCGCGGTTCCTGTCCGGGGCCAACCTGGGGAACACGGCCAACCTCATCGGCCTGTACGGGATTTTCAGCATCGGCATCGGTCTGGTCATCATCACCGGCGGCATTGACCTGTCGGTTGGTTCCATGATTGCTCTCAACGGGATGCTGCTGGTGCTCGCGCTCGTCGATTGGCACTGGCCCTGGCCGCTGGCGGCATTGTTCGCCCTCGCCGTTCCCATGGCGCTCGGCTGGGCCCACGGGTTCCTGATCACCCGGTTCAACATGCAGCCGTTCATTGTCACCCTCTGCGGACTGCTGCTCTACCGCGGCATCGCGCGGTTCATCGCGTCGGACACGACCAAGGGGTTTGGCGACGCGGAAGGGTTCAAAACCCTCCAGAACCTGGCCAATGGCAAAATGTTCGGTCTGCCCATGCCTTTTGTGTTCCTGATCGTGACAGCCGCCGTCATGTGGGTGGTGCTGCATCGCTCGGTTTACGGCCGGTATCTTTATGCCGTCGGCCGGAACGAGGAGGCCACCCGTTTTTCCGGCGTTAACACGCGGCGGGTCATCGCCAGCAGTTACGTGCTGGCGGGTTTGCTGACCGGCATTTCGGGAATCCTGTTCGCGTTCTATACCAATTCGGTTTCGCCCTCCACCCACGGCAATTTTTACGAACTCTACGGCATCGCGGCGGCGGTGCTCGGCGGCTGCAGCCTCCGCGGCGGGGAAGGCTCCATCCTCGGCATTCTCATCGGCACGGCGCTGCTGCTCGTGCTGCAAAACCTGGTGAACCTGCTGGGCATCCCCAGCTCGCTCAACTTCGCCGTCATGGGCGCCGTCGTGCTCGCCGGCGTGCTGGCCGACCAGATTTTTCAAAAACGCGCCGAAAAGAAATCCGTGCGCTGATCAAGCCGACCCATGAAATCAAAGGGGATTTTCTTCCTGTGCCTGGCGGCGAATTTCCTGAACGCCCAGGTACTTTCGCCGAACACCAATCTCACCGCGCGCGAGGAACAAATCATCGCCGCCACCAAACCCGCCGCCGCGCCGCATTTCAACGGGGCGATGATCGTCGGCGTCCGGCCCGGCACGCCGTTTTTGCATTCGCTGGCCGTGAGTGGTGAGCGGCCCATGAGTTTCACCGCGGACAATCTGCCCGCCGGTTTGTCGCTCGATTCAAAAACCGGAATCATCATCGGTTCGCTCAAGTCTGCCGGCGAATACCGGTTCAAAGCTGCCGCCAAAAATTCCGCCGGGAAAACGGAAACGGAAATCAAAATCATTTGCGGCGATAAACTTGCGCTCACGCCGCCCATGGGCTGGAACAGTTACGACGCCTTCGGCGATTCCGTCATCGAATCCGAAGTGCTCGCCAACGCCCTGTGGCTCAAGGAACATCTGCAACCGCTGGGCTGGGACACGGTCGTGGTGGATTTTCGCTGGTATGATCGTCTGGCTGATGGTGTGCGGGTGCAAAATCCCGAGGGCGTGACGATTGACGAATCTGGCCGTTGCGTCCCGCCCACCAACCGCTTTCCGTCCGCCGTCCCGCTCGGCGGGAGCGCGGGGTTCAAACCACTGGCGGACAAAATCCACGCGCTGGGTTTGAAATTCGGCATCCACATCATGCGCGGCATCCCGCGCCAGGCCGTTGAACAAAATCTGCCGATCGCCGGCTCGAAATTTACCGCCGCCCAGGCTGTCCTGCCGGAAGGCGACACCAATCGCACCTGCGTCTGGAACCGCGACATGTTCGGCGTGGACGCCACGACGGAAGCGGGCAGGGCATGGTATGCGAGCATTGCCGGACAATATGCCGGGTGGGGCGTGGACTACATCAAATGCGACGACATCGCGAATCTCCAGCGCGGGAAATTTTACGACGCAGCGGAAATTGAAGCGCTTTCCACCGCCTTGAAAAATTCCGGCCGCTCGATTGTTTTGAGCCTTTCACCCGGCGCCACGCCGGTGAATGCCGGGCCGCACGTGAAACAATTCGCCAACTTGTGGCGCATCTCCGGCGATTTCTGGGACAACTGGCCGTCGCTCGACCACAACTTCGGCCTGTTTGCCGCGTGGTACGACGACGGCGGACCGGGACACTGGCCGGACGGCGACATGATTCCGTTCGGTCACATCTGTCAGCGGAACTGTGACGTGCATCCCGACCGCTGGACGCGCTTCACCCGTGACGAGCAGCTCACCCTCATGTCGCTCTGGGCGCTCGCGCCGTCGCCGCTCATGCTCGGCATGAATTTGCCGGACAACGACGACTGGACGACCGCCATTCTCTCGAATCTCGAAGTGCTGGCGGTGAACCAGGATTCGCTGGGCCGCGCCGCGCGCCGGATGAGCGGTCCGCCGCAGGTCGTCGAAACGTGGATGAAGGAATTGGCGGACGGCTCGTTCGCCGTCGGATTTTTCAATCGCACCGCCCAGCCGGTGAAAGTCAATTTTCCCTGGCGAAATCTGGGATTTTTGTCCGCGCCCGAAGCCCGCGACTTATGGCTGCGTCAGGATTTGGGCCGGCAGGAAAACTTCATCACCGAACTGCTGCCACACGGCTGTGCTTTGCTTCGGCTGCATTCTCCAAACTAAGCCCTTTCTCTTTCTGTGATACCAATTCCCAGAGACAATCGGTGCAATGGGTAGGGCGGCGCTGCTGCGCCGCCGGGTATGATGGCGGCGCTGCTGCGCGGCCCTACCGTCTGGGAAATGTGCCGATTATTATCGGGAAATGGTATGAGGTGTTGAATTCAACAACCAAGACGCAAAGACGCGAAGATTGACGCTGCCAAATCTTCGGCGCACACTCGCTTCCACCATGTCTTCCGGGTTTGATGCAGCCTGCCGCGTGAGGGTAAAACCCTTTTACGCAGCCTGCCGCGTGGCGCCCTGTCCATCGAAGTCCCGCAACGCGGAACGAAGTTGGAAGCTTTACGCGGCAAAGGTTAAAGAGCTTGTGGCGGATTTTCGGGCCAACGAGAACTTCCCTTCGCCCATCCGATGGGAGAAGGTGGCCGCAGGCCGGATGAGGGGGTATTCCATTAACCGCGCATCACGTCCCAATCGCTTTAGAAGTGCAGCAACAGATTTGAGGCTGAATCTAAATTTGAGCTAAACCCCACGTTATGACGGTGTCATTGACGTTGATAAATCTTCCGCACACGCTCGTATCTACCATGTCAGCCGGGTTCCGCCTTCATCCGCTTTCATTTGATTCTGGCGCGACGGGTTGCGTTAAAAACCGAACTACAGGGTCATGGCTTCAACCAATCACCGCGACTTCGTGGTCCAGAATCGTTGGGAGATCAAAGCGGGTCCACCCGTTCTTTACCGCGGCTTTCGTCGAACGTTTTGAAACGAGGAGCTGGATGCGGTTGCCGCGCACGCCGGCCGGGAGCCGCACGCGCACGCTCAATGGACCCACGCGGATCAACTCATCCACCGGCGCGCGCCACGCGCCCGCGCTCGTGAGGTTGACCAGATGCAACACAAGCCGCCCCGGCTGCTCATACAAATGGCAGTCCACAAATCCTGCGCCCTCGACTTGCAACGGGAAATTGTCGCGCGCCGTCCAGCGAACGAGGTTGGCCAGCAGGTTGGCGTGGTCCGGCAGGTTGTCGCGCCCGAAACGGCGGTCGAGGTCCGCGGGCAGGAAAGCCACGCGACCGTGACCGCCGGCCTCGTTCACGATGAGCGCCGGGATGTCCGTGCGCGGCTGGCGCATCCAGGCGGCCTCGGGTGGGGAGCTTGGAAAGGCGGGAATGAACGTTGCCAGGATGGTTGCTCCGCCGTCCACGCGCAACGGTTCCAACATGCCGCCAAAGGGGATAATGTCCGTCTCGTCAAAACCTTTCAGGGCGGGGTGCCGTTCGCCGGCCACAGCCGGTTCGTCTCCGGTCTTCGGTCCCGGGCCGCGCGCGCGCAGTTCCGGCGTCAGTCGCAGGTAGGTGTGTTGCGTCTCCGCCGCCC
>DAIRTX010000080.1:0-16659 GCA_036803685.1 Verrucomicrobiota bacterium | reverse complement strand
TGTTCAGTCTTTCGTTGGGGTCAGTCAGCGCGCCGCAACTGACCATAATTCGTTCTGGAGCAAATGTTATTTTGACGTGGCCGACCAATGCCGCCGGGTTCATTTTGCAATCCACCACGAACCTTGTTTCACCGGCGGTCTGGATCACCAATTCTCCCGCGCCGGTGGTCGTCAACGGCCAGAACGCAGTGACCAATCCCATCTCCGGCACAAAGAAGTTTTACCGGTTAAGCCAATAATTTAAGCTCGGATGCGACGCTGGCCTTCACGGCATCTACCAGTTTGCAAAACACAAACCCCAATCTCGGGTCGCTGGTAAATAATGGCGGACAGACAATGACCATGGCTCTGTTGCCGGGCAGTCCGGCGGTGCGGGCGGGCACCATCAATGGAGCGCCTACCATTGACCAACGCGGACAGCCGCGCAAAGCCTTGCAGATAGACCTTGGCGCGTATGAAACGCCAGTGGTTTCATCCGGCATCAAATCAAGATTGGTCGGAATAGAAACTTCCCCCAAAGGGCCATTCCAACTTACATTTACCAACACTGCGGGAACCAGTTTCTCGATTTGGCATGGCACAAACCTGCTGTTGCCATTCAACAACTGGACATTTCCTGGATTTGCCCGCGAGGTCACCCCCGGACAATTTCTCTACAACGATTCAGACGTAACTAATAATCCGCAGGGTTTTTACCGCGTCAGTTCCCCATGACTTGGAATGCACAAGCGGCCTATGGTCTCTGTCAGAACCAAACGTTGTCCGGCTAAGGCAAACTGAAACCTGAATCCTTTATGAAAACTCACATTTAAACCCGGATTCCCCAGATTAACTTCACAAGTTAATGTTAATGACTTACAATAAAGCCGCATAAACAAAGGCTTTCATCTATGTTAAAGCAATAAAAAACGGAAAACCCAACGGGTGCAGGCAAAAAACAGGCTTTGCGGGTGACTTTCAATAGTCGCTTGAAGTTGGAATTTCACGGTTCCAAGGTCACATCCGACGCCGGGTTGTTGGCCTATCGGGAACTGGACGAGGCGCTGGGCCTGACCGATCTGGGTGAGAATCTGCTGAGCGATTGGCGCACGGGAAAGAATACGCAACAGCGCAATCGCGCCTTTCATGCCCGCCGACACCGGTAGGGTTATACCCCATTGTTACTCGGACGTTTTCCGGGTAGTTTTGAGCCGATAGAAAAACCAATGCTGGCGACTATGACTCCGCAAAGATTTTTCCGTGATCAATAACTCAAGAAACAACAACTGAAGAAAGAAAAAATAAAAATGAAAATTAAATACTTAGGCCTCTTGGCAAGCGCGGGATTCGCCGCGCTTTTATTCACCGCCTCCACAGCGAATGCCAAGCCACCCTCACTGCTGGGTTCTGCGGAAAGCTTCGCGGTCCTGGCTGGCACGGCGGTGACCTTAACCGATTCCACGATCATCGGAGACGCGGGCGTCGACCTCGGCGGCGCGTTCACTCTGACCCTCCCTTCCACGGTCTCGGGGACGGTCCACGTGGGCGACACGGTCGCCCAGCTGGCTTACGATGACTTCCTCGCCGCGTACGTCGCGCTCGGGCTCCAGCCGTGCGAACATGTAATTAGCGGTAACCTCGCGGGCCAATGTCTTACGCCCGGTGTTTACTGTGTCGACGCGGCGTCGACGACGACGGGCGGCACGTTGACACTCGTCGGGTCCTCCACCGATACTTGGATTTTCAAAATCGGGACCAGCGGCACCGGCGCCCTCACGGGCACCAGCTTCACGGTGGTAGGCCAGTCCGCCTGCGGGAGCGCCGGGGTACCTTGGACGACGTGTAACAACAACGTGTTTTGGTGGACCGCCCAAGCCGCGACCCTGACGGATTCGGTCTTCATCGGAAGCATTCTCGCGGGTGCGGACATCACCGTTACCCGTGGGACCTTGGACGGCCAAGTCTTGGCGACAGGCGCAGTGACGTTGACTGGCACCACCGTCTCCGACTGCGGCAACGTATCGCCGCCCAAGAAGCCCAAAGCCAACGAAGGCGTCGGCAATGGCGTGGACGGCAACACACCGGGCCACCTCCACAACGGTGGCAACGATGATCCGGCTTATTCGCCCGGCAACCCCGGCGCAAAGCACAAGTAAGGGATAAAGGGATAAGTCCACGCGATAAATGAATCTGCCAAGCCGGCCCGGCCTTTGCCGGGCCGGCTTTTTGTTACCGCCCCGTGGTTCGCAGGGAGTCAGCGGGCAATAGTGTTGATGCGAATTAAAACCTGTTCCTTGTGCTGGCCTGCACGGGACTCTTGGCAATGCCGGCGGCGGTGCTGCCGGTGAACGCGGCCTCTCCCGGCACGGTCGTGGCGTGGGGATGGAACGCCTATGGTCAAACGTACGTTCCGGCCGGCTTGAGCGGGGTGACGGCCATTGCGGCGGGTAAGGGATCACACCGTGGCGCTCGTCGGCACAGCGCCGCCGCCGCTACTGACCATAATTTCTTCCGGAGCCAATGTTGTTTTGACGTGGCCGACTGATGCCGCCGGGTTCACTTTGCAATCCACCACGAACCTGGTTTCACCGGTGGTCTGGAGCACCGTTTCTCCGGCGCCGGTCGTCGTCAACGGGCAGAACGCAGTGACCAATCCCGTCTCCGGCACAAAGAAGTTTTACCGGTTAAGCCAGTAATTGCCTAAATGGACCAGTCCCGCTATTGACACAATTCTTCCGCGCCGTGCGGGTCTGTTTCCTTATCGGGCAACCGGAGGATTTTTCATGGATTTGCTCCTGGTCGGCGTTTGTCTGGCGGTAATTGTCGGGTTGTATTTTCACAACAACCCGATGCGCCACACCCGATGGTTCATGCTCCGCCGTTTCTTGACCGGAACCTTTGATTTTGCTTTATTGCATCCGGCTTTGAGCCGGTCGAATCCGTTTCAGGAGCCTGATCGTGCCGACAATTTTGACTCAATCCAAATATCCTCCGGGTTTCCGCGCGCGGCGCGGATTGAACTGGGTCATCCTCGGCCTCATGTATGCGTCCTTCTACATGTGCCGCTACAATTTCCGGTTCGCCACGCCGGGCATGGTCGAGGAGTTTCATTTCAACACATTCCAAATCACCGGCATCTTGAGCGCGTGGTCGGTCGCCTACGGCTTCGGCCAGTTGCTCAATGGCCTGCTGACCGACCGCATTGGCGGTCGCGCGGCCATGCTCATCGGCGCGGCGGGCACGATTTCGCTCAACCTGATTTACGGCTTCGCCTCGTTCACGGGGACGTTCTCGACCTTCGCGTTGATCTGGCTGGTGAACGGTTATTTCCAGTCGTTCGGCGCGCCGGGCATGATCAAGATCAACGCCGCGTGGTTCAACCGCACCGAACGCGGGACGTTCGCGGGCATCTTCGGTTTCATGATTCAATCCGGCCAGTTCGCGATCAACAACCTCGCGCCGCTCATCCTCGCCGGGTTCGCCATCGGCGCGTGGACGGCTGGCCAGGGCGAATGGCGCTGGCTGTTCCGCATCCCGCCGGTCATCACCGCGTTCATGGCCGTGCTGGTGGCGCTGATTCCCAGGGAAACGCCGGAAGCCGCCGGTTATCCCGGCCTGATCCATGACGAATTGAGCGCGGGCGACACGGGGGTGCGGGTGAGCATCCGGGAATCGTTCGTCACCATCTTTACGCATCCGCTCGTGTGGTTTTACGCGGTGGCGTATGCCTGCACCGGCGCGGTGCGCAACAGTTCCGACCAGCTTGCCGTGCTTTATTTTGTGGAACAACTCAAGCTCGACGTCGCCAAAAGCGCCGCCGCGCACTGGACGATGAATCTCATGCCGCTCGTCGCGGTCTTCGGCTCGCTGGCTTCCGGAATCGTTTCGGACAAATTCTTCAAGGGACACCGTTCGCCCGTGGCGATGGGACTTTATTTCGGGCAATCGGTTGTCATCATCGTCGCGGCGGTGATTATTTATTCGGGCTTTGTCGGGCCGACGCCGGCGGGGGTTTTCCTCGGCTGCTTTTTCCTGGTGATGATTTCGCTCACGGTCAATTCCACGCATTCGCTCGTCGGCGCGGCGGCGCCGATGGACATCGGCGGGCGCCGGATGGCGGGCTTCGCCTCCGGCGTGATTGATTCGTTCCAGTATTTTGGCGCGGCCATCGCGCTGCCGGTCACGGGCTGGTTGATTGACCTATATGGCTGGGGTGTCTGGTATCCGACGATGGCCGGCTTCGGGCTGGTGGGCGGGTGCGCGATGCTGCTGGTCATGCGCAAACAAAGGCGGGCGCAACTTGACACCGCCACCAACTCCCTCTCCCCGCCTGAGCGGGGAGAGGGCCGGGGAGAGGGGATTTGAATTTAGAAACAATTGACCTCCTCACCCCACCCCTCTCCTCCCTTGGGGGAAGAGAGGGAGAAAAATGGTGGTAGTGTCAAGTTGTACCAACAAAGGCGCTTGGCAAAAACAACGCTTGACCCGGCTGGAAATTCCACTAGACTGTATATGCAATGTTGAAAAACGTTTCACAAGCGGTTAAACTGGCTGTCGTCGTTGTAGTTAGCGACGCCGTTGGCGCTTGTTGAATTGAACAAACTTTAACAAGAACCCACGGCTGGCAACAGTCGTGGGTTTTGTGTTTAATCCGCGCCACCAGCCACAACCGAAAGAGCCCATGAGCAAGACAACTGAAATAGCTGCAACCAGAAAAAAACCCGCCGCCGCCACGCGCGCCGAGGTCGGCCCCACCATGCCCGGGTGCGACATCCTCGTCAAGGCCCTCGAACGCGAAGGCGTGGAGGTCATTTTTGCCTATCCCGGCGGCGCGAGCATGGAAATCCACCAGTCGCTCACCCGATCCAAGATCCGCACCATCCTGCCGCGTCACGAGCAGGGCGGCAGTTTTGCGGCGGAAGGCTATGCCCGCGCGACCGGCAAGGCCGGCGTGTGCATGAGCACCAGCGGCCCCGGCGCGACGAACCTTGTCACCGCCATTGCCGACGCCTACCTGGATTCCTGCCCGCTCATCGCCATCACCGGCCAGGT
Organism: Verrucomicrobiota bacterium; assembly: GCA_036803685.1. GTDB lineage: Bacteria > Verrucomicrobiota > Verrucomicrobiia > Limisphaerales > UBA11358 > UBA11358. The sequence goes on along the minus strand of DAIRTX010000080.1, from coordinate 11,628 downwards.
CAACCAGAACATGATCGGCCGCGGCGCGTTTCAGGAAACCGACATCATCGGCGTGACGCTGCCCATCGTGAAGCATTCCTATCTCGTGACGGATGTGAACGACATTCCGCGCGTCGTGAAGGAGGCGTTTTACATCGCGCAATCCGGACGCCCCGGCCCGGTGGTGATTGACGTGCCGAAAAACATCCAGCAGGCCAGGACCCAGCCGGTGTGGCCGACGCTCGAACAAATCAAAAAGGGTCTGCGCGGCTACAATCAACCCGACTTGCGTGCCGATGATCTCGCGTTGAACGAAATCATGGGCCTCATCGAGAAGGCCGAACGCCCGGTAATTTATTGCGGCGGCGGCATCATCAGCAGCGGCGCGGCGGAGGAATTGAAAAAGTTTGCCGAGGCGACACAGATCCCCGTGACGACGACGATCATGGGCATCGGCGGTTTCCCGGAAACGCATCCGCTCTCGCTCCGCTGGCTGGGCATGCACGGCGCGGCGTTCGCGAATTGGGCCGTCAACGGCGAATACCAACAGCGCGCCAATCCCAACGATCCGATGGTGAAAATCAAGGACGGCGCGGATTTGCTGCTCGCGTTCGGCGTGCGGTTTGACGACCGCGTCACCGGCAAGTTCGAGGAATTTTGCCGGTACGGCACGATTGTTCACCTGGACATTGACGCGTCCGAGTTGAATAAAAACCGCCGCGCCAATCTCGCCGTGGTGGGCGACATCAAGGACGCGCTCACACGGCTCAATGCGATGCTGGCCAAGCGTCCGCTCAACAAACAGCACACCCCCTGGCTCGAACAAATCGCCGGGTGGAAGCAAAAGGCGCCCTTTGCGTACACCATCACCCAGGAAATCGCCGTCAGCGACCACATGAAAGACCATCTCAAGGGCCATGAAGACCAGATCATCCTGCAACAGATGGTGGTCGAGGCGCTTTACGAACTGACCCAGGGCGATGCCTACATCACCACCGGCGTGGGCCAGCATCAAATGTGGGCCGGCCAGTGGTATAAATACAAGTTCCCGCGCCAGTTCATCACCAGCGGCGGGCTGGGTTCGATGGGCTTTGGCTACCCGGCGGCGCTCGGCGTCAAGGTCGCGCATCCGGACAAGGAAGTGATTGATATTGACGGTGACGGTTCATTCCTGATGAACATTCAGGAACTGGCCACCGCGCACGTCGAGAAAATCGCCGCCAAGGCCATCATTCTGAACAACCAGCACCTCGGCATGGTGATGCAATGGGAGGACAAGTTTTACGCCGGAAACCGCGGCCACACCTATCTCGGCGATCCTGACAAACGCGAGGAGATTTATCCCGACTACGTGCGCGTCTGCAACAGTTTCAACGTGAAATGCGAGCGCGTGATGTTCAAAAGGGATTTGCGCCCCGCCATCCAGCGGATGCTCGATGCCAAGGAGCCGTATGTGCTCGACGTGATTGTGCCCTATACCGAACACGTGCTGCCGTTCGTTCCGGCGAACCGCACGGTGGCGGACATGATCTGGAAGGCGTGATTTGAGGTTTGCAAAAATTGCCGGCCGGGTGACAAACATGTTGCCCGGCCGGATTTTGTTTTCCATTGACCGGGACCAAAACTCAAATCTAGACTCGCACCTCTATGTTCGAAAACACCATTCGCCGGATGCCGCGGCCGCAGGATGTCGCGACGATGACCACGCAGCAACTTCGGGAGAATTTCCATGTCCCCGGCCTTTTCGCGCCGGGCGAATTGCGCGGCGTGTTCACCGACCTCGACCGGCTGGTGGTCGGCGGCGTGATGCCGGTCAAGCCGGTTGAACTGCCGAATCACAAGGAAACCGGGCGGGCGTTTTTCCTCGAACGCCGCGAACTGGGCGCCATCAACGTCGGCGGGGCAGGGGCGGTGCGCGCGGACGGCAAAACGCTTTCGCTCGACCGGCTGGATTGCGTTTATTTGCCGATGGGCACCAAGTCGGTCACGTTCGAGAGCAAGGATGCGAAGAACCCGGCGAAGTTTTATTTCCTGAGTTGTCCGGCGCACGCGGCTCATCCCGCCGCGACGATGAAACCGAAGGACGCGTCGCCCGTGCCGCTGGGTTCGCAGGCGAACGCGAACCAGCGCGTGATTTACAAATACATTCACCCCGGCGGCATTCAAAGCTGCCAGCTCGTGATGGGTTTCACGGAATTGGCCGGGGGCAACGTGTGGAATTCCTTTCCGCCGCACACCCACTGGCGGCGCACGGAGATTTACATGTATTTCGACCTCGGCGAAAAGGTCATGGTGCATCTGATGGGCGAGCCGCAGCAGACGCGGCATCTGTTTTTGCACAACGAGGAGGTCGCGCTGTCGCCGAACTGGTCCATCCATTGCGGTTGCGGCACGGGCAATTACAAGTTCATCTGGGGCATGGCCGGGGAAAATCAGGTGTTCGATGACATGGATGGCGTGAAGCCGGTGGATTTGCGGTGATTTTTCGGAGGGCGGAGCTCTGCGACGCCCTGATAAAAAATTGGGGGCTCGTGTAACTCGCCCCTCCGAACCAGATAAAAGCACGAAATTATGGAAACGAAACGTTTTAGCAACAAAGTCGCCATGGTGACCGGGGCCAGCCGCGGCATCGGCCAGGCCATTGCCCTTGCGTTTGCCCGCGAAGGCGCGCACGTCGTCGGCGTGGACATCGGCGACCAATCCGAAACCGGCGCGAAAGTCAGGGAGCTTGGCGCGAAGTTCAACGCCTACACCGAGGATTTTGGCAAGCTCACCCAAAAAGGCGCCACCGGCCTCATCGCCAAAATCGTCAAGGAAGCCGGGCGCGTGGACGTGCTCGTGAACAACGCCGGCATCATCAAACGCGCGCCAATTGTGGATCATCCGGAAGCCGACTGGAACGCCGTCATTCAAATCAACCTGTCGGCGCCGTTTTTCCTCTCCCAAGCGGTGGCCAAATGGTGGCTCACCGGCGGACGGGAAAAATCCCCGGCAGACGCGCGCCTCAAAGTCGTGAACATCGCCTCGATGCTGTCATTTCAGGGCGGCATTTTTGTGCCAGGTTACACCGCCAGCAAGAGTGGCATCGCCGGCATCACGAAGGCGTTCGCCAATGAACTGGCCAAGGAACGGGTCAATTTCAATGCCATCGCGCCCGGTTACATCGCCACGGAAAACACCCGTCCCATCCGCGAGGACGCCAAGCGCAACCAATCCGTCCTCGACCGTATTCCCGAAGCCCGCTGGGGTTCGCCCGAAGACATCGCGGGAGCGATCCTGTTCCTCGCCTCGAAAGACGCCGATTACATGAACGGCACCATCATGAACGTGGACGGCGGCTGGCTGGCGCGCTGATTTCATCTTCATTTGTTTTCACCAAGCCTCCGGTGCTGTCTCACCGGAGGGGTTTTGTTCTGAAGATGAGGACACATCCGTACTGCGAGGATTTTTCGGAACGAACATCGAACATCCAACATCGAACGCCGAACATCGAAGTTTTCTGCATTGGTCCCTTCGACGTTCGATGTTTAGGGCGTGTTTTCAAAATTCCCAAAAGCGCCAGAGGGGCCAGGACACTGACACAAAATTCGAAGCTCATCCGGCCAGCGCGCCAGCGTTTGGACTGCGAGTGCTTCAGCACCGCTTTTGAACCAATGTGTATTGGCCGACGTTCAGGATTCTGCGGACCTCATGACCTCCTGCGAGACAAAGCGGCGGTAAACCGCGCGCAGTCCAAACGCTTCGCGAGGTTCGGGCACGTCTGGGAATCCGCGCCAGCAACAGAAAAATCCTTCGCCCGGCGGGCGATGTCTGGTAAATAGATGGCGGCCACCGTTACTGTTCATGAAAAAATCATTCAACCGTTTCTTCACCCTGTTCAGCCTGGCAGGTTTTTTTTCCGCCGCGATTCCCGGCCGGGCGGATTCTTCGTTGCCGCGTGAATTTGCCGGCGCCACACCGTTGCAATGGTCGGTGCGAATGGCGGACTCGGAAATTGCCCGGCGCGGTGACAGTCTGGTGTGGAAGCAAGGCGGCCCGGCCAAATGGGATTACACCGTGGGCCTGTTCACGCTGTCGCTGCTCAAGCTGGATGGGCAGGTGCACAATCCGGACTACGTCAAGTTCGCCGAAAATACCATCGGTTCGTTCATCACGACAAACGGTGGCATCCAGGGTTACAAAGTTGCGGAATATCAGCTCGATGCAATCAATCCCGGCAAAACGGTGCTGGCCCTCTGGCAAATTACCCATGATGAGCGCTATCAAAAGGCCGCCACGTTGCTCCGCCGGCAACTGGATGCCCAGCCGCGCACCAGCGATGGCGGGTTCTGGCACAAACAGCGGTATCCGCACCAGATGTGGCTGGACGGCCTTTACATGGGCGGACCGTTTTATGCCGAGTATGCCAGGTTGTTCAACGGGCCGGTTTCCGACTATGACGACATTGCCAAACAAATCCGATTGGTGGCCGCGCACACTTACGATCCGGTGACAGGTTTGTTCTATCATGCCTGGGATGAAAGCAAGGAGCAGCCCTGGGCGATCAAGACCACCGGCACGTCGTCCAATTTCTGGGGTCGCGCCATGGGCTGGTATGCCATGGCGTTGGTGGACGTGCTTGACTTTTTCCCAACGAACCATCCAGCCCGGCCGGAAATCATCGCCACGTTCCAGAAATTATGCGGCGGGGTGGTGAAATATCAGGATCCACAGACCGGACTTTGGTATCAGGTGGTTGACCAGGGCGGGCGCAAAGGCAATTACCTGGAAGCGACGGCTTCGAGCATGTTCGTCTATGCGATGGCGAAGGGAGTGAATCATGGTTATCTCCCCGGTGACTATGTTCCGGTGGTGGAGAAAGGTTACCGGGGCATCATTGGGAATTTGATCAAAGACGATGGCAACGGAAAGTGGTCGCTCACGCAATGCTGCTCGGTGGCCGGGCTGGGCGGGACGCCGAGCAACGGCCGCGTGCGTGACGGGAGCTTCAATTATTATGTCGGCGAACCCATTGTCACCAACGACCTGAAGGGCGTCGGGCCGTTCATCCTGGCCGGAATTGAAGTGCAGCAACTGGCTGGAACAAAGATTCAATAACCATTTTATCTCTTCGACATCGAAAATCGAATCTGTATCTGATTAACCATTCACCATGAAAAATCCTCTCACTCGTTTCGCCGGGTTTAGCGCGGCAATTCTTTTTCTCGTCGCCAATTTTCAACTGTGCGCGCAGCAACACGCGCCGGACATTATTACACCGGCGCCGCAGGTGCCGCACAATTTGGAGCAGCCGAATATCCATCACGAACGCTTGGAAGGCGCACTCATCATGCCTCTTTCATCTCAGATTACGCCGCCCGCCGTTCTCAAGGCGATGCAGCGCGTGGCGGACTGGCCGTTGGCGAATCCTTCGACCAGCGCGGCCACCGGCTGGATTCAGGCGGCGGGCGACGCCGGCATGATGGCGCTGGCAGGGATTTCCGGCGACGCCAAATACCGTGACGCCATGCTGGCGCTCGGCGAGACCAACCAATGGAAACTGGGGGCCCGGCTTTACGATGCCGACGACCATTGCATCGGCCAGACCTGGGCGGAACTTTATTTTCTCTACCGCGAAAACAAGATGATTGCGCCGCTGCGCGAAAAATTCGACGCCATCCTGGCCAAGCCATCCGAAGTGCAGAGCCTTGAGTTCACGAAGCCGCAGACCAAGGCTCGGGAAAACTGGTCGTGGTGCGATTCGTTGTTCATGGGGCCGCCGACTTGGATGCGCCTGTACGCGGCAACGGACGATTCGCGCTACCTTGATTTCGCCGTGACGAATTGGTGGCGCACGACGGATTATCTTTATGACAAGGACGAGCATCTCTTTTTCCGCGACAGCACGTTCTTCAAGAAGACCGAGGCGAATGGAAAGAAAGTCTTCTGGGCGCGCGGCAACGGCTGGGTGATGGCCGGCCTCGTCCGGGTGCTGCAATACCTGCCGATGAACCATCCCGACCGGCCGCGCTTCGAGCAATTGTTCAAGGACATGGCGGAAAAAATTCTCGCCTGCCAGCAATCCGACGGACTCTGGCGCGCGAGTTTGCTCGACCCGGAAAGTTATCCGGCCAAGGAAACCAGCGGCTCCGGCTTTTTTACCTACGCACTCGCGTGGGGCGTGAACCAGGGCCTCCTCGACCGCGCGAAATTTGAACCGGCGATTCGCAAAGCGTGGACGGCGCTCGTCGGTTGCGTGGAAGCTGACGGCAAACTGGCGCACGTCCAACCCATCGGCGCTGACCCGAAAAAATTCGACGCCGGTTCCACCGAACCTTACGGCGTCGGCGCATTTTTGCTCGCGGGCAGCGAGGTTTATCGAATGGCGGTATTGGAAAAAACAAAGCCGGTTGCAATCAAAGTTACAAATCCAGCCGCGTTTCGCCGGGATTGTGAAACGGTTGAACTTGACCAGCGCGCTTTTCCGCTCATTCCAAAAACACGGATGGCTGATTACAAGTTCGTCATGATGGACGGCTTCTCGTCGCGCATTTTGGCTTCGCAAGTTTATGCTTCCGGCACAAATCAATTGCCGGACAAATTACTTTTCCAGGTTGACCTCGCACCGGGCGAGACGCGGACATTTTACATTCTTGACGCCTCCGCCTTGGCCGCCGTGCCGCCGCCCATCGTAAAGACGTTCGCGCGTTACGTGCCGGAGCGCATGGACGATTTCGCTTGGGAAAGCGACCGCATCGCGCACCGCACCTACGGCCAGGCGCTTATCAAGGGCGAGGGCACCATCACCAGTGGGCCGGATGTCTGGATCAAAAAGAACCGCGGCCTCATCGTGGACATGATGTATGCCACCAAGCATTACCACGAGGACAACGGCGAGGAGATGGACGATTATCGCGTCGGCAAAAGCCGCGGCTGCGGCGGCATCGGCATCTGGGACGGCAAAAAGCTTTACACCTCCAGCAATTACCGCAACTGGCGGCTCATCACCACGGGGCCGATCCGGTCGGAATTTGAGCTGACCTACGATGCGTGGGACGCCGGCAACGGACGGAAGGTTTCCGAAACCAAGCGCTACAGCATTGACGCCAGCTCATGGTTCACCAAGGCGCAAAGCACATTCGCCAGTGATGACAATTCATCGCTGACCATTGCCGTCGGGCTGGCCGAACGCGCCTGTGGGCCGGACGGCGCGGAACTCATTGCCCAAGACCAGACCGAAGGTTGGATGAGTTACTGGCAGCCGGAGGACACACCCAAGGGCACCATCGGTGTCGCCATCATTTTGTCCAAAGGCAGTGTGCAGGCATTTACGAATGACGCGCCGGATTTGGCTGATTCCGCCCTTCACGCCGTCGTGCCGCAGCCGACGCACGAAGGGTTCCCACCCATCCGCAACCTGCTCGCCATCACGACCGCCGAAGTCGGCAAGCCGTTCTCGTATTACTTCGGTGCGTGTTGGGACCGCAGCGGCGATTTCACCAATCACGTCGCCTGGGAAAATTACGTGCGCCGCTTTGCCGAACGCCGCGCCGCGCCGCTGCAGGTGACGATTGGGAATTGAAAATTTTCGGAGGGGCGAGCTCTGCGAGTCCCGCTTCAAAATGGGGGCTCGTGTAACTCGCCCCTCCGAGTTGTTTCAAACCTTCGCCTGCGCGATAACTTTCATCGCTTCGGCGGTCAGCGCGGTGATTTTTGACCATGCCTTTTCCGTGACGAGCTTGCGCTCAGCCATCCAGGAACCGCCGATCGCGGCGACCTGCGGCAACGCGAGATAATCCGGCAAATTCGCGGCGTTGATGCCGCCGGTTGGAACGAATTGCACTCCGGTGTGCGCGAACGGTCCGACGAGCGCCTTGAGCATGGCCACACCGCCGGCCGCTTCCGCCGGGAAAAATTTCAGATGTTTCCAGCCGAGATCCAGCGCCCGGCCCACTTCCGTGGGCGTCATGACCCCGGAAAAAAAAGGTATTTTGTTTTTGATCGCCGTGGCCAAAACCAATTCGTTCAGACCCGGCGACACGCCGAATTGCGCGCCGGCGTCCACTGCGCGCTGCACCTGTTCCGCCGTGAGCAGTGTGCCCGCGCCGATGCACATTTCGGGCAGACCCTGACGGATGCGTTTGATGGACTCGGCGGCGGTGCTGGTGCGGAACGTGACTTCCATGACGTTCAATCCGCCGGCGAGCAGGGCCTCGGCGAGCGGAACGGCGTCGTCCGGTTTGTCAATCACCGCCACGCAAATCAGCCGTTGTTTGAGAATGGATTCGGTGTTCATAAAATTCGTATGCGGATGATACACGGTCTAGTTGGTTGGTGAATACAAAAAGGCTTTGAAAGTTAATTAACGCGCCCCTCACCCCGTCCCTCTCCCCGCGCGGCGGGGAGAGGGGGCCGTCAGGACGGGTGAGGGGCAATTTTCGTGTTTTGAAAAACCATTGGGCGGATTATTCTCGTTGAAACAAAACCAATTTGCCCATGAACTTTTCCATTGAACACATCGCCGTTCCCGCCGCCAATCCCGCCGCCTTGAGAGACTGGTATGTTCGCGTGCTGGGCGCGCGGCCGGTCTGGGACAACGGCCAGAACCCGCCGGTCTGCCTGGTTGCGCTGTCCGGAGCATGGCTGGAGATTTATGCCGCCGAGAAACCATTGGCCGAACGCGGCAACAACAAGCTGGCGGGCTGGCGGCACATCGCGTTGCGGGTGGATGCGATGGACGCGGCGAAGGCCGAATTGACCGGGCGTGGTGTGAAGTTCACGGAAGAAGCAAGGCCGGCGGCGGGTGGCGGGCGGGTGCTGTTTTTTGAAGATCTCGAAGGCAATCTGCTGCATTTGGTCGAGCGACCGGCGAATTCGACGCTCGGCAATTTGTAGGAGCCGAGGTAACGAGGCTCATTTCAAATGCAGAAGGCAGAATGATGAATGAAGAAAAGGCTGCCACAGACTTTGTCCGCTTTGTTTCATTCCTGCATTCGGCATTCTTCCTTCTTCATTGTGCCTTCAGAATGAGCCTCCTTACGTCGGCTCCTGCTTTTTCTGCACGCGCACGAGGAGGATTGGAATCAAGGTTTTGTGGCGGACTTGGGTGATGGTGCTGCCGTGCAGGATGTCGCCGAACAACCGGTGGCCGTGGCTGCCCATGGCAATCAAATCGCAATGTTCACCTTCAGCAACCTTGATGATTTCCTTCGGCGGATCGCCGAGCGCCAGGATGGTTTCAACTGAATATCCATCGCCGCGAAGCTGGCCGGCAATTTTTTCCAGATATTCGCGGTCGCTCTTCATTTCCTCGGACTCGGCCAGTTTGAGCTGGTTGAAATTGCGCGCCACCCAGCCGTCGGCGACGTGCAATAGCAGCAGCTTTGCCCCGGTCAGGGTGACGAGCGACTTGATGTGGTCAAGAATGACCTGATCGGTGGCGCTGTTTTCGAGCGGGATGAGGATATGTTTATACATGGTTTTGCTATTGGGGAGCGGGCAGGCCGAGGTGCCCGTAAAACGCCTTCAGGACGTCCGCCGGCATGAAGGTGTCAAAAAGCAATTTCACGTTCAGGATGATGATGACGGCGGCGGTCGTCCAGCCGAGAATTTTGAGCCACCACCGGTTCGCAAATTCGCCCATCTTGGCCTTTTCACCGGTGAACCGCATCAAAGGCCAGACGGCGAACCCCAGTTGCATGCTTAACACGACCTGGCTGGCGACAAGCAGTTGCGTCGTTTTGCTTTCGCCAAAAAACCCGATGACGCAAATGGCAGGAACAATTGCCAGCATTCGCGTCAGCAACCGGCGCAGCCAGGGGCGCAGCCGGATGTTCACAAAACCTTCCATGACAATCTGTCCGGCGAGCGTGCCGGTGAGCGTGGAATTTTGTCCGGAAGCCAGCAGGGCCACGGCGAACAAAATACTCGCTCCGCCCACGCCGAGGAGCGGGCTGAGCAATTTATAGGCGTCTTGAATTTCCGCCACATCCTGATGGCCGGACCAGTGAAACGCCGTCGCTGCGAGGGCGAGAATGGCGCCATTGACGAGCAGGGCGAACATGAGTGCCACGGTCGAATCGATGGTTGCGAACTTGATGGCCTCGCGCTTGCCGACGTTGGTTTGTTCGTATTTGCGCGTCTGGACGATGGAAGAGTGCAGGTAAAGGTTGTGCGGCATGACCGTCGCGCCGATGATGCCGATGGCGACATAGAGCATGTTTTGATTTTTCAAAATGTCCGGGCTGGGAATGAAACCGAGGAGCATTGGCGCGACGTCCGGTTTTGAAAAGAAAAGTTCCGCCCCAAAACAACCGGCGATGGTCGTGATCAAAATGATCACCACAGCTTCGATATAGCGGAAGCCCTTGGTTTGCAAAAACAGGACCGCAATCACGTCCGCAGCCGTGATGACGCAGCCCCACACCAACGGAATGCCAAAAAGCAGTTGCAGGGCGATGGCCGAGCCGACGACTTCGGCCAGATCGCAGGCGGCAATGGCAATTTCGCAAAGAATCCAGAGAAACCAGACGGTGGGGGTTGAATAGTGATCGCGGCAGGCCTGCGCGAGATCGCGTCCCGTGGTGATGCCCAGTTTGATGGACAAATGCTGGAGCAAAATCGCCATGAGATTGGAAATCATGACGACGGACAGCAGTGTGTAACCAAACTGCGCGCCGCCGGCAAGGTCGGTGGCCCAATTGCCCGGATCCATGTAGCCGACGGCGATGAGAAAGCCGGGACCGGAGAACGCTAACAGCTTCCGCCAAAAAGAAGCCGTCACCGGCACCACAATGCTGCGATGGACTTCCGGCAAGGAAACTTGTCCGGTTGGCTTGCGCCAACCTTGATTTGAAGCTGGCGGTGCGTTTCTTTCGTCGGCTTTCACCAAGGATGGAGATTAACGCAGCGCAAATTTGAGTCAAACAAAGTCGGAATAAGATGATGGGTCAATTTGCTGTAGTGTGCGCTGTCCTCAGCGCACTATTGGCTGATGCCAATTCCCAGAGACAATCGGTGCCATGGGCAGGGCGGCGCTGCCTGCTCGCGATCTATCGGAGCTGCGCCGCCGGGTATGATAGCCGCGCAAGCAGCGCGGCCCTACCGTCTGGAATAGGTGCCGATTATTATCGGGAAATGGCATGAGACAGCCGACGCTACAGTTCAGACCGTGCTCCCCTCCGGAATGATTGGACGGACAGGTGGGGCAGGGGATAATTTCACGGTGTGCGACCGGTGGACATTCAACAAATCGGCAACGAACTGGCCATCAAATGGGATGACGGCGGCGAGAATTTCATTCCGCTGGAAAAATTGCGGCGGGGTTGTCCGTGCGCGGGTTGCAAGGGCGAGACGGACATTTTGGGGAATGTTTACAAAAATCCGGAAAAGGTCCTGACCCCGAAAGCTTTTGAATTGGTTCGCATCGTTGGCGTGGGCGGTTATGCGGTTCAGCCGGTTTGGGCCGACGGGCATTCGACGGGAATTTATTCTTTCGATTACTTGAAACGGGTGGCCGGCGAAAATTTGGGTGGTTGATGCCATTCCTCAACGATATTCGGAACAAAGCTAAATGCGCCCCTCACCCCGTCCCTCTCCCCGCTGGGCGGGGAGAGGGTGTCCGTCAGGACCGGAGAGGTGGTATATAAACCCGAACTCCGAAGCGGGCGG
>DAIRTX010000079.1:0-16943 GCA_036803685.1 Verrucomicrobiota bacterium | reverse complement strand
AGCCCGCTCAGGCCGATGATGTCCACCTTCTGCTCGCGGGCGGTCTGCAAAATTTTCTCGCACGGCACCATCACGCCGAGGTCAATGACCTCGTAGTTGTTGCAGCCGAGCACGACGCCGACAATGTTTTTGCCGATGTCATGCACGTCGCCCTTGACGGTGGCCATGAGGACTTTGCCGGCGTTTTTATGCACGCCGCCGGCGGCTTTCTTCTCCGCCTCCATGAACGGCAACAGATACGCCACGGCTTTTTTCATCACGCGGGCGGATTTCACCACCTGGGGCAAAAACATTTTGCCGGCGCCGAACAGGTCCCCGACGACGTTCATTCCCGCCATGAGCGGGCCTTCGATGACGAGCAGCGGCCTGCCATATTTCTGGCGCGCTTCTTCAATATCCTGTTCGATGAAATCAACGATGCCTTTCACCAGCGCGTGGCTAAGGCGCTCCTCGACCGTGCCCTTGCGCCATTCGTCTTCGACGACCTCGGTTTTTCCCTTTTGCTTCACCGACTCGGCGAATTTTATCAGGCGTTCGGTCGCATCGGGACGGTGGTTGAGCAGCACGTCTTCAACGAGTTCGATCAGTTCCTTCGGAACTTCTTCGTAAACGGCCAGCATGCCGGCGTTGACGATGCCCATGTCGAGACCGGCCTGGATGGCGTGGTAGAGGAACGCGCTGTGCATCGCCTCGCGCACAGCATTGTTCCCGCGAAAGCTAAAACTGACGTTGCTGATGCCGCCGCTGACTTTGGCGTGCAGAAGGTTTTCCTTGATCCACTTTGTCGCGCGGATGAAGTCCACGGCGTAGTTGGAATGTTCCTCCATGCCGGTGCCGACGGTGAGAACGTTCGGATCAAAGATAATGTCCTCCGGCGGAAAACCGACCTTTTGAACCAACAAATCGTAGGCGCGTTGGCAGACGTCCGTGCGTCGTTCAAAGGAATCGGCCTGGCCGCGTTCGTCAAAAGCCATGACGACGACGGCGGCGCCGTAGCGGCGGACGAGTTTCGCCTGGTGCAGAAACTTTTCCTCGCCTTCCTTGAGTGAAATGGAATTGACGATGCCTTTGCCTTGCAGGCATTTCAGGCCGGCTTCAATGACCTCCCATTTCGAGGAGTCCACCATCACCGGCACCTTGCAAATGTCCGGCTCGGACGCGATGAGGTTGAGAAAGCGCGTCATGGCGGCGACGCCGTCAATCATTCCCTCGTCCATGCAAACGTCAATGACCTGCGCGCCGTTCTCCACCTGCTGGCGGGCGACGGTGAGTGCGGCCTCGTAATCGCCGGCCTTGATGAGCTGGGCGAACTTCGGCGAACCGGCCACGTTGGTCCGCTCGCCAATGTTCAGAAAGTTGATGGACGCGTTAGTTGATTGTAGGTCAGGCGTCTCGCCTGACTCACTCTTTTGTGAAATGGAAATGGAGACAGGCGAGACGCCTGTCCTGCTTTGCGTATTCCCGTGGATTGTGAGCGCGTCGAGCCCGCTGAGGCGCAGGCAGGGTTCGATAACCGGCACTTTTCGCGGCGGTAAATCGCGCACCGCGTCGGCAATGGCTTTGATGTGCGGCGGTGTGGTGCCGCAACAACCGCCGACGATGTTGAGCCAGCCGTTTTGCGCCCATTCCTTGAGTTGCGGCGCGAGCGTCTCCGGCGTTTCGGGAAAGCCGGTCGGCAACAGCGGATTCGGCAGGCCGGCATTTGGATAAGCGCTGACATAAATTGGCGCAATGCCGGAAAGCTCCTCGATGAGCGGACGCAGTTCCTTCGGGCCCAGCGCGCAGTTTATGCCGACGGAGAGCAGGGGAACGTGAGAAACCGAATTCCAAAACGCCTCGACGGTCTGTCCGGTCACACCGCGATTGCTGCCGGCCTGGATGAATGTTACGGAAGCCATCACGGGAACGCGCCGCTTGTTGCTTTCGGAGGGGCGAGTTCCACGAGCCTCTGACTGAAAATTTAGGGACTCGCGGAGCTCGTCACTCCGGAATGGAAGTGGCTCAATCCCGCGCTCTTCCAGGATTTTTTGAATGGCGAAAAACGCGGCCCGGGCGTTAAGCGTGTCAAAAATCGTTTCCACCAGCAGCACGTCCACGCCGCCGTCGAGCAAACCGTTGATCTGCTCGCCATAAGCTTTCACCAGCTCGTCGTAATTCGTGCCGCGCGCGCCGGGATTGTTCACGTCCGTGGAAATGGACGACGTCTTGGTTGTCGGGCCGATGGCGCCGGCGACGAAACAAATCCGTCCGGGCTGCGTTTTTTCGACCTTGTCCGCCGCGCGTCGCGCACATTCCGCGCCCGCCTTCGACAATTCGTAGGCCAGCGATTCCAGCCCGTAATCCGCCAGCGAGATGGATTGCGAGTTGAACGTGTTGGTTTCAATGATGTCCGCGCCCGCTTCGAGGTATTGGCGGTGGATGTCCTCAACGACCGCCGGCTGGGTGACGTTAAGCAGGTCGTTGAGACCCTTGAAGTCCTTGCCGCGCCAGTCCGCGAACCGCGCGCCGCGAAACGCCGCCTCATCCAGCTTGCGTTGCTGGATCATCGTGCCCATCGCGCCGTCAAGGATGACGATCCGCTCGCGCAACAGGCGTTGGAGATGTTCAATTTTGTCCGGCATCGGTTTAATGCAAATTAATCAGTCGAAAACTAACGGAAAGCCTTCGGCAATGCAAATTAAAAATCAACGCATCTTGATATGATGATATGTTTTAAAAATCCGAATGCCGAATGCCGAAACCCGAAAGAAGTCCGAAGCTCGAATTCCGAACGCCGCCGGGTGAAACTGCAATAAATTGGGCAACGCGCCATCAAGTTGCGCCCGCGTTGGCGAAAGGGGGTATTTCAGGCTTCGGTTTTCGGGTTTCTTTCGACATTCGAATTTCGGGTTTATCCTGTTATCCCGCTCTTCACTTGCATGGCCGCCGTCCGCTCCTTATGCTTGGCTCCGCGACACATGAAACCGGCGTTTTGGCTCAACCATCCTCCTCTCCCGTGAAAATCCGCAAAGCTGTCATCACTGCCGCCGGCCGGGACCAGCGCCGCCTGCCTCTGCAATCGCTGGTGGACCGCGATGGCCAGACCAAATCCGCCCTCACCATCCTGCTGGAAGAAGTCCTGCAAGCCGGCATCGAGGAAATCGGCCTGGTGATTGCTCCGGGCGATCAAAGTGCGTTTGCGGCAGCCGCCGGACCCCACGTCAATCGCATTCAATTTATTGAGCAATCCAAGCCGCTGGGTTATGGACACGCGGTGCTCTGCGCCCATCCCTTCACCGGGACGGAACCGTTCCTGCTCTTGGTCGGCGACCACCTCTATGTTGCCAATGGTCAGAAATCGTGCGCGCGGCAGTTGGTGGAAATCGCCTCGGCGGAGTCCTGCGCGGTGTCGGCAGTGCAGGCAACGCACGAAAGCCAGCTGCCTCATTACGGCGCGGTCGGAGCCCGGCGGCTGGTGGGTCATGCCGGTCTCTATCAGGTGGACCGTGTGCTCGAAAAACCGACGCCGACCGTGGCCGAACAAAAACTCATTGTGCCCGGTTTGCGCGCCGGCCACTACCTCTGCTTCTTCGGCATGCACGCATTGACACCGGGCGTGATGGATATCCTGAAGGAGCTTGTGGGCCGGAGCCAGGGTGCCGGGGGCGCACACCTTTCCGACGCGCTGGCGAAAGCGGCGGGAAGCGAACGCTATCTTGCCTGCGAACTTCAGGGCCGCCGCTACGACATCGGCGTCAAATACGGCCTGCTCACCGCGCAACTGGCGCTGGCGCTCAACGGCCAGGACCGCGACGAAGTCCTGACGCAGCTCGTCGAACTGCTGGCGCAAACTTCACGGGGTGCATCTTGACACCCGCACCGTTCTTTTCTCCCTCTCCTCCCCCGAGGGAGGAGAGGGACGGGGTGAGGAGGCCAATATTTACTGGCTCAAATCCCCTCACCCCGGCCCTCTCCCCGCTTGGGCGGGGCGAGGGAGTTGGTTTACTTTGAAAATCAACCCCTGTCGCAGCGTTTGAGACATGGCCAGCAAACTCGTTCAACTCATCACCTCGCCGGATCCGGCGGTGCGCAACCAGTCGCTCGACGCCATCTGCCGCGCCGCGTCGCTGCCGGAGCTGCTGGCCGAGTGCGGCGAACTTGAGGCCTTCCGTCATCGTAGCGAAAACCTTTATGAGCGCGTCCGCGCCCTGCTGTTCCTTTATGCCATCCACCGGTTTCATCTGCCGTTGAAGCCGGGCGTCAACGCCCGGAGTCTGATTTCGTTTCAAGGCTACACGCAACTGCTGCAGCGCCGGTTCGAAGAGGCCATCGCCACTTTTCTCAAGGCGCAGGCGGCGGATGGGCCGTCCGACCCGATTTCCAGCGCGCTGGCTGTGGCCTATTACCGGTTGGCCCTGCAAACTCTGGCGGACCAGGTCCGCCGTAGCGTGCGCTCGGTGCGCGGCAATCAATGGATGTTCCGCATGGGCCATCCGGCCGATCATCCGCTGCGCATCCGGCCCGAGTTGCTGCGGCGCAGCGAGGAGGACGGCACCTACCCGATCCTGCGCGAACGCACCCCCGTACGCATGGACCTTACGCATTGCGGCTGGAGCGACATTTTCTTTCTCGGCATGGATTATCCCGAGGGCGCGAAGGTTTTGAACGTCTCGATTGACCTTGGCGTGCACGGGCGCGACTCCGCCACGCGACCGCCCGTCGAAACCTATCTGCGCGTGATGGATGAACCGTTGCTGCGCCTGACCAGCGTGGATCTCGGCGCCACCGCCGACATCACGAGTCTGGCCGAGGTGTTCGACTTTGCCAAAGACTACCTCGGCTTGCTCAAGGCGGCGGTCATCGCCAGCGGCATCGTTCCGCCCGGCGTGGAAGGGTCGGGTCAAAGCCTCGCCGACTTGCTGGCGCGGGTGATGGGGCAGGGACGCGGACTTGAACTTGTCAGCGCCGTCAACGGCATTCCCAAAGGCTCGCGGCTGGCCGTCTCCACGAACCTGCTGGCCTCCATGATTGCGTTGTGCATGAGGGCAACCGGCCAGGCAAGTTCGCTTCATGGTTCGCTCCAGGAGGACGAACGCCGGCTCGTGCTCGCGCGCGCCATCCTCGGCGAATGGCTCGGCGGTTCCGGCGGCGGCTGGCAGGACTCCGGCGGCGTCTGGCCGGGCATGAAATTGATCGAAGGCGTGCTCGCCGCCGAGGGCGATCCCGAATTCGGGGTCAGCCGCGGCCGGCTCATGCCGCAGCATCGCATCCTGACCCACGATGACGCCTCGCCCGCCCTGCGGCAGAAGTTGCAGGACAGCCTGGTGCTGGTGCATGGCGGCATGGCGCAAAATGTCGGTCCCATTCTCGAAATGGTCAGCGAAAAATACCTGCTGCGCTCCGAGGCCGAGTGGCAGGCGCGGCTGAGCATGCTCGCCATTTTGGAGGAAATCCTCGCCGGACTCCGGCGCGGAGACGTCGCTGCCCTGGGCGCGGCGACGACGCGAAATTTCTTTGGTCCCATCCAGACCATCATTCCGTGGGCCACGAACCTTTTCACTGAAACTGTCATCCACCGCGTGCGGACGGAGTTTGGAAAGGATTTTCTCGGGTTCTGGATGCTGGGCGGCATGTCGGGCGGCGGCATGGGATTCATCTTTGACGCCGCGAAGAAAGCCGCGGGGCAAACGCGGCTTCAGGAGTTGATGACGCAAACCAAGCGCGAGTTTGAATATTCCCTGCCTTTTGCGATGGAGCCGGTGGTGTACGACTTTGCCATCAACGAAAGAGGCACTTGGGCCGACTTGTTGCACGGTCATTCCGCCCTGTTGCCGCAAGACTATTATGCGCTGATCATGCCTCCGCTGCTGCGACAGGATGCCCGCGCCCTCCCGCCGTTGCGCCGCACGGAACTGGACAAATTCGGCGCCGCCTGCCGCGCCCGGCCCGAACTGCGCGGCATGGTGCAGACGCTCTTCGACCGGCTGCTGCCGCGCTTGAAAAACGACGATACGAGTGACGAGTCGCTGCCGGCACTGCTCGAGCGCTACGGCTTCGACCGCGTGCAGCACGAGCAGGTCCGCGCGGATTTGAAGTCCGGGCGAATCGGCCTGGCCCAAAACCGTTTGCCGATCAGCACGCAAATTCAGGACGTGACCGAAGGCGACGTGTTCGACGCCACGCGCGAGTTGCCGAAGAAGTATCGCGAAGCGGGCATGGCCGCGCTGGCGGCGGGCGAAGTGGCCGTGGTCACGCTGGCCGCCGGCGCGGGCAGCCGGTGGACGCAGGGCGCGGGCACGGTCAAGGCGCTGCATCCATTCTGTAAATTCGGCGGGCGCCATCGCACATTCCTGGAAGTGCATCTGGCCAAGAGCCGCCGCATCAGCCGGCTCGGCGGCGTTCCATTGCCTCACGTCATCACCACCAGCTACATTTCGCACCAGCCCACCGAAGCGTTCCTCGCGCGCGAAAAATTCTACGGCTATTCCGGGCCGCTGATTTTGTCCGAGGGCCGCACGGTCGGCTTGCGGCTCATCCCGATGGAGCGCGACCTGCGGTTCACCTGGGAGGAGATGCCGCAACAAATTCTCGATGAACAACAGCAGAAGGTGCGCGACAGCCTCCGCCACGCCCTCATCGGCTGGGCGCAGCAGGCCGGCGAGGCGGGCGATTACACCGACAACGTGCCTCTCCAGTGCCTGCATCCTGTCGGCCACTGGTTCGAGATTCCCAACCTGCTCCGCAACGGCACGCTGGCGCGCCTGCTGGAGCAGCGGCCCAACCTGAAACACCTGATGCTGCACAACATTGACACCGTGGGCGCGGACGTGGACCCGGCGATGCTCGGCTTGCACATCGCGCTGGACGGCGGCCTTTCCTTTGAAGTCATCACGCGGCGCATTGAAGATCGGGGCGGCGGGCTGGCGCGCGTGAACGGCCAGCCGCGCATTGTGGAAGGCCTGGCGATGCCGCGCGAGGAGGAGGAATTTTTGCTTTCCTATTACAACTCGATGACGAGCTGGATCAACCTGGACAAGCTGCTCGCCGTGTTCCAGCTCACGCGCGCCGACCTGGCCGACGCCGGCAAGGTGGCCGATGCCGTGCGCGCGCTCGCGGCCAGGATGCCGACCTACATCACGCTCAAGGACGTTAAGAAGCGCTGGGGCCACGGACAGGAGGACGTTTTTCCCGTGGCGCAATTCGAGAAGTTGTGGAGCGACATGACCGTGCTGCCGGAAATGAACTGCCGATTCATCGTCGTGCCGCGCCGGCGCGGCCAGCAGCTCAAGGACCAATCGCAACTCGACGGCTGGCTGCGCGACGGTTCCGCGGCGCACGTTGAAGCTTTGTGCGAGTGGTAGCGAAACAAAGGCTAAGGGCTAAAGGCTGAAGGCTAAATACAAATCACTGAATGCTAAAACTGAAGCTGAATAGAACTTTAGCCTTTAGCCTTCAGCATTTAGCCTTGCCATCGATTGGCGACTGCCTCAAGGAAATCGAAGAAACCGAGTATTGGCTCGAACTCCTTGTGGACAGTGGTTGCGTTTCGGCAGCGACGATGGCCGGCTTGCTCGACGAAACCCGCCAACTCATTGCCATCTTCACGACAATTGACAAACGCTCAAAAGGAGAACTTTAGCCTTCAGAATTTAGCATTTGCGCACCGCGCCGGAACGGCGCAAAATTCCCCCATGCTTGCAACGTGGCGCAGCTTTACGTGGTCTTCCGGGTTTGCAACGGGTAAAGAGCTTGTGGCGGTTTTACGCCAGCAACCGCAATAACGCCATGAGCAAACCAAAGAAATCCACCATCGAAGTCCAGGGCACAGCCATCACCATCCTGGCCGGGGAACATGGCGACTTCATCTCGCTCACCGACATGGTAAGGAATTTCGAGGGTGGCAGTGCGCTCATTGAGCAATGGCTCAAGAACAAGGACACCGTCCTCTTCCTCGGCGTCTGGGAACAGATACACAACCCGGGTTTTAATTCCCTCGAATTCGAGGGAATTAGAAATGAGGCAGGCCGGAACAGCTTTTTCCTGTCCGCCATAGCGCAGCCACGGCGGGAGCCTTTCTGCCATCCTCAATCTTCCATCCTCGATTCTCGTGGCTCAGCTCGTCATTGACGCGCGCGCCGGAACGGCGCAAAATTCCGCCATGTCTTCCGGGTTTCATGCAACTTTTGCACGGGTGAAAGAGCTTGCGGCGGTTTTTACATGCCAGCAACCACGGTGACGCCATGAGCAAACCCAAGAAATCCACCATCGAAGTTCAGGGCGCGGCCATCACCGTCCTCACCGCCAAAGACGAGGACTCCATTTCGCTGACCGACATCGCCAAATTCAAAAACCCGGATCACCCGGACGATGTTATCCGCAACTGGCTGCGCAGCCGCAACACGGTGGAGTTCCTCGGGGTCTGGGAGCGGCTCAACAATCCGGGTTTTAATCCCGTCGAATTCGACGGGATTAGAATGCAGACGGGTTTGAACAGCTTTGTCCTCACCCCGAAACAGTGGATTGAGAAAACCGGCGCAATCGGCGTCGTTTCCAGCGCCGGACGCTACGGCGGCACCTATGCGCACAAGGACATTGCCTTTGAATTCGCCTCCTGGGTGTCGGTTGAGTTCAGGCTCTATCTAATCAAGGAATTCCAGCGGCTCAAGGACGACGAAAACCGCCGCCTTTCCCTCGCTTGGAATCTCAACCGCACCTTGTCCAAGCTCAATTACCGCATTCATACCGACGCGGTGAAAGCCCATCTCATTCCGCCCGAGATCACGCCGGCGCAGGCCGCCATCACCTATGCCAACGAAGCCGACCTGCTCAACGTGGCCCTGTTCGGCCAGACCGCCCGGCAATGGCGCGACGCCAATCCGAAACTGGAAGGCAACATGCGCGAATACGCCACCATTGAGCAACTGCTCGTGCTGGCCAACATCGAGGGCATGAACGCCGAGTTCATCCACATGGATTTACCGCAGGGCGAACGGTTGAAACGGCTCAATCAGATCGCCATCCGGCAGATGCAAACCCTCACCACCGCCAACCACCTGCGTCAGCTTGAGCCGCCGAAAAGCGGCAAAGAATGAACGGGACTCTCAACTTTCAACCTTCAACCCTCAACTAGCGCGGCCTGCCACGTGAGGCCAAAAGGCCTTTTACGAGGCCTGCCGCGTGAGGCGAAGCCTTTTACGCGGAAGTTTATGGCAAAATGGGAAATCAGGTTTCAACGCTTCGCGATCTTATTTCAGCCTTCATCTGAAGCGTGGCTTGGGGTAAAAGGAAGTCCATGAGCGATCAATTGCCCGTCCCCGCCGCCAGCAACACCTTCGAGCGCATCAAGCGCGTCAGTCCCGCTGGTGCGGAATTCTGGTCCGCCCGCGAACTTGCGCGCGTGCTCGAATACGCCGACTTCCGTAACTTCATCACCGTCATCACCAAGGCGCGCGAGGCCTGCGTCAATAGTGGCCACCCGGTCTCCGACCATTTCGTTGATATCACCGAAATGGTTGGCATCGGTTCCGGCGCACAACGCGAGGTCGAGGATTGGGCGCTTTCCCGCTACGCCTGTTATCTCGTCATCCAAAACGCCGATCCAAGTAAACCGCTCGTGGCGTTGGGGCAAAGTTATTTTGCGGTGCAAACACGGCGGCAGGAGTTGGCGGAGGACGAATCTCTCAAGGAAGACCAGAAACGCCTCCTGCTCCGGCAGGAAATGACGAAACACAACAAACACCTGGCGGGCGTGGCGAAGCAGGCTGGCGTCGTCCAGCCGGTGGATTATGCCATCTTCATGGATCACGGCTATCGTGGACTTTACGGCGGGCTGGGAATGCGGGACATCCACGAGCGCAAACGGCTCAAGCCCAAGGAACACATACTCGACCACATGGGCAGCACGGAACTGGCGGCGAACCTTTTCCGCGCCACACAGACGGAGGAAAAGCTGCGGCGGGAGAACGTGCGGAACAAGAATCGGGCGAACGCAATCCACCAGGACGTGGGCCGCAAGGTGAGGCAAACAATTCGAGAACTGGGCGGCACGATGCCGGAGAACTTGCCGGTGGCCGAGAGCATCAAAAAGGTCGAGAGCCGGGAGAAGAAGCGGCTAAAAGTTGAACAAAAGCGGCAGCTTCAACCCCCTCCGGCCTGAACCACAACCCGCTGACTTTAGCATTTAGCCTTCAGCCTTTAGCCTTTGATTTGACTCACGCGCTGGATAGGCGCAAAATTTCCCCATGTCTTCCGGGGCAGATTCAGTTAGCCGCGTGGCGCAGCTTTACGCGGCAACGGGTGATGAGTTTTTACGAGGCCTGCCGCGTGAGGCGAAGCCTTTTACGCGGATGGCAAAATGGGAAATCAGGTTTCAACGCTTCGCGATCTCGTTTCGGCCTTCCGCCAAAGTGCTTGTGTGCGGCCTGCCACGTGGCGAAACTTTACGGGGCCTGTCGTGTGAGGCGAAGCCTTTTACGCGAGGCAACGAGAAATTCCACCTTTCCCCGATTTCACAGCGTAGAAACATCAACGAAATCAAAATTGTGGCAATAAAACCAGAATGGGTGTAAAAACTGCAAGGCAACCTGTGTGATTTCGACAACGGAACAAACGAACAACGGACACCGACAGCCCCAACGTTCGGAATGCAAGGCTGCCGTTCAAAATTCCGCCGCCGCCGCCAATGCCGCCGTTGTTGATTTATGTAGTGGCTTGGGTGGACTATCCCTCGCAGCGAGAGATCTTGGCATGCGCGTTGTTGCCGGTGTCGACGTGAATAGCAGTGCGCTGAAAACTTTTGGGAAAAATTTTCCGGACGCAAAAGCGATTAGTGGCAGCGTTCGTTCCAAAACAGTCCTTGCGCAATGCGCCGGCCTGCTGGAGCCTTTTAAGACAGCCGGACAATCAACAGTGATTATTTCCGGTCCACCCTGCCAGGGTTTTTCTCCAGCCGGTACCCGTGATCCGGCAGACCCGCGTAATCAAGTGCTCGTTGCCGTAGCCCGTGCTATTTCAAAATTGGAACCGACTTGCGCTCTCATTGAAAATGTTTCCATGGTTCTTGCGGACAAGCACGGCAACAGAGTTGATAGTTTCGAAAAAACTTTGAAAGACGCTGGATTTCACGTCGCAAATGTCGTTCTTGATGCTTCCGAATTTGGCGTTCCGCAAAAAAGGGAACGCGCTTTCTTTTTGGTGACCCGGCAGCGACTGGACGAATCAGATGTGATTAAGCGATTGGAGAAATTCAAAACCAAGGCGGCGGGGTCGAGAGATGCTCTGCGCGGTTTATCAAAGGCAAAAGTTCGTCCAGATAAATACGACGATGAATTTGATTACGGCGGTGTGCACAACCATTTGGCAATGCAACATTCTGACCGCGTGATGAAGAAAATTGCTGCCATCAAGCCCGGCACCGGGCCGATGTCTTACCGTCGCCTGCATCCTACACGTTTTTCAAATACTCTGTTCTCCGGTCACCGTGCGCCGCCGGCTCATTTTAAGGAACCGCGCAGCATCACTGTGCGAGAGGCCGCCAGGCTTCAAGGATTCCCGGACAGTTTCCGAATTTACGGCTCTTTTTCCAATCAAATGGAACAAGTGACCAACGCTGTGCCGCCACCTTTAGCGAAAGCAGTATTGCGCGTGCTATTTGAATTGGTTGGCGACGTTTACTGATTGTAGGCTATTTATATGGGCAACCAAAATCATCTCCTCCCACCGGATAAGAAGCCCAAAAAACAAGATATTGTCGCAGCTCAAAAGATCATTGCTGACATAAGTTCGGGTGTATATCGCTCACCCGCGGCCGCGCTGAAAGAATTGGTTTCAAACGCATACGATGCAGATGCCGAGAGGGTAACAATCACTACTGACGCGCCGAATTGCCGAACACTCGTTATTGAGGATAACGGAATAGGAATGACCGTCAAAAAATTCTTGGACGTCTTTACGCATATTGGCGGCAGTCGAAAACGAATAGACGGTGAAACTTCTGAAATTTTTAAACGGAAACTGATAGGACGAATCGGAATAGGCATGCTAGCCGTGGCACAATTAGGGAATCGCTTTTACGTGTCTTCAAAAGTCAAGGGTAGCAAAACGCGTTTCACCGCCGAAGTGAATCTCGAACCATTCCACCGAGACGATGCCGCCTTGAAAAACATGGCAAAAATCGACCCGGAGGGAAAAGTGCAGATTGGAGCAGTCCGCTATGTAGATGATTTGCCAGAAGCTGAGGATCTCCAATACACGGTAATTACTGTTCCCGATGCGAAGAAGGGCTTGATCAGCGAAATGACAAGCGCCGTCAGAAAAGCAGTCGGGGCTGAAGAGACTTTGTCGATAGAAAAGTCGAAAATAAAAAGCTTTTCACAATTGGTGGAAATAGTGAGGTCTGCACAACGCGCAGATTTAGTCTTGGATGGTTATTACTACATGCTTTGGGAATTAGCTTTGCTCTCGCCATTGAATTATTTGCCGAACGGACCTTTTGAGGAGAGTCACCGAAAAATCGAAGGAGCAGACAAGTTCTCCGCTCCCAAAGTCGAATCATTCCAAGTAATTGTAGACGGGATCGAGTTATTCCGTCCTCAACTATTTCCAAACACCAAAGCATTTAATTATTCAAGCCCTGACCCGAAACTTTATTTGCTTAATTACGACAGGAAGGTAGCTGGCCGCCAGTTGCGGTTTAGCGGTTACATTTACTGCCAACAGCCTCGTATCCATCCGGAAGAGTTCAAAGGTGTCCACATTCGCATACGACAAGTTGGCATCGGCAGATACGACAAATCCTGGCTTGGTTATCCATTTGATGAAGGAATCAAATTTGGACAAGTAACCGGTGAGATTTATGTCGAGGATGGATTGGAACCTGCCTTGAATATCGACCGTGATAGTTTCCGAGAAACAGATGTCCATTACCAAGCCATGCGAGCATATGTTTGGGAACTTCTGCGAAAGCAAGTTTTTCCGGAATTCAAATCGAGGTCAAAAAAGTTTCGAGAGGAAAATCAAAATACGGAGGCGTCGAAGCATCAAAGCCTTTTTGAAGAAAAACTTTCAAAACTTTCTGCTCCGCTTACTGGAAAGATTTCCTTCAAGCGTGTTTCTCAACCGACAATTTCAACTTGGATCGAAATAGATGGCATAAATCTGGTCATTGATAAATTAAAATGGGATGCCTTCTCGCAAGGCAGCAACCTTTCCGGAGACGCGGAGAAACGTTTTTTCCGTGTGTTGCAGGTTTTGATTTCCAGTGAAATTCTTTCAGAAGCCAATCCGGAAGAAGTTGACGCTTTGCTGGAAGCTCTAGCGGTCGCGGTTCAAGACTAAAGTTCATGGGATATCATGGCCACTGAAGACAGCGGTAAATTTAGTCCTTCAGAATCGAAAGATCATTCAAGCGATCTGGGAAATTCGTCTCCACAGGTAGAGGCACTAATAAGTCAATTATCTCAAGAGGAACAGCAAGATGAGAAAGTATTTGAGTCGCAAGATCTTTTATTCGATGAACTCAATACTGATAAATTGCGGGAGCGAGAAACCGAATATACGGACGTCGAAAAACATTTTGTGCGTAGCAAGGCATGGTTAAAAGTTGCGCGAGAATTAGCTCCTGAAGTGAAAGCGTATTATGGCCGAGGTCTGAGGTATTTTACCTTGCCAGGATTCAATCGTCTCGACGTTGGCCTTTTATTGAGAGACGGACTGCTTGCCGTCGATCCAAATGACTCGGATCGCGTTTATGTCGCCGGCTTTGAAGCAGACCCGTCGAAATTCGGCCGGATATCCGGGAGATTTCCGAAATTTAAGTTGCTTGCTAATTCTTCCGTTGAGAGTGCACTGACAGATCCAAAAAACCGTTACTATTCGGAACTACAGTCTCTTTTCCCATTTGATATTATTAATTTGGATCTTACCACCAGCTTGACTCCGCAGCATGAGGGGCCATATTCGACTACAATGCAGGCCATTAATTCTGTTTTAAGGCTGCAGGCGGGATACCCGTTGCCATGGGCTCTCTTTTTAACGTTTCGAAACGTTGCTTCTGATTGGGAACAAGTTGCCCTCGGTCAATTGTTTGAAAACCTCCAAAAAAACATTGGCGAATATCCAGCCGTTAGAGATGCATTTTATGAGCGTCATCGAGAGCATAACGTCGAGAATTTGCAAAAAAAAGATATTAAGGCCTGCATCTCACAGGCTGTGGTTAAGTGGCTTGTTGACCGAGCGCATAGCTTTAATATCCGCCTTAAGGAGTATCATTGCTTTGAATATTGCCGACGTTCTGCAGGTCTCCCACCATATACAATTTTCAAGCAAGTGTTAAAATTCTCTCAGGGAGGAGTTTCAATCGCAATAGTGCCGATGAAGGCTACGCCTCGAGAAACATGGATGCAGGAGGATTTAGTTAGATGTATTAACAGCCACAAACCGTTAGATGTAGAGGAAAGGATTCTCGTCGCCTCTAATTCTTATCCCAAATTTATAGAGGAACTCCAAAACGATATAAAGCTACTATGCAGCATGGGCGAAACCAAAGAATGATGATGGAATTGTTTGAAGTGGCTGATTGCTGAAGGTCATGGCTGACGTTTTCACCAAGGCGAAGCGGTCGGAAGTGATGTCGCGTATCCGCAGTCGCGGAAACAAGGACACGGAACTGACGCTGGCAAAATTACTCCGGCAGCATTGTATCGCAGGCTGGCGACGTAACCAGCCAGTGTTTGGCAAACCTGATTTCATCTTTCCCAAATTTCGGCTCGCGGTGTTTGTGGACGGCTGCTTCTGGCACGGCTGCCCGAAGCATGCAACCAAACCCAAAAGTAATCGCGCATACTGGCGGCGGAAATTTGAGGGTAACCGAAGCCGGGATAAAAAAACCACCGCAAAGCTTCGCAGGGAGGGATGGAACGTGATAAGAATCTGGGAACATTCGCTGCATCAGCCCGAGCGAACACTGGCAAGAATACAGAGGGCTTTGGAAGCACCCATTGATTGATATTGATTATGGTCACCTGGATTTATTTTCCGAAATCATCACAGGCGCCTGACTTGGCGCTTGAAGTTGTCAAGGCGTTCAAATGCGCGCCGGGTATTGATTCGGCCGCCCAGACGAACGACAGCAATTTTGCTTTGAAGGCGGTAGCTCCGGGGCTTCGATCTGCCGGGTTTGTGGTGGAGTCCGGCAAAAAGGTGGAGCAAAAAATCCGCGTTCCTGTCCTGTTTGGCCGTGATGGAAAGACGGAAAAATCCTTTGATGCGGATGCATATCATGAGCAGGCTGGATTCGTCATCGAGGTGGAGGCGGGCCGGGCAGTGGTCAATAACCAGTTCTTGAAGGACCTCTTTGAGGCTTGCATGATGCACAACGTTAATTATTTAGCCATTGCCGTGAGGAATTCCTACTTGGGAGGAAATGATTTTGAAAAAGTGACACGTTTCTTTGAAACCTTGTATGCCAGCAGCCGGCTCCAACTCCCGTTGAAGGGGTTTTAATAATTGGATATTGAAGTGGCAATGACACTAAGACAAGTATTGCAATGTGTCCAACCGATGTTCTTTGAAGATGGATTTGAGGGGTACGAATATTCTTGTGGCGGCACGTTTTTCTTCGTCACGTTTCGCAAGAAATTTTTCGCGATAACAGCTAAACACTGTTTGCGTGGCAGAGATTACAAGACAATCCGACTATTACGCCCGTCAGCGACCAAGGGAAAAGCGTTTATTCCTGTAAAAGTGATTTCCGAAATAGAAGACCCGCAAGGACCTTCGTGTGATTGGCCGGATTTGGTTTTCATTAAACTTAGTGAAGACGCTTTATCAACTTCAGATAAGGCGGCATCATGGTTTCTTGATTTTGACTCATTGAGTAAATTGAAAACGTCTTTGATAGCAGGCGACAGACTAGGCACAAAAGGATATCCGTATTATGCAAAGGGCATTGATTATGAGAAAGCTATCATAAAAATGGGGGCTGTGGCTTGGTCCGGAACCTACGCGGGAGTAGGCCATGAGGCCAACATTCACAAATTTGAGTTCTCAAAACTTGATGGTGTTCCCGACTTGAATGGTTTTAGTGGGGCTCCTGTTTTCAAAATATTCCAGAATGACCAAGTAACAAGGTACTGGTTCGCAGGCGTGATTTTACGCGGAACTGTTCTGTCACGAACAGCTTACTTTGTTGATCACAATGTAGTTTTCAGGGCACTTGAGATCCTTAGCAGAGAGAAATAAACAGTTTGTTTGGTTCATCCGCGTCAATCCGTGGTTAAACGCGCTGTTTTTGGGCGCTTTCCAACGGCCTCCAAACACCACTTTTTGTTTTTGATGCAGCAGATTTTGGCTTTTTGGGCTTCGTTCGTTGACACCGGGCCCGCGTTTGTTAAATTGCGCATCGCTTTATTTCGGTGGAATTCCCCGTGCGAAATTGAAAGCGCAATTATTTTGAATTGAACATTTATGGCTAAAACATCGAAATCTGCGAAATACGTTTATTTGTTTGGCAACAAAAAGGCCGACGGCAACGGCTCCATGAAACCGCTGCTCGGCGGCAAGGGCGCAAACCTCGCCGAAATGTCCCGCATCGGCCTCCCGGTGCCCCCCGGCTTCACCATCACCACCGAGGTCTGCACTTATTATTACGCGAACAAGAAGAACTACCCGAAGGTTCTCGACGCGCAGGCCCGGGAAGGCATCGCTTTTATTGAGAAAATCATGGGCACGAAGTTCGGCGATCAGTCCGCCATGCCGCTGCTCGTTTCCGTCCGCTCCGGCGCGCGCGATTCCATGCCCGGCATGATGGACACCATTCTCAATCTCGGCCTCAACGACGCAACCGTCCTCGCCCTCGTCAAGGCGACGAAGAACGAGCGTTTCGCGTGGGATTGTTACCGCCGTTTCATCCAGATGTATGGCGACGTCGTCATGGGCGTCCAGAAGAGCAAGGACGAAGATCACGA
>DAIRTX010000078.1:7017-17197 GCA_036803685.1 Verrucomicrobiota bacterium | reverse complement strand
CACCAGCACTGAACCGGGAATGTGACGCAATCCTTGCACGTCGAACGCGCCGTTTCCAAGCCACAGAACATTCACCGGCACTTCAAATCTTCCGCCGCGCAAGGCCGTTGTGTGTGGCACGATGGCAAAAAGCGCGCGTTCGTCGTCGCGAAAGGGTATGTTGAAGATGACGGCGGGACGCACTTTGGTGGTCATGCCCAAGTCCACGAACCAGACTTCACCGCGCCGGGCGTTTGGCATTTTTGGCCTCGGCTTTGTCGTAGGCTTGGAAGGCTTCGTCGGCGGAAGTGATCAGATCCGCTTCCGTCTCGACGCCGCAAGTGTCGTCGTAAATAATTCCGCCGCCGCGCTGGCGGAACTGGTTGTGAACGGCCCGTTCGACCCGCCCGAGTTCCTCGGCGGTTAATTTCGGCAACACGGCTTCGATTTCAGCAATCGTACTCACGCCGACAAGATAATCGCCAACGAATCAGGCGTCAACGGCAGTCGTCTGACTTTAATTTCGGGGCGGTTGCTACGAGGCCCTGATCTCTTCGCAAAATGTGGGCCTCGCGGAGCTCCGCCCTCCGAATGAAATCACGCCACGGCGGGCGGTTTACTCGCGTCCCGCCGCGGCGATGAACGGCTTCAATTCCTGCATCAGCTTGGCGAACATGCCGAACGACACCTGTTGCGCGCCGTCGCTCCAGGCTTCCGCCGGGTTGGGATGCACTTCAATCAACAACGCGTCCGCGCCCATGGCCACCGCGCCCTTGCACATCGCCGCCACCAGGTCCGCGCGCCCGGCGCCCTGGCTCGGGTCAATCACGATCGGGCAATGCGATTCGCGCTTGATGATGGGAATGGTGGAGAGGTCCAGCGTATTGCGCGTGTAGGTCTCGAACGTGCGGATGCCGCGTTCGCAGAACAGAAGGTTCGGATTTTCATTGGCGAGGACGTATTCGCCCGCGAGCAGCCACTCCTCGATTTTCATCGAGAGGCCGCGCTTGAGCAGGATGGGTTTGCCGGTCTTTGCGGCAGCAATCAGAAGTTGGAAGTTCTGCGAATTGCGCGCGCCAATCTGGATGATGTCCGTGTATTCGGCCACCATTTCGGCGTGGTTTTCGGAAAGCAATTCGGTGATGACGGCCAGCCCGGTGACGCGCCGCGCCTTGTCGAGCAGTTTCAAACCCTTTTCGCCGAGTCCCTGGAATTCGTAGGGTGACGTGCGCGGCTTGAACGCGCCGCCACGCAGGAAGGTCGCCCCGGCGGCCTTCACCGCTTCGGCGGTCCGGAGCAGTTGCGTTTCGCCCTCGACCGAGCACGGCCCGGCCATGACGTGGAATTGTTTGCCGCCGATGACGTGTTCGCGGACGCGGATGGTGGAGTTGGCCGGGTGCGCCTCGCGGCTGATGAGCTTGTAACGCTTCTGAATAGGCGTGACGCTTTCGACCGCGCGCGGGAATTGCGAGACCAGCGCTTCGAGGTTGGCGTGGGTGAGTTCGTCGCCGATGGCGCCGACGACGGTGCGCGCCACGCCGCGCATGACGTGGGGGATGTAGCCGAGTTTGCGGATTTCCTTGAGGACGGCCTGCTCCTCCTTCCTCGAAATCCGGGGTTTAAGCACGATAATCATGGTTTTTTTACGGTTTGGCCG
Organism: Verrucomicrobiota bacterium; assembly: GCA_036803685.1. Classification (GTDB taxonomy): domain Bacteria; phylum Verrucomicrobiota; class Verrucomicrobiia; order Limisphaerales; family UBA11358; genus UBA11358. The sequence goes on along the minus strand of DAIRTX010000078.1, from coordinate 15,561 downwards.
AAGGTTGCCAAAACAAAAACGCCGCAGGCGTCCTGGCGACCTGCGGCGATTGGTTTGGTTAAAGTTCTATCGCAGCCGCAAGTGCGCGCCTACCGGCCAAAACCAATAAAAGAAATACTGGCTGCTGGCTGCGTTGTTCACTTGCTTGCTGTTCACGAGGCAAAGGTAGCAGAACCGGGCATGCCGTCAAGCATGGCGGTGGCGCCTGCGGGCGAGGGATGTAACTCGACACTGTTCTTGAATAAGCAAACATGGGTTCGCAAGAGCGGGCGACTGGAAAGTCGCCCGAACCCGCAGGCTGGAAAGCCTGCGTTACGTGTAGCGCGGACATTCCTGTCCGCGAGTTCTGGGGACTTTCCAGTCCCCAGTCAAGAACAGTGTCGAATTGCACCCCGGCAAGGGGACATAAATCGCAAATCGAAAATAATGAGCCTCCTTACGTCGGCTGCTACAATAAATAAAAATCAGACGTTGAATTTGAACAGCAGTACGTCGCCGTCCTTGACGACGTAATCGCGGCCTTCGATGCGGTAGTGGCCGGTTTCGCGGGCGTGGCCAACCGACCCGCACTTCACCAGGTCATCCCAGTTCACCGTCTCCGCCTTGATGAATCCGCGTTCAAAATCGGTGTGGATGGTGCCGGCGGCTTTCACCGCCGTGTCGCCGGCGTGAATCGTCCACGCGCGGACCTCCTTTTCGTTGAAGGTGAAAAACGTCCGCAAGCCGAGCACGTGATACGCAGCCCGAATGAGCTGGCCGACGCCGGATTCGGCCACGCCGAGTTCCTGCAAAAATTCCTTCGCTTCGTCCGGCGACAAATCAACCAGGTCGCTTTCAATCTGTGCGCTGACGACGACGGCTTCGCAGGCGAGATGCGTCCTCACGTGGTCGCGCACTTTTTGGACGAAGGGATTGTCGTCCGCGGTGGCGAGGTCGGATTCCTTGACGTTGCAGGCGAAGACGGTTGGCTTGTCGGTCAGGAGGAAGAAGCTGCGCAGGATGGTTTTCTCCTCCGGCGCCAGCGGGAGCGCCAGCGTGTTGGCCGGCTTGCCCGTGTCCAGATGGGCGCCAATCTTTTCCAACAGGTGCTCCTCCAGCAACGCGTGTTTGTCGCCGCGCTTCACGTCCTTGGCGATTTTCTCCCGCCGCTTTTTGACCGCCTCGATGTCGGCCAGCACCAGTTCGGTGGTGACGATTTCGATGTCGCGCACGGGATCCACGCTGCCCGTAACGTGCACGATGTCGGGGTCCTCAAAGCAGCGCACGACGTGCACGATGGCGTCCACCTCGCGGATATGGCTCAAAAATTTATTGCCCAGACCTTCGCCGTGGGACGAGCCTTTCACGAGGCCGGCGATGTCCACGAATTCAATCGTCGTGGGAATGAGGGTCTGGGTTTTCGCGATTTTGGCGAGCGGTTCGAGCCGCGGTTCCGGCACGGTGACGACGCCGAGGTTCGGCTCGATGGTGCAAAAGGGATAATTCTCCGCCGGCGCCTTGTGCGAACGGGTGACGGCGTTGAAGAGCGTGGACTTCCCGACGTTGGGCAGACCGACGATTCCAGATTTCAACATGATTTGGTTTGCGGAAAATTTCCGCCGGGCATCAATGTTTGTGTCTGGCCAACTGCAACGCGATGAGCACGCCGTTGATCAATCCCAGCGCGATCAGGCAAACGCCGGAGAAATGCTCCATGCGCAGAAGCGTTCGCTCGCTCAACCGCCCCTGGCCGCGCGACGACATGTAGCTCAACGCCAGAAACCACAGGTTCGCGCCCAGTGCGACGCCGGTAATGAACGTCGCTTTGGCGGCGATGGTGTCCTCCACCCACTCGTAGGAGGTGAAATAGGGTTCGTGCGACATGAAGTAGGCGGCCGCCACGATCCAGAACAGGAGCACGCCGAGGTTGCCCAGCACGCGCACGAAGCCCGTCATGAACGCCGAGTGCGGATGCAGTTTTTCACCAATGCGTTCTTCAATCCGGCTGGCTGCCGCGCCGAGTTCCGTGGGCGCGGTCACCGTTTTCGCCAAAAGAAATTTCACGCCGAGAAACAGCATGAAGACGAAGGTGAACACCTCCATCAAGGTTTTGATGATGCGGATCTTAAAGAACGACGAAAATCCGGTGAAGGCAATCGTGCAGTAAATCACATCCATCGTTGCCGCGCCGAGGCCGACCAGCAAGGCTCGCAGGAAACCACGCCGCGTGCCTTCGTTGATGATGGTGAGATTCACGGGACCAACGGGTATCGAGAGCAGCATTCCGCTGAGGAAGCCCGTCAGGGCAGAAAGTAAAATGGGCGGCAGTTCCGGCATGGCTATTGCCCCACTTCCGGTTCGTCCTCGTCTTCCTCTTCAATTTCCCGGCGCCAGGCGCGCGAGATGCGCGGCCGCACAAATCCGTAAATCAAATACGCCGTGAAAAACAGCGGCAGAATGAACACCAGGATTTTTTCCCGCAAAATGACTACACAGCCGACAAACAAAATCGCCACCAGCGTCTTGGTGAATGTCCGCGTCGCGCGCAAGTTAAGTGATTTGAAACTCGGATACCGCACCTGGCTGACCATCATCCACGACAAAAAGAGCAACAGCACCGGCAGCAGAAACCGCCATTTGCCTTTGGGGAAATCCTTTTCCTCCACCCACATGATGAAGAGCGTCAGCGACGCCACCAAGGCCGCCGCCGAGGGAATGGGAAAGCCGACAAATTCCCGACCGCTGCCACCCGGGTGCATGGACAGCACATTGAACCGCGCCAGGCGAAAGGCGCCGCAGATCAGGTAAATGGAGGCGATGAACCAGCCGAGTTCCGGATGTTCGGGAAACACATCGCGCAGCACGATCCGGTGCACCAGAAACGCCGGTGCGACGCCGAACGAAATCAAATCCGCCAGCGAATCGAATTCGCGCCCGAACGGACTTTCCGCGCCACCCCAACGTGCCACGCGCCCGTCGAACAAATCGCAAACACACGCGAACAAAATGAATATGAGGGCGAGGTAAATCTGGCTGACATAATTATCGCCCAGCGGGTCGGCCTCGACGATTTTGGTCAGCGCCACAAAGCCGCAGAACAGATTGCCCGCCGTCAGCAGGTTCGGCAGAAAATAAATTTTCAACCGGCTTTCGTCCGAATCGTCGGGTAGTGGTGGTTGGATAACAGGCGCAGTCATAAATCAATCAAACGAAGCAATCACGGTTTCGCCGCCGATCACCTTGTCGCCGGGATTCACCTTGATTTTGGCGCGGCGTGGCAGATAAACCTCCACGCGCGACCCGAATTGAATCAGGCTGATGCGTTCGCCGCGCTGGACGATGTCGTTTTGATTGATCCACGGCACGATGCGGCGCGCAATGAGGCCGGCGATGAGGCGCACACCGATTTTTTCGCCCGGCGGCTCGGTGGTGTCGAGGCCGATGAGCACGTTTTCATTGAACTGCGCGGAATCGGTCTTCATCGCGCTGAGATATTGGCCGGGCGTGTGCTTGAAAAGGGCGACGCGGCCCGTCACCGGCGCGCATTGCACATGAATGTCAATCACCGAGAGAAAAATCGAAACGCGCTGGCATTCACCGACCATGAATTCCGCCTCGGTCGTGGTGTCAATCACATCCACCTTGCCGTGGCCGGGCGCAATGACGAGGTTGGGGCCGGTGGGCACCATCGGGTCGGGATCGCGGAAGAAATAAAAGGTGAAGACGGTGAACAACCCCCAAAGTCCGACGAGCGTCCAGGTCAAATATTCCAGCACAAACGTCCCGATGAATTTGGCCAGCAAGGCACCCACCAGCAGCGCGAGCACTCCTGCACCGGCGAAACCGATGAGGCGTAACGCGGCGAGGGCGGCTTTTCCCGAGTGTTTCACGCGACCATGATAAAAATTTTGCGCCCCACTTGCAATTCGGCATTTTGGGGGCAATTTAAGCAAGTCGTCTCATCCGGCGCAGGCCGGCAACGCGACGAAACAAAAACCAAATTAAAACGATTATGTCCCTACACACTCCTGATTTGACGAAACAACCACCGCGCAGCGCGCGGGTCCGGCTGGGTGGCTACGCGGTCCTGCCGCGCTGCCTCGACAAGGGCCGCGCAACGCTCGCCGGCAAAAACGGCGAATATCATTACGCCTGTCCCGTCGACAAGCAATTCCTCGAATTTGCCGGCATTGACCCCAAGGCGTTGAAAAAAGAGTTGAAGAAAAGCGACACCGAAGTTCTCGAATGGATCAAGGCCCACGCAAAGCACAAACGGACCCCATCGGAAATCGCCGCGTGGTCGGCGTGGCAGGAGCAGCGGGCGCCGGACAATCCGGATTCACGCGAGTATTTCAACGGCCTGCACAAGAACGGCGCGCCCAAGCGCACGGACATTGTGACGTGGTTCGACGTGCTGGACCTGGACGATTACGTGAGTTTCGGCGGCAAGGGCTGAAAAGATTCAACCCAAAAAACACAAAGGCGCAAAGTGGTAAAATACTTTGCGCCGGCTGTGTTTTTAAGGAGCTTAAACTGTTGCCGCCGTTCCATTCGGCGCAGTGGCTGCAGCCCTGAAAGCCTCGATGCGTTCGATGCGATGCCGGCGCTTCGCGCCGTGCAGTTCAAATTCCACTTCGTCGCCGACTTTGTTGTTGAGCAATGACTGCGCGACGGGCGTGAGATAGCTGATGACGCCCTTGTCCGGGTCGGAGTCCCAAGCGCCGAGAATGGTAAACGTTTCCGGCTGGTTCGCGCCCAGATCCATGGCCCGCACAATCGTGCCGATGCTGACAACGTCGGTGCGCGCGTTGGAAAAATCCGTGCCGCGGGCGCGGGTGAACTGCGTTTCGAGTTCGTCCTTGTGGCGCATGAGCATTTTCTGCATTTCCTTCGCGGCCTTGTATTCGTGATTTTCGCTGAGGTCGCCGTAACTGCGGGCGATGGCGATTTCCTTGGAGTTGGCGGGAATTTTCTTCTGCACCAATTCCTGATACTCGGCCTTGCGGCGTTCGAGACTTTCCCACGAAACCAGCATCGTGCTGTCCTGTTTGGTCTGTTCCCCGCTGATGAGCGATTGGACGGCGGGATGACTTTTGACGAGCCGTGCAAGGAGCGAACGCTTGTCCATGTCATCGAACACCGGCGACAGTTGCAATGCGCGGGTGAGGTCCTTGACGACCTCGATGTCGGCGGACGCGGTCAACTCGGCGAGCAATTCATGATCGTCCAAAATGAATTCGCGGAGCCGGTTCGAGCGTTTTTCGTTGAACTGGTCGCGTTCCATCGCGGTGAGCATCGCGCGAAAAACTTCCGGACCGAGAATGTCGGCGAAGGCGTCGCTGCGTTCGCGCCCGAGCCAGAGCAACAGTTCGGTGCTCGCCGTGTGTTGATTGACCAGCCGCGCGAGCGTTTCCTTGAGCAAATCCATTTTGCCTTCCTGGATCAGCAAATTGGCAAACTCGCGGCACGATTTCGCGGAAACAAAATTCAACGAATAACGCAGCACTTCATGCCAGCGCTCGGGATTTGCCGCCTTGAACGACGCCAGCGCATAGTGGTGCTTCGCGGCGGAAATCTGTTCCAGCACCGGACCGAATTTCATGTCCTGCGACCAGAGTTGCGTGGCGGTGATTTCGCCGGCCGCCGGCGGCAAACCGGCGATTTCGCACAATTCGTCGCGCGCAAAAACGGCTTCCAGCGCGACCGACGGCTGCGTGCGTTGATACGACGCAATGTCCGTGTTCAGCCCGGCGATGATTTCGCCGGCGGCGGCCTGCTTGTCGGCCAGGTCCGGCGCGCTTTTTGTTAATTCGACGACGACCGCCACGCGCGCCTTCAAACCTTTCGCCGCGCGAAAATTCGTCATTAACCGGTCCTGCAACGATATTTCTTTGGCTTGATAGACAACCGGCTCGGTTTTTTTCAGCGGCACGATGAAGTGTCCGTTCTTTTTCATTTCGCGCCGCGCGGTTTCCCACCATTTCTTCCAATCGTCGCGAATGACATCCGGCACCAGCGCCTGCTGAATCTGGTCCGCCGTCGCCTTGCCGCCGTAGCTGTTCAGCACGAGCTTGATCAAATCGAGATGATGCGCGGCCATCTGGCGCACGCTTTCCAGATCGTTGGCCTTGCGCGCGAGAATGTGGTCCTTGGGAATCGGTTTGAGGCTTTCAACAGCGAAGCCCAAATCCATCGTGTGTCCCGGCTTGCCGGCGAAATCAATGGTGAACCGCGCAAAAACCGTGTCCACCGTTTTGATGCGCCCGAAGCCCCAACTGCGATGCATGCAGCAGCCGCTTTCCGCCAGCAACGTCAGCGGCTCCACGTGCCGCCCTTCGATTTTTCCCGCCGCCGCCAATTTCTCGAATTCTTCTTTCATATAAAAATCGTATTCCTCTCGTCACAGATTCACAATGGCTCCATTAAACGTGGTGAACGAACAAAAACCAAGAGAAATCGCGGTGCGCGTTTTGCAACAACGCCGCGCCGGGGGCAAATTCATTGAAGATTTGCTCGAAACCGCGCTGCATGGCGCGCAACTTTCGTCCGCTGACCGCGCGCTTTGCCAGGAAATCGTGTACGGCATTGTGCGCTGGCAGGCGACACTCGACTGGCTCATCGCTCGAAAAACAGATGGGCGCGAACAAAAGCCCGCCTTGCAAAACTTGTTGCGGCTCGGCCTCTACCAAATTTTCCGGCTCGACCGGATTCCCGACCACGCTGCCGTCAACGAAACCGTCGAACTCGCCAAACAAAACGGTTTCGGCGCGCAGGCCGGTTTTGTGAACGCCGTTCTGCGCGGCTACCTGCGCGAGCATGACGAAACCAAAAAACTTCTGGCCGGATTAAAAATTTCGCATCCCGCACTGGGCTGGTCGCATCCCGAATGGCTGGTTGCCCGCTGGCAAAAGCGCTGGGGCATCGAAAAAACCGCGGCGCTTTTGGAATGGAACAACACGCCGCCGAAAACATTCGCGCGTGTCAACACCTTGAAAACCGACGCCGGCAAACTGCTGGAAAAGTGGCGTGACGAAAATGTGGAATACGATTTCGTCCGGCGCGATTTTTTTAGTAGGGCCGATCCCGCATTGCGGGACCAGGACGCGCGGCAGCGCGTCCCTACCGATTTTGAAAACCTGGTCTTTGAATTGAAGTCGCATCCGCCACTATCGTCGCTGGCGAGTTTTCGCGACGGCTGGTTTTACATTCAAGACCCCGGCACGCTGCTCGCCGCGTACAAACTCGGATCGCAGCCCGGCGAAACGATTTTGGATTTCTGCGCCGCGCCCGGCGGCAAAACGACGTTCATCGCGCAGTTGATGAACAACCAGGGCCGTATTGTCGCGCAGGATGTTTCGGATGAACGACTGAAATGGATTCAAGAAAACTGCCAGCGGCTGGGGGTGACTTGTGTGGAGCTGCAACGTGCTGCCGACATCTTGTCGGCAGAACAAACTAAAGATGGAACTGCCGGCGGGACGCCGGCAGCACGTTTTGATCGTATCCTGGTGGACGCTCCGTGCTCGAACACCGGCGTGATGCGCCGCCGCGTGGATTTGCGCTGGCGGATCCAGCCGGCGGAAATCGAACGCCTCCGCACCGCACAACTGAATTTGCTCCAGCAAGCCGCGACACAGGTGAAATCCGGCGGCGTTTTGGTTTACAGCACGTGCAGCCTTGAGCCGGAAGAAAACGGCGAGGTCGTGAAACAGTTTTTGAACGAACACGCCGATTTCAAATTGGAAAGCGAACACGAATTGCTGCCGTTCGCGGACCAGGTGGACGGCGCATATGTGGCAAAACTGATTCGCGCTTAACTCACATCCCCATGATTTGGTAGCCGCAATCCACGTAAAGCACCTGTCCGGTGATGGCCGCGGCGCCGTCGCTGGCGAGGAACACTCCGGTCGCGCCGAGTTCGTCGGGCAGCACATTGCGCTTGAGCGGCGCGTGGACTTCGTAATGTTTGATCATTTCATTGAAACCGCTTATGCCGCGCGCAGCCAGCGTGTTGACCGGGCCGGCGCTGATGCAATTCACACGGATTTTTTTCGGGCCGAGATCGTAGGCGAGATAGCGTGTGCTGGCTTCGAGCGCGGCCTTGGCCACGCCCATGACGTTGTAATGAGGCACGACTTTTTCCGCGCCGTAATAACTCATGCCAATGATGCTGCCACCGTCAGGCATCAGCGGCGCGGCGGCGCGCGACAGCGCGACGAGTGAATAGGCGCTCACGTCGTGGGCGATGCGGAACGCCTCGCGGCTGGTATTCACGAATTCACCTTCGAGCGCGGCTTTCGGCGCGAACGCCACCGAGTGCAGGAGCAAATGCAGCTTGCCGAATTTTTCGCCGACGGTTTTGAAGATGCTGGCGATTTCGTCGTCTTTCGTCACGTCGCACGGCAGGATGAGCGTGTCCGCACCGAACTCGCCGGCGAGTTCCACGACGCTTTCCTTGACGCGATCGCCCTGATACGTGAACGCGAGTTTCGCGCCTTCGCGCGCCCACGCCTGCGCAATGGCCCAGGCAATGGAGCGTTGGTTGGCGACACCGAAGACGATTCC
>DAIRTX010000078.1:0-6917 GCA_036803685.1 Verrucomicrobiota bacterium | reverse complement strand
GCGCGTCCAGCCTCGACTCATATCAGCGCGGTGGTTAAGTTGAACGCACATGGATGCAAATTGGATTATTGAGGGCTTGATCAGTTATCTGGGACTGATCGTGCTGCTGACGTTTCACGAATTCGGCCATGCGTGGACGGCGTCGAAGTGCGGCGACGACACGGCGCGATTACAAGGTCGCTGCTCGCTCAATCCCATTGTCCACATTGACCCGATTGGCACGGTCCTGCTCCCATTGATGATGATTTTTCTCCCGTTTGGCGTCAGCCGGTTCATGATTGGCTGGGCGAAACCAGTGCCGGTGAATCCTTACAACCTGCGCCATCCCCGCGTGGATGACATTTTGGTATCCATGGCCGGCCCGGCGATGAACCTGTTGCTGGCCGTCGGGCTGGTGGCCTTGGCACGTGCCGGATTGTTGTTCCATCTGGGAGGGGTTGCGGAGTTATTCCTGCAAATGGCTGCACTCAGCCTGCTGCTGTGCTTTTTTAATCTGATCCCGATTCCGCCGCTGGACGGTTCGCACGTGGCGCGGAATTTGACCGGCATGAGTTACGAAACCTATTACCAGTTCGCGCGGTTCGGGTTCATCGCGGTGATTCTCGTGCTGCAAGTTCCCCAGGTGCGCGACACGTTGAACACCATCACGTTCGGCACTTTGACCGGCCTGGCTTTCTGTTTTGGCTTCCCAATGCGATGACCCGCAAAAAATTTCCGCATGAAATTCGATTCAGCCAAGGAGACGGAAACGCCGGAAAAACCAGCCGCTGAATTTAAATTGCCCGTCGAGGGTTTCACCGGCACGCCGGAAGAAATCGAACGGCAGTGGTTCGAGAAAGTTTATCGCGGGCGCGGCGACTCGATGCGCCAGCTTACCTGGCGCGCGGTGCTCATGGGTTCGGTCCTCGGCAGCGTCCTTTCGCTCACCAATCTTTACATCGGCCTGAAATCCGGCTGGGGCATGGGCGTGGCCATCACCGCCTGCATCCTTTCCTACACCATTTGGACGACCTTCGTCAAAATCGGCCTCGTCAAAACCCCAATGACCATCCTCGAAAACAATTGCATGCAATCCACCGCCAGTTCGGCGGGTTATTCGACCGGCGGCACGCTCGTGTCCGCTTTCGCCGCCTTCATTGTCTTGAACGGCCACCCCCTCTCGATTCCGCTCACCCTCGCCTGGGTTTTCTTCCTCGCGATTCTCGGCGTGACCATGGCCGTGCCGATGAAAAAACAAATGATCAACATCGAGCAATTGCGCTTCCCCAGCGGCGTCGCGGCGGCGGAAACGCTGCGCGCGCTCCACTCGCACGGCGCCAAAGGAATGCGCGCCGCCAAGGCGCTTGGCCTCGCGGGCCTGCTCGCGGCGCTGGACAATTTCTGGCACGACGGCTTCGCCTTGTTTTCAAAACTCGCTCCGTTTTCCAGCGACGCTTTAATCACCAAGCTTAACGCGGTGGTTTTCGGCCCGGCCTGGATTGGCCGGACGGTCATGTTCGGTTGGGAACCCATTTTCATCGCTGCCGGCGCGATCACCGGCCTGCGCGTCTGCGTCAGCATGTTGATCGGCGGCACGTTTTGCTGGGCGGTGTTTGTGCCCGTCATGCAACACGCCGGGGTCATTACCGGCTCGGGTTTTCGCGACGTCGTGCAATGGACGCTCTGGGGCGGCACCTCCTGCATGGTCTCGGCGGGCCTGCTGGGTTTCATCCTGCAATGGCGGAGCGCGCTGCGGGCGTTCAGCGGTTTCGGGAAATTATTTTCACGCCGGGTGGCACCCATGGACGAAATGGAATCCATTGAAACCCCGATGTCCTGGTTCGTCATCGGCCAGCTCATCTCGCTCGTCGCGCTCGCGTGGCTGGCGCATGCGTCATTCGGCATGCCGGTCTGGCAAAGCGCGATCGCGGTCGTGCTGTCGTTCGCGCTGGCGCTGGTCGCCTGCCGCGTCACCGGCGAAACGGACACCACGCCCGTCGGCGCGATGGGCAAGGTGACGCAACTGTTTTTTGGCGCGGTCAATCCTGGCAACGTGAACGTGAATTTGATGAGCGCAAACATCACCGCCGGCGCGGCGACTTCGTCTGCCGATTTGCTGACGGATTTGAAGAGCGGCTACCTGCTCGGCGCGCATCCGCGCAAACAATTCATCGCACAGTTCGCCGGGATTTTCATCGGGACCGTCGTGAGCGTGTTTGCGTTTTCCATCCTGGTGCCCAATGCCTCGGTGATCGGCTCGGATCAATTTCCCGCGCCCGCCGCGCAAACGTGGGCGGCGGTGGCCAGGGCGTTGAGCAAAGGTCTGGAGGCGCTCGAACCGGTGAAAGTCTGGTCCATCGTCATCGGCGGCGTGGTTGGCATCGTGTTCACCGTTTTGCCGATCCTCTTTCCGAAGCAGCAAAAATTTCTGCCTTCGGCATCAGCCTTCGGCCTGGCCTGGGTTTTTCATTGGTATTACGGCATGCTGTTTTTCCTGGGTGCAGTCATCGCCTACGTGTTTCAAAAAAAATCACCGTCAGCGGCGGAAGAATTTACGTTTCCAGTCGCGTCCGGCGTAATGGCCGGCGGTGCGTTGATGGGTGTGGTTTTGATTTTCTGGCAAAACGGCGGGGAAATGATCAGGAAATTCTTCGGCCACTGAACCCGCTCATTCCGTTTTATTCCAGCCCGCCACCGCCCGGCGATTTATTTCCCGCGCGCCGCCGCCTCGTCGCGATAGCGGTAAAACGCCGCAACGACGCTGAACAAAATCGCCACCACAAACGTCATCCCGGCGTAAAGCAGAAAGCGATTCGTGCTGACCGACGCGGCGGGGTCGCTGGCATTGGAAAACAGTTTGGTCACCGCCACAACGAGCAGGTCGCCAAAGGCGATGGTCAGCAGCCAGAAACTCATGACGATGCTTTTCATTTCTGGCGCGGCCTCGCGGAAAGCGAATTCCAGCCCGGTCGTTGAAACCAAAACCTCGGCGGCGGTCAAAATGACATACGGCACGGTCTGCCACAGCACGCTCAATTGCGCGCCGGTTTCGATCTGCCTTTGCAGCGCGGCCACGACAAGATACGAACCCGCCGCCAGAAACATCCCGTACGACATCCGCCGCAGCGGCGACGCGAACCGGCCGATGCGCGGATAAATCCCCAGCGTGAACAGCGGCACGAGAATCATCACAATCAGCGGATTCATGGATTGCATCTGCTCCGCGCCGATGTCCAAGCCGAGGATTTTTGTCGGAACCATCTTTTCGCCCTGCAACACCCACGTCGAGTTCGTCTGGTCGAACAGCGAGAAGAAAATCGGGATCAGCGCGAAGACGAACAGGATGGGCAGGACGGACTTCGCGGCATCAATTTCCTTTTCGCTGAACCGGCCACGTGCGGAGTCCCAGAAATTTCCGAGTCGTTCGGTAGTGCCGACCTGCTGGTCGGCTTCGGCGCGCGGCAGCGCGCCGCCACCAGTTTTTTTCCGGTTCGCGAGCGCATACCAAAGAATTTTGAAAAATCCGGCGCTATTCGTTTTGCGGCTCGGCGGCACCCGGACGTAATGTTTCGTTCCCAGCCAGAAAATGAACGTCGCGATGGCCATCAAAATTCCCGGCACCCCAAACGCGAGGCCGTAGCCATGCCGGTCCTTGATCCACGGGATGACGAGAAACGAAAAAAACGAGCCGAGGTTGATGGCCCAATAAAACGCGCCGTAGGCCTTTTGCAGCAGATGCGACTGTTCCGGCTTGAACTGGTCGCCCATGAACGCCGAGACGCACGGTTTGATGCCGCCGGAGCCAAACGCGATCAACGCCAGGCCGGTGTAAAGCAGTACCAGTTTGCCATGGACCGTGCCGGCCAGGTCGCTGCACGCCAGCACGCCGTGTCCGGCGCAGTAAAATAGCGACACCCAAAGAATCGTATGGTAGCGGCCGATGATCTTGTCCGACAGCCACGCACCGAGCAGCGGCATGAAATAATTGGCGAAGACAAAGGTGTGGATGATTTCCGTGGCCGTGTCCGCGTCCTGTCCGAGACCGCCCTTGAGCACTTCACCGGTAAGATAACCGGCCAGAACGCTTCGCATGCCATAGTAACTGAAGCGTTCACAGGCCTCGTTCCCGACAATGAATTTGATTTGGCGCGGCCAGCGGTCGGCAACAGGCTTTGCGGGGGAACTCATGAATTTGACCGGGGTTGCTTACTCGGTTTTCTCAATCCCAATCTGCTTCAAGAACGGCTCGATGGAGCGCGGGCGGCCCAGGAATTTTTCAATCGAAACGTTCACGTCGCGCGAATCGCCCGGCTCGTAAATCTCCTTGCGTAATCTCATGCCGGCTTGCTTGTCGAAGTAGCCGTCCGGCGACTTCTCAAACACCGTCGCCATGTCGGCGGAAATCGCGTCCGCCCAGGCGTAGCCGTAATAACCCGCGCCGTAGCCGATGATGTGGTTGAAGTAGGCCACAAACGCCGTGTCCGGCACCATCGGCAGAAACACGTTGCTTAATTTCTGGTTTGCGAGCGGCAGCGTTTCCGCCGCATTGGTTTCGTGGATTTGTGTGTGCAGCGCGAGGTCCATCAGGCCGAACGCCAGTTGCCGGCGATACCGCATGCCTTCGGTCGCCAGTTTCGCTTCCTTGAGCTTCGCCAGAATTCCCGCCGGAATTTTCTTCGACGGATCGCGATAATCCGCCGCGAAACTGTCCAGCACCTTCTTGTCCCAAATCCAGTTCTCGAGCATCTGCGAAGGGGCCTCGACAAAATCACCCGGGACGCTCGTGCCGGAGAAGCGCGCGTATTTGGCGCGGGTCAGGATGGTGTGCATCGCGTGGCCGAACTCGTGGAAGATCGTCTCCACGTCCATGTGCGACATCAACGATGGATGATCCTTGGTTGGCGCGGGGAAGTTGCAGATCAGCGCGCAGACGGGGCGCTGGTATTTTCCGTCCGGCAGCAGCTTGCCTTCAATGATGCCGAACTTCGCGAAGTGATTGTATTTGCCGTCGCGCGGGAACATGTCGAGATAAAACAGCCCGAGCGGTTCGCCGGTTTGCGCGTCGGACACGGCGTAAAGTTGCAGATCGCCAATCCATTTGTACGGCGGCTCCACCGGCTCAAACTTGAGCCCAAAGATGCGCTGGTAAATCGCGAACATGCCGTCGAGCACGCGCTGGTACGGGAAATAAACGCGCAATTGCTCGGCGTCCACGTCGTAACGCTGCTTTTTCAACTGGTTGCTGAAGTAACGCCAGTCCCAAATGCGGATTTGCGCGTTGGTATCGTCGGTTTCCTGCACTTTGAGTTTGCGAAACTCTTCCAGTTCGGCGGTGAACTTCGGCTGCAAACCGGTTTTTAGTTTTTCCTCAAAATCAATCGCCGCACCGCTATTCTTCACCATTTTGATTTCGGTCGCGTAATCGGCCCAGTTCCGGTAACCGAGCTTCTTCGCAATGTCGTCGCGCAACGGTAGAATTTTTTCGAGCAGCGGAATGTTGACCTCGCGGGCGAGATTGTCGTGCTCGATGAGGAATCGCTTGCGCGTCTCCTCGCGCTTCGCGTTGTCCATCAACGCGAGGTAATGCCAGGTGACGTTGGCCATCACGATGTATTCGTCATTGGTCGTTTTGATCTGCTGCAGGAAATCGTCGGGCACGCCTTCGAGTTCGACCTGGGTGAACTTCACCGCCTTCTTCGCCTTGGTGACGTTGTTCTGGAAATCGGTGGATAGCGCGGAAAGCTCCTTGCGCATCCGCTCAACTTCGTCGCGTTCGGCCTTGGGCAACTCCAATCCGGCGCGGCGATAATCGCGCATGGTTTCGAGAAGCAGCTTGGCGTTCTCGCCCTCCAGTTTTGGCCGGGTGTCGGCGTAGGCTTTGACCGCCCGGTAAACGTCCTCGCGATAATCCAGCCCCACCATCCAGGCTTCCAGTTCCTTGATCGCTGCGGTGGCGGCGTCGCGCACGGCGGCATTGGTGCTGGTCTGTTCGATCAAGCCAAGCCGGTTGTCCACAAGCATCAGTTGAAAGCCGAGATCGTCCAGCGCGCGGACGGTGTTGGCGAAATTCACCCCGACCGGAGTCAGTTTGCCGACGCGATCCAGCGCGGCGTTTCCGGCGGCAATGGTGTTCGTGAGCGTTGCCGCAATTTCGTTCGTTGTCGTTTCAAATGTCGGCACCGTGACAACTTCGTTGAACTTTTCCGCTTTTTTCTGAAACTCCGGTAACGAACCAACCGGCTTCGGCTTCGGAACGCTTGCGCAACCGGCGACCGCCAAAACCAGGATGAAAAACCAGCAGTATTTCAAATGCATATGCAGGAACGTATCGGCTCCGATAACCGGCAATCAAGATGATTTGCCGCTTCCGGCTTTTCTTGTGCCCGGCCATAAGTTAATGATTCACAATTCGTAAATCGAAATTCACCAATGCCGCTGCTCGAAATTAGAAATCTCAAAATGGACTTCGGCACCGGCCCGGATGCGTTGCGCGCCGTGGACGGCGTGTCGCTCACCATCGGCGCGGGCGAAACGGTCTGCCTCGTCGGTGAAAGCGGCTGCGGCAAGACCGTGACCGCGCTATCCATCGCGCAGCTTATGCCGACGCCACCGGCCAATTATGTCGGCGGAGAAATTTTGTTGAACGGGCGCGACGTGCTGAAGATGTCGAACGGCGAGTTGCGCAACATTCGCGGCGGCGTGGTCAGTTATGTTTTTCAGGAACCGGGCGCGTCGCTGAATCCGGTTTTTCGCATCGGCAACCAGATCAAGGAATCGCTCAAGCTGCATCGTCCAGATTTGACAGGTAGGGCGGGCAGTCCTCTGCCCGCCGCTCGACCGAACGCAAACAGCGGCGCGCAAGGAGTGACGCGCCCTACCAAAAACGCCCTCGACGAGGAAGTCATCCGCTTATTGAAACTCGTCGGCATTCCCGCGCC
>DAIRTX010000077.1:0-17233 GCA_036803685.1 Verrucomicrobiota bacterium | reverse complement strand
TTCGTAGCAGCCGAGGTAACGAGGCTCAAATTTCCTTGGAAACAATCATTCGTTTAGAGCCTCCTCACGTCGGCTGCTACTTTTTTTACGGACTATTAAGCCGGAAAAAAAATCCCCGCCGGCGTCGTGCTGGTCCCGCAAAGCGGGATGCCGCTGACTTGATACGTGCCGCCCGTGCTCGTGCCGCCGCCACCGGCGACTTTGAACCAGTCAATGGAGTAACTTTGCGCGTGGAGCACGGACACAACAACAAAGGACAACGCAACCAGTGTCAGGGCGTAACTTGACATTGCCCTCGGAGCGCGGCCCCGCACAGCGGGGCCGCTTCAACGCACGAATACCCTTTGCGAACGCCGTTTCCCCCAAGTGAAGGACGATGAAGCGGCGTAAACGCCGCGCGCCAATCTCATTGCGTTCGGCGGCAGCGGCAAGATCCGCCCCCGGCATCAGGCATTTCAATCTTGTTGTTTTCATTGTCGGCCAGCCTGTCATTGTGCGCCGCTTTTCATCGGCCAGCCCGCCGCCACCATCCCTTTGTAACCGCCGATGAGCGAGTGGACGTTGCGATAGCCCATTTTTTGCGCGGCGTCCGCCGTCAGTGCCGAACGAAATCCGCCGCCGCAATACATGATGATTTCCGTCTTCGGGTCGGAAAACATTTTCTCCAGATCGCGTTCCAGAATTCCCTTGCCCAGATGCACGGCTTCGGCGGCGTGGCCGGCCTGCCATTCGTGATCTTCCCGCACGTCCATCAGGACAACCTTGGGATTGGCAGCCAGACGCGCGCGCGCCTCGGCGACACTGATCTCGTTGACGCGCCGTTTGGCGTCGTTGACCAGATTCAGAAAACCGGGTGCATGAACCATGCTACCAAGTTAGACCGTGCGCCACGGCGGTCAAACAAATTTCACACGGGGTCAAATGGCTGCTGGCCGGGTTTGGTTTTGCGGATGAAGTGTCCGGCAAATCCAGTCGCGCGAATTTTCAAGGGGACGGCGAACGATTCTCCCTCTCCGTGACGTAGGAGATGACGTGCTTGTTTCGTATTCGGCTGACGAAGCACGTCCGCTAGATCATAATTTTTCACCGCTGAAACTTGCTGCCCGCTAATTGGGCAAAACTATAGATTGACCTGACTATTGTGCGACTCCATTGGTTGATTGGGGAAGAAACATCTTCATTGCGCTGGCTTGCATATCAATCATGTCCATCTGTTTTTGTTCGTAGGTCTTTAACTGCTCCGGTGTGAGAATACCATCAAGGGCTTTCAATTTGTTTTCCAAGGTTTGCTTCTGCGTTTCAATTTGTAAACTAACAAAATCCGTATAATTGCCACTGGCGCGAGCTTGGGCGATAGCCTCCTGGTTTTGAGGGACTGATGCTTGGTTTAAATTCAGTTGATAAAGTGCGGAATGGACTTTGTCCTGCTGTTCTTGTGAAAGATCCATTTCACCCGTTATCATCGTCAAATCCGCCTGAGCACTGTTTTTGGCAGATGCAATGGTTTCAGCCTGTTTGAAGTCGGGATAGATTGCCAGTTGGTCGGGCGTGAGCAGCGCCTTGATTGCAGCTTCTTCATTCTGTAAGGCGCTTGAAGTCGCTTGATCCTGTGGTGGCATTTGTTGTTTATCCTGCATGGCATTTAATACCTGTTGAGAACTGTTCTCAATGTTTTTGACCATGATGTCGCTGATGGCCTGCGCCTGGTCATCTGTCAGATGGAATTTTTCCTTCATGCGGTCGAGTTTGGCGAGGGCCGCCTTTTTTTTGAATTTTTCAGCCATGGACACTCCTTGTGCCATGGCATTGGTAAGAAGGGCCGGTATTGTCCCGCTTTGCTGGGCGACACTCTTTTGCAATTTCGCCAACTCATGCAAAGCTGTTCGTGTCTGTCCGGTTTGACCGCGAAGTTTCAAGAGTTCATTGAATTGCGCCTGTGAGAGCGATTCCTGATCTTTTGCTTGAGCAACAAGACCTGAAAGCCGCTTGTTTTCGGCTTGGAGTTGTGCCAGATGCTCGGCCAACGGCGCTTGTTGTTGCTGGAGGGTCTGGTTTTGTTCGCGCAGTTGGGAGTTTTGGTGCGCTTCGTAGATTCCCGCGCCGGCAACCACGGCGAGCGTGGCGGTGATGAGAGTTTTTTGGAGTGTGGTCATAGCGATGGTTTTGGTGGCGGCAATTACAGTTGAAGTGTGGGCGACGGTTCCGGCGAGAACGGCAGCGGCGGAAATGGTGGCCGCCAATCCAACCGGCGCGGCTTGCACTGCGTTGGCGGAAATGACGACGGCCAGTCCGCTCGCGCCAATGGTCACGTTGCGTTTAGAGAAATAGTCGCGCAGCCGTTCCACGGCGCGATTGACGCGCTTTTGGGCGGCTTCGTCGCTGAGGCCGAGGATTTGCGCCATCTCCTTGGCGGATTTGCACTCGAAGTAACGAAGCAGCAGCGCGTCGCGGTCTGACTCGCTCAACTCGCCCAACGCGGCATCGAGTTGCGGAGCGATATGTTCCCACGAAGCGTCGGGGGCGGAGGATAACAATTCATTCATGGTGGCGGCCTCCTGTTCGCGGACGCGACGGCGTACGTCCGAGCGGACGGCGTTTGCGGCGAGGTTTTGCGCCGTGCGGTGCAGCCAACCGGACAACAATGGTCGCTCCGTGAGTTGCCGGGCATTCTGCGCCAACGCGACAAACACCCCTTGCGTCACGTCCTCGGCCAGGTGTGCATCACGAACCATCCGCAAAGCGGCGGAATAAACGAAGTCAACGTGCCGGCGCACCAGTTCGGCAAACGCCGTCTCCGACCGGTGCCCGGTATAGTCGTGTAAAAGCTGTTGGTCGGTTAGACTGTTCACTCATAGAATAGTAACCGCCGCAGTCCAAATCGGACAGGGAAAGGAGAAAAACTATTTCAATGACGCTCAGTTCCCCCACGACGCATCTGGCTTGACTTTGTTGCTGCACTTGAAAAAGATTCGATCCCCCCACCTTCACAAATTTCATTGGCAACCGTCGCGCGCATTGGCTTACTCGCCGCGTGCCGCAACCAAAACATAACGTCGCCATCGCCGGAAGCCTGCTGTTCGTAGTTTTTCTGTGGGGCGGCAACAACGCGGGAACCAAGTGGCTGGTTGCCCTTTGGCCGCCCATCTGGACCGGCGGCATTCGCTTTCTCCTGGCCGGCTTGCTATTGCTGGCGGTGCTGCGCTTCACTTCGTGGCTCGGTGAATATCGCCCGTTGACATCCGGATTGCGCCGGCAATTGTGGTTGCGCGGCGGTTTAAGCCTTGCGGTGTATATCGTCGCCTTCAACTGGGCCTTGCGCCTGACTGCGGCCTCGCACGTGGCGCTGTATATTGGCGCGTCCCCGGTGTGGACTCTGTTGTGGGAGGAACGGCCGCAACGGACGTGGGCGAGCGCACGGCGTTACGGAGCGGCGTTGCTCGCGCTGGCCGGCGTGCTGGTTCTGTTCTGGCCGGCTTTGCAAACGGCAAAATTGGACCTGCTCGGAGAATTTTTGGGGCTGGCCGCGAGCATTTTGTGGGCGAATTTCAGTCATCAAATGCGCATTTTAAGCGCCAGCTTGAGCGGGGTGGAAGTCGCGGCGCACACGATGTGGATGTCGGGGATTGGGCTGATGCCGTTCGGGCTGGCTGAGATTACCGTGCGCGGCATCCCCGTCAACGCCGGGATCCTTGGTGTGCTGGCGTTCTGCGTCCTGTTTGGCGGCGTGATTCCCTACGCGCTCTGGAACAACGCGCTCCGCCATTGGCGCACGAGCCAGGTCGTGCTGTTCAACAATCTCATTCCTTTGAGCACGATGACCTGGGCATATTTCTTTTTGCATGAACCATTCACGCCCACGTTTTGGGCGGCAATGATTTTGATCGTCGCCGGAGTGGTGCTGGGGCAGGCAAATTGGGCGAAAAATTTTGGAGTGCCGGAGGGCTTTTGAGAAGGGAAATGACGAATGACGAAGCCCTAATGACTAAAGAATGACGAAATCCGAATGACAAATCATTTCCCCAGCCGAATAATTCGGCATTCGGTCATTGGGATTTCTTTCGTCATTCGGATTTAGGATTTAGTCATTTTTTTTCGTAGGTTTCGCGGTTTGAATGCATACTCATTAAAACACATGGACATCAAAAATCTCGGCGATGTTCCGTCCTTCATCACGAAGGACGGTTCGGAAATTCGCGAATTGCTGGCGCATCGCAATTCCGTCATTCGCAACCAAAGCCTGGCGGAAGCGCGTCTGCCGGCCGGCGCCAGCACGCAGGAGCATTATCACGTCCAGACCGAGGAAATTTATTACATTACGCACGGCGCGGGACGAATTCGCATCGAAGGCGAAACGCGCGGCGTTAAAACCGGCGACGCCATTGCCATACCGCCCGGCCACAAACACAAGCTTTGGAATATTGGCAATGAAACACTACGATTGCTGTGCTGCTGCGCGCCGGCCTACGAGCACAGCGATACGATCATCACGGAAAGCGTGCCCTAGGTCGCGGGAGAGATTTCCCCAAAAAAAAACTTCGCGCATTAAACCCCTGAACCGTAGCCGCCGACGTGAGTCGGCGCTGACTTTCATTGGACTCAAAATGCGCGGACTGATCCCGCCATGCGGGACGGCTACGAGGTTCATGGGGGAGATGTTTCTTTTGGTGCGTGTGCCCGGTTGCGCCCACTCCACAGAAAGCATCGAATCGTGAATTGACCTGCGCGCCGCCGCGCGCTTAACTGTCGCCATGAAGATTTCCATCCTGTGGACCCTGCTGCTGGTGGCGATGCTGGCGAATGGCTGCGCCCTTTTTCATCACCGGGCGAAAACGGCCAAAACGTCCCCGTCGGCCGGGGAAACCACGCCGGCAATCATCACGCCCGATAATTCGCTCACCGCCAGAGTCGTTTCATACAATACCTCCGGACGTTTTGTCGTGCTGAGTTTTCCCGTCGGCCAGATGCCGAAAATGGACCAAAGCCTTTTTCTGTATCGCGACGGCATGAAAGTCGGCGAAGTCAAAATCACCGGCCCGCAGCGTGAGAATAACATCGTTGCCGATCTTGTCACCGGCGAAGCAGAAGTCGGCAGCGAAGTGCGCGACCAATGATTTTACCGGAGGGACGAGCTTTGCGAGTCCCCAAGTTCTGGCTTCAGGCTTCGGATTTTTGGAATTGGGGATTCGTATAAATACCAATTCCCAGAGACAATCGGTGCAATGGGTAGGGCGGCGCTGCTGCGCCGCCGGGTATGATGGCCGCGCAGCAGCGCGGCCCTACCGTCTGGAATAGGTGCCAATTATTATCGGGAATTGGTATAACTCGTTCCTCCGAAAAATTTAATCCTCTTTCTTTTGTGATTTTTCGGTAAATGCTTTCACCGTCTTGGGGAGCGCGTTCTTCTGATAAGGCGAATGGAGATTGAAATAAATGCCGCACAACGGCCGTTCGTCGTCACCCTGGCTCAAAATAATCGTCACCTGCTTGTCCAACGCGATGCCGTGACGCATGCCCGCGCCGCGACTTTCATAGGCCTTGATCGCCTTGGCCATCAACGAAACCAGCGATGCATCAAAATCCTCCGGCGTTTTTTCAAGGCACACGACGAATGTGTCATAGGTTTTGACGGCGGCGGCAATTTCGCGCTTGAAAGAATCAATCGTCATCAATTCAGGCTAAACCGTTTCGCTCAAAATGCAGTAAAATTTAATCCGCCTCCGCGCGCGACCGGGTTTTTGCCCGCGGCCCAAACAACGCCGTGCCGATGCGCACCATCGTCGCGCCTTCTTCAATCGCAATTTCAAAATCACCGCTCATGCCCATGCTCAAATGGGGCAGGGGTGCGCCGAGAATTTGCCCGCATTGGGCTTTGATCTCGTGCAGCCGGCGAAAATGTGGCCGCGCCTTTTCTGCTTCCGCCGACCACGGCGGCACGGTCATCAAACCGTGAATTTCAATTCGCGGCAGCGCGTTGAGCTCCTTGAGCTCCGCCAGCAGTTGTTCCGGCTGGTAACCAAACTTGCTGGCTTCACCCGCGACGTTCACTTCCATCAGAACCGGCATGGTCCTGGCCGCCTGCTCCGCGCGTTTGTTGATTTCCTGCGCGAGCGACAGGCTGTCCACGCTCTGAATCATTTTGAAAAGCTCGACCGCGTCGCGGCACTTGTTCGACTGCAAATGGCCGATGAAATGCCAGCGTAATTTGCCCGGACACAGTGGAATTTTCGCTTTCGCTTCCTGAACTTTATTTTCGCCGAACAAAAGCAAACCGAGCTCCGCCGCCGCTTTGACAATTTCCGGCGGCTGAGTTTTTGTGACGGCCAGCAACGTGACGGAATCCGGGTCGCGCCCGGCGCGCCCGCACGCGGCGCGAATGCGCTGTTGGACTTTTTCGAGGTTGTCAGCCAAACTCACGCCTCCATCGTAAATCGTAAATCGTAAATCGTAAATTCTTTCCATGAACTATTGGCTCGTGAAATCAGAACCTTGGAGCGCGTTTAAAAATCGTAGCAGCCGACGTGAGGAGGCTCATTCTGGATTCTAAAACCGCGATTTTCCGAAGGAATTTGAGCCTCGTTACCTCGGCTGCTACGGAAATTTATTTCGTCGGGCAGTGGCAACCTGCCGGTCGGCCGGACGCGCGGCAGCGCGTCCCTACCGACGGCCGAAGACTTCACGGATTGAATCAAAAACCGCCCGCACCATCCTCCATACTTGCTTTGGTGTCGTGCAATAGGGCGGCATCAGCACGATGACGTTGCCAATGGGCCGCGTGAGCACCCCGCGCCGCGCCATCGCTTCGCAAACGCGAATGCCCGCGCGTTCCCGCAAATCAAACGGCTCGCGCGTCCGCCAGTCCCGAACGAGTTCGACGCCGGCAATCAAACCGACCCGCCGGATGTCGCCAACGTTGGGCAGCGACCAAAGCGTTTGCAATTCATCGTGCAGATTTTTTTCGAGATTTTGCCGCGCGCAAATGGATTGTTTGTCCTGCAAAATTTCCAGGCTCGCCAGCGCTGCCGCTGCGCCGAGTTGATTGGCCGTGTAACTGTGGCCGTGAAAAAAAGTTTTGAATTCATCGTATTCGCCTAGAAAGGCGTCGAACACTTTTTGCGTCGTCAATGTCGCCGCCATCGGCAGATAGCCGCCAGTCAGGCCTTTGGCCAGGCACAGAAAATCCGGCTGCACGCTTTCGTGGTGGCAGGCAAACAGAAAAGTTGAGGGTTGAGCCGTCTCCGCTCCGCTTCGCCGCGCCGAGGAGTTGAAGGTTGAGTGGGAGAATCCTGTTCGTCCAAACCCGGTCATCACTTCGTCCGCGATGAGCAGCGCGTCGTGGTTGCGCGCGATTTCCGTCACCCGCCGCAGCCAGCCGCGCGGCTGCGGAATCATTCCCGCCGCGCCCTGAATCAGCGGCTCAAAGACGAACGCCGCGTAGGGATTTCCCTTTCGCCCTTGCGTCGCGAATTTCTTTTCAACCAGGCCGGCACATTCCCAGTTGCATTTGCGATATTCGCGGGCGTCGGCGCGCTCCGGCTTTGCGCGATTAAACGGACACCGATAGCAATACGGCGACATGACCTTGTCCGTCTTGAACAGCAAACCGGAATAACTTTTATGAAACAAATCAAGGTGACCGAGCGACACCGCGCCGACAGTGTCGCCGTGATAGGCGCCTTCGAGCGAAAGAAAATGCGGCTGAACCTTTGCCCGCGAAGCAGGCGAGACGCCTGCGCTACGAGCACGGCGGGTGAATTCGTAGGCGAGCTTGAGCGCGACTTCGAGCGCGGTCGAACCGTCGTCGGAAAAGAAAACCTTTGTCAATTTACGATTTGCGATTTGCGATTTACGCGGTGGTTTGACAGATGACTCGTGAATCGTGACTCGTGAATCGTGAATCCCGGCGTTGGCGGCTTGAATCAATTTTTCAGCGAGGAGCGCCGCCGGTTCATTGGCCAAACCGAGCGCGGAACTATGCGCGACCTTTTTGAGCTGTCGCTGGATCGCCGCGTTGATCTTGGGGTGATTGTGGCCGTGCAGATTCGTCCAAATCGAAGAATTCGCGTCGAGATATTCACGTCCGCGAATGTCGTGCAACACCGCGCCTTTGCCCGCGACAATGACCACCGGCTCGCGCTTCAGCCAGTCGCGCATCTGGGTGAAGGGATGCCAGATAAACTGGTGATCAAGTTGGGCAAGCTTATTCATTTGCGATTGCAGATTGCAGACACCGACTTTCGTCGCGTGCTCGCGATTTTTCGGAGTTGCGGACTGACCGCAACGCCGCGACCAGCAGTGAAATGTCCTCCGCCGTGTGAGTCGCGGTCACGGTCAAACGCAAACGCGCCTGGCCGCGGGCCACGGTCGGATAACGAATCGCCGGAACAAAAATGCCCTGCTCGCGCAACGCGGCGGAAGCGGCAACCGCCCTGGTTTCGTCGCCGATTAGAACGGGGATGATCGCGCTCTTCAATTGCGGATTGCGGACACCGACTTTCGTCGCGTGCTCGCGACACCGACATTGTCGCGTGCTCGCGGAAACGGAGTTTATCGGAGTTGCAGATTGCGAATTCAATTCGTTGATTCGCTCAAAAAGCTGCTTCCTCCGGTCTTCCCCGGCTTTCGATTGAATAAAGCGAACCCCGGCGGCGGCGGCGGCGGCGGCAGCCGGAACGGGCGCGGTGGAAAAAATGAAACTGCGGGCGCGGTTGACGAGAAAATCAATCAATGGGCGCGAGCCGCAAATATAACCGCCCGAAGCCCCCACCGCCTTGCCGAGCGTCCCCATCTGAATTTCGATCTGGCCGCCGGCGCCGGATTCTTCCACCAGGCCGCGACGATTTTTTCCGTAAAGCCCGGTCGCGTGCGCCTCATCCACCATCAACCACGCGCCATGTTTTTCTTTGAGGGCGACGATCTCGCGCAACGGCGCGGCATCGCCGTCCATCGAAAAAATACTTTCAGTGACGATGAGCGTGCGTCGTCTTTCGGAGGGATGAGTTACACGAGTCCCTGATTTGGTTTGGGACTCGCATAGCTCGCCCCTCCGAGTCCATTTCAGTATCTTCTCCAGATCTTCCAAATCGTTGTGGGCGAAAACACGAATTTTTGCGCCGCTGAGCCGGGCGGCGTCCACAATGCAGGCGTGAACGAGTTTGTCCAAAACAATCACGTCATTCTTGCCGAGCAACGCGCAGATGGTTCCGATGGCGGTGGCATAGCCGGTCGAGAAACTCAGCGCGGCTTCGGCGCCTTTGAAATTTGCGAGTGCTTCTTCAAGTTCGTGATGCGGTGCGAGCGAACCGCAAATCAGCCGTGACGCGCCGGAACCAGCGCCAAATTTTTCAACGGCCTGGATCGCAGCTTCCTTGAGCAACGGGTCGCCGGCCAGACCGAGATAATCGTTGGACGAAAAATTCAGCAGCGTCCGGCCGTCAATCCGGATGCGCGTGCCCGGCGGCGAATCCACGCGGCGCAGTTCGCGGTGCAAACCCTGCGCCTGAAGCGTGGCCAGACGCCGGTTTAATTCTTCATCGAACGAGTTCACGGCTGAAATTTACGATTTACCCGTCCTCCGTAGCAATACTGCGGAGGGTGGACGATTTACGATTTACGAGCAAAAAGGCCAAACCATGCGTCAATCGCAAATGGGCCCAACTTGACACTGCCGCCGTTTTCTCCCTCTCCTCCCCCAAAGGAGGAGAGGGGCGGGGTGAGGAGGTCAATTGTTTCTAAATTCAAATCCCCTCTCCCCGGCCCTCTCCCCGCTTAGGCGGGGAGAGGGAGTTGGTGGTGGTGCGAAATTGCGCCCATCGCAAATCATTCCGGTGGAATGACCCAGTGCCCGTCAATCATGCTGGCGCTCACTGCGCCGGCGTGGCCCAGCACGGCTTCGCAGGCATCGCTGGTTTTTGCGCTGGCGGGTATCGCAATCAAATCGGCCAGGGCATTTTCTGAAAGCTCGCCGATTTGGCCGGCCCGGCCAAGCGCGCGCGCGCCGTTGACCGTGGCCATGCGCAGAATTTCCACTGGCGGGAGCTTTGGATCGTTGGCCGCCAGCTCGCGCATTTCCTCGAACATGCTGAGTTCGGGGTTCTGTTTCCTGATTTTGCGAACGGTGGCCAGGCTGTCCGTGCCGAGGCAGAGGTTGACGCCGGCGTTGGCCAGCCGTTTGCGCAGAAACGGCGGATGGCGGAAATAATCATGGCTGCGCGGGCAATGAACAACGTGAACGCGATGTTTGCCGAGCAGCGTGGCGTCCCCGCGCGCCAGCACGTTGACGTGAACGGCGAGCAGATTTTCGCCGAGCATTTTATTGCGGGCGAGGTGTTTGACCGGCGAGCCGAAACCGCAGTCGGACATGTCGCGGGTGTTGCGCTGCATCCAGTTGAACATTTCGCCGCGCGCGCGCATGAACATTTCAAATTCCGGCGCGGATTCCGCGACATGAATGCAAAGCTTCCAGCCGCGTTCACGGGCGGCACGCACGCTGAGGCGGAGCAGCTCGGGCACGGTGGAGTAGGGGGCGTGCGGCGAAAGCGAGGCGGAACAACGCGGGTGCGAAAGTGAATCAATTTTTTCGACGGCTTCGCGGAGGATTGCCACCGGGTCGCGCCGGGCGCGGATGCCGGTCATTTCGAGAAACGAAAAGACGCGCAACGGCGTGGCGTCCCAAACTTCAGGCAAAAGGTCGGGCACGGTTTCGATATCCGCGACGGTCGTCGTGCCGGTGCGCGCGAGCATCCGCGCGCCATTCAGCCAGGAACGCACGTAATCGGAATAGCCCCATCCGGACTTGGCGGAAAGGATGAGTGGAATCCAGTCGGTGAAGGTTTTCGGCGGCGGCAACATCCCGGCCATGTCGGTGTAGTCGAGGTGGCAATGGGCGTTGATGAGGCCGGGAAGCAGAATGACTTCGCCGAGGTCGGGAATTTTCCCATTCGCGTGCGGCCGCAGGTCCGGCCAGGAACCAACCGCGCGAATGCGATTTCCAGAAATGACCACCGCGCCGTTTTCAATGGGCGGCTGCGAGACCGGCAAAATCGTGCGGGCACGGAGAATCATGGTTGTTGAACGCTCATCATCCAATCGTCAAACCGGTTAATACGATTTAACGACCAACGAATCAACGTTCAACGCTTACGCTGTTTCCGCTTCCTGGCGTGTCTGCTTGCTGCGCGCGGCAATCTTGTGCTTGCGAGCCTTCCACTTGTTGTGGCGTTTGCGGATTTGCTGCTCGATTTTTTTGGTAACCTTGTCAATGGCCGCGTAAAGATCGCTTTCGACGTCCTCGGCAAAAAGATCGGGTCCGCGCACACTCAGGCGAATGGAGCAGCAAAATTGTTTTCCGGCGGCGCGCGTATGGTCATGTTCAAGCGTCACGCGGGCGTCAATGGTGCGCTGGTCAAAGTGGTCGAGTTTCTCCAGTTGTTTTACGACATGATCCTCGAGGGCCTTGGTCAGCGTGACGTTGTGCGTCGAAAGAATCAACTTCATGCCTTCAAGATGCAATCGGCGGGCGAAATAATCCAGTTTTTCCTTGAGTTTCACGCTACAGCGAAAGTCGTGCCACTTTTTGCTTGTGGTTGTGTAAAACCGGATTTATCTTGCACCTGCAAATGGTTCAAGGCTTGCAATTATCCACGCGCTTGACGCAGTCGTTGGTGCTGGCGCCGCAACTCCAGCAATCGCTGGCATTGCTTCAGGCGCCGACCCTCGAACTCAAGGCGCTCGTCGAACAGGAATTGCAGCAAAATCCTGTGCTCGAAGAAATGGCGTCGGAGGAAATCGATTTGCGTGACCAGTCGGAACGCGATTCCGATGAAGTGGCCGAACCCCCCGATCCCGCCGGAACGACGGAAAATGTGGAACTGGATTCCGTGGCGGAAAAAAGCGCTGAAGCGCCCGCGGATGATTTTCAGGCGGAATTCGACAAGCTCGTGCAACTGGACCAGGAATGGCGCGATCATTTTTCACAGACGAACATTCCCATCCGCCAGACCGCCGAGGAGGAGGAGAAGCGCCAGTTCATGTTCGACTCGCTTGCGGTGGGAACCTCCTTTACCCAGATGTTGATGGATCAGGTGCGGGAGGGCGATTTGAAGGACGAGCAACGCGGCATCGCGGAGTTGATCGTTGGCAACATTGACGATTACGGCTACCTCAAGTCCACGGTGGAAGAGATGGCGGTTTTAACCCATTTCCCGCCGGAAAAAATCGCCGAGGTCCTCAAAGTAATCCAGTCCTTCGATCCGCCGGGTGTTGGCGCGCGTGACTTGCGGGAATGTCTGCTGCTCCAGTTGGAACGCGCCGGCCGGCAGGAATCGATCGAATATCGCATTGTGCGTGATTTCATGGACGCGCTGGGCAAGCGGCGCATCCCGGAAATTGCGCGCGGCACCGGCTGCACCGTCGAAGAGACGCAGGAGGCGATGGGCCGCATCGGGCGTTTGGAGCCGCGTCCGGGACGCGCCTATTTGTCGGATGCAAATCAATACGTTTTGCCCGAAGTGTTTGTGCAAAAATCCGGCGACGATTTTATCGTGACGACCAACGACGAGCACATCCCCCACTTGCGCATCAGCAACATCTACAAGGACCTGATGACGCAGGGCGAAAATTCCGCCGAAGTCAAAAATTACATCCGCGAAAAAATCCGCGCCGGAAAATTTCTGATCAAAAGCCTGCATCAGCGGCAGCAGACGATTTTGAACATCGGAAAGCAAATCGTGAAACGCCAGCGCGAGTTCATGGAAAAGGGCGTCGCGCATCTCAAACCCCTCATCATGGCGCAGATAGCCGAAACCGTCGGGGTTCACGAAACGACCGTGAGCCGCGCCGTGTCCGGCAAGTACATGCAGACGCCGCAGGGCGTTTTTGAGATGAAATATTTCTTCACCGGCGGACTTCAGACCGCCAGCGGCGAAAACGTGTCCAACACCAGCGTGAAGGACATGATTGCCGAAATTTTCAAAAATGAAGACCCCGCCAAGCCGTTGTCCGACCATGAAGTGGTGAAAATGCTGAGCGAAAAAGGCATCATCATCGCCCGCCGCACCGTCGCCAAATACCGCCTGGAACTCAACATCCTGCCGTCGAACCTGCGCAAGGTTTATTGAGTCACCGTTTGCCCGCCGATTCCAGTTCGGCCTTCGTTTTCGCCTGTAGTTCGTCCAGTTCCGGCCGCAGTTCTTCCTTCGTTTTCCGGCTCATCCGGTCAATGAACAAAATGCCGTTCAAATGATCCATTTCATGCTGAACCACCCGCGCCAGCAAACCGCCGCAACGAAATTCAACCGGTTTGCCTTTTTCGTTCAACGCCTTCACGTCCACCGACTCGGGACGCGCGATTTCCGCGAAAATTTCGGGGAAACTCAAACAGCCTTCGCCGCCGGCCACCGGGTCACCGCCGGGTTTGAGCTCCGGATTGATCAACACCAGCGGCATGAACTCATTCACGTCGGCGGGCTTGCCGTCCAGTTCCAGCCAGGACGGACGGTCCTTGGCCTCACGCACGTCAATGACCGTGAGTTGCAGCGCCTTTCCGACCTGCTGCGCCGCCAGCCCGATGCCATGATTCGTGTGCATCGTCTCGAACAAATCGGCGACAAGCTTTTTGATCTCCAGCGTGACCTTTTCGATGCGCGCACCTCTTTGCCGGAGCGCGGGATGGCCGTATTTGACAACTTCCAAAATCATTTTGGGGTGACGGGTGACAGGTGGCGGGCTGCTGAAGAAAACCGAAATCCGAAGGCCGAAATCCGAAATCCCGCAATGCGGGACGAAATCCGAAACCTGAATCCAATTAAGACCCACCCGCGCCGGTTTCGGATTTCGGGCTTCGGGCTTCTTTCGGACTTCGGATTTCGGGCTTCGGATTTGATAATCATTGGTTACCGGTGGATGAAATATCCTCGTCCGTAGTCAATCGGCCGACACGCCCAGTATCTGTAAGACCCCCTTCAGCTCCTCGTCGCTGAAAAAGGAGATTTCCACCGCGCCCTTGCCCTGGACGTATCGCAACTGGACCTTGGTGCCGAATTTTTCGCGCAACCGGTCCTCCAGGTTCGTCACGTGCGGATCGGAGCCCGGAGCGGCGACCGTTTCCGGCTTAATCACAAGCTTGCGCGAATCACGGGCCTGCAATTTGGCCACCAGACCCTCGGTCTGCCGGACGTTCAAGCCTTCCTTGATGACGCGTTCGGCGGCGAGTTTTTGCTTTTTCTCGTCGGCCAGACCGAGAATGACTTTTGCGTGGCCAACTGAAAGCCGCCCTTCACGGACAAAATTCTGAACGACTTGCGGCAGTTTCAGCAGCCGCAGCGCATTGGCCACCACCGCGCGGCTTTTGCCGACTTTGACGGCGATTTCCTCCTGCGTGAGTTGAAATTGCCCGGCCAGTTGTTCGTAACCATGTGCTTCCTCGATGGCGTTGAGATTTTCGCGCTGTAAATTTTCGATGAGCGCCAGTTCGAGCACCGCGCGGTCGTCGGCCTGGCGGACGATGATGGGCACTTCGGGCAATTGCAGAAGCTGTGCCGCGCGCCAGCGGCGTTCGCCCGCGATCAATTCAAAATGTCCGCCGCGCTCACGCACAATGAGCGGCTGGACAATGCCTTGTTCACGAATCGAATCGGCCAGTTCACGCAGCGCCTCGGCGGAAAAATCCTTGCGCGGTTGCAGCGAACACGGACGAATCCGGTCCAGCGGCACACGCTGCACGCGCTCATGCAGGTCGGGCGTGGGCGACAGAACAACGGTTTGTGAAACGGGTGCTGCGGGCGCGGGTGTTGGTTGAGTCAGAACCGGATTGCCGCCCAACAACGCGCCGAGACCGCGTCCCAATGCAGGTTTCGACATGCGCGCAGAGTGTCGCAGGGCAGGGGAATTGTCAACGCGAAGCCATGTTTCGTTGGAGTTCAGTCCCGCCGTGCGGAACTGTCCCCTGCCAACAAGCTAAAGCTTGAACTCCAACAACTCCGCTCGCACCGGGCGATGAAAACTGCCGCTGCCAAAATCAGTTTGGGATGGATTACTGGAGCGGAGTGGTGTTTGAACTTTTTGGAGTATTTGATGCGCCGTGAAAAAGCGGCGGAGGGCCGCCGCAGTCCAAGACGCTGGCGCGTTTTCCGGTGACGACCGAACCGCGCGAAGCGTCGTGGAGTGCGCCAGTCCTCTGGCGCTTTGGAAAACCGTGACATTTCCGGCGATGTGAAAAATCCATGTCTGCGCTACCACTTTGCTGCGATCGGGGACGGGCGCGCGGCGGCGGGCGGGGGAAAACGGCCGCGCCGGGCGGGGCAAACCGCCGCTGACAAAATCGGTTTGGGAGGGATGAACGGGGAGGCGTGGCGTCTGATTGCAAATGGCGAAAGCGGTTGACACGGGTGGCGGATTGCGGCACTAATCAATTGTGGATCCTGGATTAGATAAAATTTTTTCAAGCAAGGCAAGCCGTGAAATGGGAATATTCACAATCTTGTTCCATACCATCCGCCCTCAATCAACTCGGCAACAAATAAGGGATAAAACATGAAAACAAAAATCATCTCCGCAGTTGTTGCAGTTGTGACAACGCTCGCTTATCAAGCCGAAGCGCAAACTTACGACACGAACAATGAAGTCGTTCAGACCTTCGCCGGTTTTGGCATATCCGGCTACGTTGACGGGCAGGGCCAGCTCACGGCGTTTTCCAGTCCATCGCAAATTGTATCCGACACGGCCAGCAATCTTTATGTTTGGGACAGCGGAAATTTTAGAATACGAAAAATCACCGCGAACGGAACGGTTTCCACTTTTGCCGGCGGCGGAAGTTATTTTGATGGTTACGGGACCAATGCTTCGCTGGCTTGGGGGACGGTTGGCGCGATGGCGATTGACCACGCGAACACGATTTGGCTGGTGCTGGTGAGTGGATATAGCGGCTTGCCCTATCTCGTGACCATCGGCACGAACGGTTACGTCTCCATCGCCAACGGGGGCTTGACCAACTTAGGCTCTTCCAGCGGCACCTGTTTCGATTCGGCCAACAACCTTTACTATTCAGGAGGAAATAGAATCTACCGTTACAACCCAGGCACCGGTGTGGTGCAAGCCATTGCCGGCAGCGGGATAACGGGGAACTTTGACGGACAAGGGACTCTTTTTTCAGCTTTTAGCAACCCCGCTGCGTTAGCGTGCGACCAGGCCGATAATATTTATGTTTGGGATGCTGGAAATGCCACGATTCGCAGAATTGACCAAAACCAGAATGTGACGACCATCGCCGGGAATGGTAATTATTATTATTCAAGCGCCGACGGCGTAGGAACAAACGCCATCTTTTCTGGCGTATCTTCAATGTTTTCGGACAACCAGGGCAACATCTATTTCGTTTGCGGCAGTTGCATCCGCAAAATGAACGCGCAAACAAATGTGGTGACACTGGCGGGAAACTTTTCCCAATCAGGCTACGCCAATGGCCCCGGCTATCTGGCGCGCTTTTCCAACGCATCGGGAGGTTGTTTTTCGCAAGGCATGATCTTTGTCGCTGACGCCGGCAACAACCGGATTCGCAACATCGCCTTCGATCCGCAGTCTCAAGTTGTTTCGCCGGCCAACTTGCAATTGAATACTTATCCGGGCTTGCAAATCACCGGCACCATCGGGCGGACATACCAAATCCAAACTTCACCGGATTTGAATGTCTGGACGACAACAACAACACTGTTGTTAAATTCCAGCCCCTACCTTTGGATTGATCAAAACCCTGTCAGCGGCAACAAATATTACCGCGCCGTGATGCTGCCGTAAGGGGTCCGCACTCTCGAGATAAAAGGACCGCCAGCGGCTCCGGCTTTTTCATCACGGGCGCGGGACTCCATGACGTCACGGCGGTGAAGGTGGATGCGGAGAATTATCTGGCGTTGCTCCAGGCGGCGGGGTCACCGCGATGCGGGACGCCGTTGCCGGTGGCGGCGAGCCGGGGCGTGAAGCTGGGCGGCCCGGTGGCCACATTTCAAAGGAAGAAGGTAGAGTGAAGAATGATGAAATGTTGCTGCGGCAGTTTCGTGCCAACCGACTTCATTCATCCTTCTGCTTTCATGCTTCTCAAGGCGGCGTTGCCGGAGAATGTGAATTACGCGGTGAAGAGTTGGTAGGGCGGTCGCTGCCGCGCCGCCCTGATATTTGGGTTGCGCCGCAGAGACTGTCTCAAAACTCTGTAACCCGCATGAGCTGGCTGGCGTCGAACAAGCGA
>DAIRTX010000076.1:0-17272 GCA_036803685.1 Verrucomicrobiota bacterium | reverse complement strand
TGAAAATGGCCTGGATGCAGTAACTGTCCCAAGTGATGCGGTAGAGCGAATCGCCGACAGCCTTCGAGTCATGGAACGCGAGCGACTGGCGCTGGACGTGGTCGAACAACGCACAGCGCAATTTGAAAACCATCCGCAACGCCACCGAGTCGAGCACATACGAGCTGAACACATGACACACGCCCATGAGCAGTTCGATCAACAACACTCCAAAGCAGAGAATCGTCAGCAAGGCCATTCCCGGATGGCCGGCAAAGGCGGAGTTGTTTTGAAACGGCGCAACGAGCCATTGGACGATGGCGGGTGGCGCGACTTTGCCGACCACCGAGTCAATGACGATTTTCACCGGCCACGGCTGAAGCAAGGTTGCGCTCGAAGCGACGAGCAACAGGAGCAGGCCCAGCACCAGCTCGCGTACTTCGCCGGGCATGCAGCGCCGGACCATTCGCGCGGTGACTTGGAACGTTTTCCCGCGTGGAACTTCGACTGGAGATTTAGGCTCGCTCATCGGGTTTCGTGCCGGAGACGATTTTTTCGCCGGGCTTCAGGGTGGCGGGGACGGCGCTGATGATGACATCCATCGCCGAACCGCATTCGTAAAGCACGCGTAGCAGCAGCACGAGCGCGGGCACATTCAGGACGGCCCACGCGGTCCATTCGAGGTTGGTCGCGGCAATCATCGCGAGGATGGCGAACAGGGAGGCTACGGCCAGAACCGATGGCAACGCGACCGGCCAGGCGCGCAGGCGCACGAGTTGCCGGCCGTCGCCGTGTTCCTCGATGACCAATTGCGCGCGCGCGCTGCCAAGCAAGCCGCCACGCGCTTCGAGATCCCAAGTGTCGTAATCGCCACCGTGGAGGACGACCGCGCCGCTTTCGCGCATGGTTGATTCGAGGGACTGAAGCCGTTGTTCCGGTCCGCGCCAGTTTTTTTCGCTCCAGATGGCGACGTTTTTTGACCAGGGAAAAATCATGTGTTCGGCTCCGCGATGCCGCCACGGAGTCAAACCCTGACGCAGCCGGCCAACGAGGCGGGCGGCGGGCTGGAGAAAATGGAGCCATGCGGTCGTCGCGGCGAGTTTTTGCCGTCGCAAGGCGTGTTGATGCGCGTCCCGGAAAAAGGCGCGCTGGCCGCACAGCCAGGCTCGGCTGGCTGGCGGCAAAACCGCGAGCGCCAGCAGCACGAGCGAGTAGTGCAGCGGCGCGTAAAGCGTGCCGAATGGCAGAATGATCGCAAGCGTGCCGATGAGCAGATACCATTCCGGCATCATCAGAATGCTGGTGAGCGCGCCGGGCGCGACGCTGTAAACAGATTGAAACAGAGCCGTGCCCCAACTGCCGTGATAGATGCGACGCTGGCTCCAGCGAAAAAAATGCCGGAAGCCCTTGCCGTAAAGCCGTCCGTTCCAGGTCAGGTGGCCGACGGCGTTGTATTTCTCCGGCCACTTGCGTTCGAGCATCGCTTCGGCGCGGCCGTAATTGAGTTGTTGCCGCCAGTAAGTCCGCACCGTGCCGCGCCGGTGATGCCACACCATCGCGCCGGGATGAAACGCAAGCTGCCAGCCGCGTTCCTGCAACCGCCAGCACAAGTCCACGTCGTCGCCGGCGATGCGGAAAGTCGGATCAAATCCGCCGATAGCTTCGAGACACGACCGGCGGAACGCCATGTTGCAACCGGGCAGATGTTCGGCAATCCGGTCGGTGAGAAGCACGTGCGTGGGATTGCCCGGCGAATGATCCACACATTGCGAGACAAAGGTGTCATCCTGAAACGCGATGTTCGGGCCGCCCACACCCGCGTCGTTGCCGGACATGAACGCGCTCGCCAGATAAAGCAGCCAGTGCGGATCGGGCGCCGCGTCGTCGTCGAGGTAGGCGACGATTTCACCCTTGGCGGTGCGCCAGCCGGTGTTGCGCGCAGCGCTCAAACCGGCGTTGGCCTGACGGATGAGGCGCACGTCGTATTCGGCGGCGATGACGGGCGTGGCATCCCGCGAACCGTCGTCCACGACGATGACTTCAAATTTGGGATACTCGACTTTCCGCAACGCTGCGAGCGACTGGCGGAGCGTGCGCGAGCCGTTGTAGCTGCAAATCACCACGGAGATGAACGGCCATGAATCATCCGCGTGGAACGGCACGTTTTGGAAAACCTGTCTGACGATTTCCAGTGCCGGCTTCGGCTCGCGGTGGCGGGTGGTGACGCCGAATTTCCAGTCGTCAATGTCGTGGCCGCCGCGAAACCACTCATCCGTCCACGCAAACACAAACAAGCCCGCGCCGCCGCCGGCGAAAATCGTGCGCGCCTGCCATTCGAGACACCGCGCCTGGGCGTCGTCGCCATGGCGCAAACTGTCGAGTCCGATTTCGGCCATGACGAACGGGCGTTCGCCGGCGAGATTTTGCAGGCGCGCAACGTAGGCTTGCAGCCTGTCCTGCGATTCGAGATAGACATTGAAGGAAACGAAATCAAGGAATGGCAGTTCGAGGTATTCCGTCGAAGGATAATTGACATAAGTCATCAAGCCTTCCGGGTCTTCGTCCTTGGCTGCCCAATAAAGCCGCTCCAGAAACTTTTCGATGCGCCGGTGGCCATACCACCGGACAATCGGGGAGGGGATTTCGTTGCCGATGGTGTAAGCCAATAGCGCCGGATGATTGGCGAGGCCGCGCACGGCGGCGCGGATGCGCTGTTCGAGGTCGCGCACGCGGCGCGGGTCGTCGAGAAAAGTGATGTGCTGCTCCCACGGCAGGCCGACGAGCACGCGCAGATTGTGTTTTTGCGCGAGGTCAAGCAGCCATTTCGGCGGCACGGTGTAGGTGCGAACGGTGTTGATGTGGTTCGCTGCCATGAGCGCAAAGTCGCGCTCGACAGTTTGCGGATCGTGGAATTCACAGCCGTCCGCCTCGGGTCGAAAAGTTCCGTAAGTGATGCCGCGAACGTAGAATTTTTCCTCGCCAATAAAGAGGAATTTTCCGCCGACGCGCACGCGCGAAGGAGCGCGCCCGTCGGCCACGGGCGGAGACTGCGCCGGTCGCGCGGCATCCGAAACCGGGCGGCCCGGGCCGGGCTGAATGGTTTTGGTTGCCACAGGCATGGTTTTTACGGCAGTGTCAGCGCACGATAAAAATGGAATTTGTTTGTCGGCACGCCGGCATCCGCCCAATTCGTCGAAGCGGAAACGAGCGTGTTGGTGTTGAGCGATGTCCAGTTGACAAAATCGGTTGAAGCCTGAATGGCGAAACGCTGTCCGGGCGCGCCTTGAATCGTCATTTTGAATTGATTGTTGGTTAAAGCGGCGGGGCTGGCCAGTGTCACCGTCGGGGAAAGAACAAAGGCGTCGTAGTTGGTGACGCCGTTGGTGATGTAATTGACCCCGCCGACAACCCGGCCAAAATCGTTGATCCCGTAGGCCAATGTCAAAAAGACGTTGGTCCAGCCTGGTGGAGGCGAAAACGCCTTGTGCAAATCAATCATCGTCGAGCGATTAAAAAGAAAAGCGTGCGCGTCTTGGTTGGTCGTCAGCGCATAACCCGCGACCTGTCCGGCGTTGTTGATGGCGAAGGCGGTGCTGTTGGTGCCGCCGAAGGTGCCCAAATCCGTCATGACGCCACCGCTGTATAAAAAGGCATGGGTTTCTCCGCTGGCCGTGTTCGCTTCACCCACGATCTGTCCGGCATTGTTGATGGCGCGGGCGCTGCTGTAACTTCCGCCGAGCGTGCCCAAGCTTGACATGACGTTGTTGCTGTAGACGAAGGCGTAGGTGTTCCCGTCTGCGCCGTAGGATTCGCCCACGATGACGCCAGAGTCGTTGATGCCCTTGGCGCTGCTGTAACCGCCGCCGAGCGTGCCCAGATCCAGCATGGTTCCGTTCGTGTAAAGGAACGCGTGAATCATGCCGCTGCTGGCGGTCATTTCCCCGACAATCTGTCCCCGCTGGTTGATGGCGTTGGCGCTGCTCCAACTCCGGCCGGTGGTGTCGAGATCAACCATCACGCCGTTGGTGTAGAGGAAGGCATGATACACGAAGCTGCCTTGAGTGGTGCCTTGACCAACCACCTGGTTGCTGTTGTTGATTCCGTAGGCAATGGCATAATTGTAACCACCAGCTTTGAGCGTTCCCAAGTCCTTGTTGGTCCCGCCGGCATAAAGAAAGGCGTATTGGTTGCCTTGGTTCCTCTGTGCTGGCGGCCACCAGGTTCCAACCACAAAGCCGTTGCCGTTGATTCCATGCGCTTCGCTGGCCGAGCCGGCCCCGCCCGAAGGGGGGAAACCGAGATCGCTGAGGACGTAACTTTGCCCCAGCGCGGAATGCATGGCAGCCAAACAAAACCATACGACACTGCCGATGACGACTGCCCGTTTTTTCCTGGCGTCCCGGGGGCGGGCAAACGCAGTGAACGGTTCTGAGATTGTGTTGTTTTGACTCAGACTCATTAAAAGTGGCTCAGGGGAGCAGCCGCGCGCGATAAAAACGGTAATGAAAATTCGCGGCTGCCGCGTCCGTGCAGATAAGTGTGCCGTTGGCGGCGGTGTTGGTGCTCAACGGTGTCCATCTGGCCGTCAAATTGGTCGTGGCTTGGAGAATGAATTGTTGTCCGGGCATGCCTTGCACCGTCAGTTTGAATTGTCCATTGGCCAGAACCACCGGTGCGGTGAGCGTGACCGATGGTGTCAGCAAAAAAGCGTGATAAGCACCGCTGGCCGTAAAACCCGAACCGGTGATTTGCCCCCGGTCATTGATGCCATCAGCGGAAATCAAATTCGTGCAAACTGACGAGGGCGAAATGAGGTTGTTCAAATCGAACAGGTTGGTCCCTTTGAACAAAAAAGCCCGCGCGTCGCCGCCGGCGGTTGTGGCGTAACCGACCACCTGTCCGGCGTTGTTGATGGCGCTGGCGGTACTGTAATTGCCGCCGAACGTTCCCAAATCCGTCATGCCGCCGCTGTAGAGAAAGGCGTGGGTGTCGCCGTTGGCGGTAAAGGATTCGCCGACGATCTGGCCGGAATTGTTGATGGCGCGGGCGCTGCTGTAATTGCCGCCGAGCGTTCCCAAACTCACCATCCCCCCGTTGTTGGTGCAAATGAAGGCATAGGTGTTTCCCGAAAGCACGGATGATTCTCCGACGATGACATTGGAATCGTTGATGCCAAAAGCGCTGCTGTAGTCGCCGTTGGTAAGCGTGCCGAGATCCGTTTTCGCGCCGCTGTGATACCACACCGCGTGAATGGGTGGGTTCGGCAGATTCGAAGTAGTGGATTCACCGACCACCTGGTCGGAATTGTTGATCGCCCAAGCGACGCTGTAAGTGCCGGCAATCGTGCCGAGGTCCGTCATGACACCGTTGGTGTAAAGAAACGCATGGGTATTAACCGCGCCGGATTCGCCAACGATATGATTCGAGTCGTTGATTCCGTAGGCGATGGCCGAAACCGTGCCCAAGCTCGTGTTCGTGCCTTGGGAATAAATGAAAGCCTGTGGAAAGACGGAATTCGTCGCCTCCCACTCGCCAACGACGGCGGCGGACTGGTTTATGCCGTGGGGATCGCTGTAAGAACCGGAATTGCCCGGCGTTCCCAAGTCAATGACGACATAGCTTTGCGCCCGCGTTAGTTGAAGGGTGAATAATCCAAGAAAAATCAGATTCAAAAAGGCAACGGAAGAAAATCGTGTCGTTGTTTTCATAATGAGCAGAGAAGCTAAAATACTTGGATGCTTTGCTTTACTGCGTCCCCGTGGTGCATTGCTGCAACCACGATATGTCGGGGTTGTTTGGAGAATAAAGCGAATGTGAAAACGTCGTGCCGGGCTTGAACGCATCGGAGGTGCGTCCATCCTGCCATTTTTTGAATTCGCTGTGGCCGTCTGCAAACGAAAACACTGCGCCGCGATTGTGCCGGCTGGCCGGCACGTCCACCCAAACCGCATTTGCCCCGGTGTCCACCATGTCCACCGCAAACCAGCCGTCGTTGATGCTGTCCTCGCGCTCATCAATCAGCACCCAGGTCTGCGCAGGGCCGGGATTGCGGAGATCGCTCATCTTGAAATTCAATTTGAAGGCCGGCCCCGATGCCGGCTGCATCCAGTCCCGCGTGCCAAAACCCACCCAGCCGTTCATTGAAATGCTGCGCACGCGGTCATAAGTCTCGCCGTTGTAAGCAATCGTGCTTTTGTCCGCCGGGCAGTGATAAATCTTCGGGTCCTTCGTGTAAGGGCCAAGCGAGCCAAATGGCTCGTATTGCGCGCCGACGAGATAATCCAAGTTGGTGGCTTCATACACTCCGGTCGCGGTGCTGTCGTAACTCATGGTGCCGGCCACCCACGCGGGATTGTCGCTGTCTTTGCCCTCGTTTCCATTGTCGCTGTTCGGCGCAAGGTAATCATCAGATTCCGAGCTATACAAGATCCAGGTCAGTT
The DNA here is from genome assembly GCA_036803685.1 of Verrucomicrobiota bacterium. Taxonomy (GTDB): domain Bacteria; phylum Verrucomicrobiota; class Verrucomicrobiia; order Limisphaerales; family UBA11358; genus UBA11358. The sequence goes on along the minus strand of DAIRTX010000076.1, from coordinate 10,853 downwards.
GCATTTGTTTGAAATTGCTGGTGCATTGCACGGTTTGGGCCTTGACCTTCGCCATGACCAGCACGGGCAAAAGCAGGCTGGCCAGAATGGCGATGATGGCAATCACCACCAGCAGTTCAATCAGCGTAAAGCCGTACGCTTTTGTTTGCATGTGCGAACGCACGCAAACTTTGTGCCGGTTTTGCATGTAAATCACCTTTTTCAAAGTCTGATTAGCTTTCTGAAACATTACAATTAGATTTTAGCAGACGTATGAGGCTTAAGGTGCTTTAATTTGGCTAAAAAGCAAACAGAATGTGATAAAACGGGAGACCATTCTTTATGTTTCACTGTCCTTTGTTCGTTTGACGCCGAGTGGCTGAAAAACCCTCGAATCCAAGGGGGATTCGAGTCCAAAGGTGGATTCAAGCAAAACCAGACCGTCTTTGGCACAAAAACTGCAATCAAAATTCGGTGTCAACAGAAATTAATACAAATCATTTGCATTTTTAACCTGACCAATTATAATAAGAAACATTTTTTATGAAAAAAATGACCTCAAAATTCATTACGGCCACGGCCAGTGCCGTGTTCCTGACAACCGTTGCGGCTTTCGCCCAGCCCAATCCTCCAGCTCAAGCCGGTCCGCCCTTGGACTGGCAGGCAAATCCGCCCCTGCATGTGCGCCCCATGGCGTCCACTTCTCCGGTCGGCTACGTTCCCAGCCAGATTCGTCACGCCTATGGCCTCGATCAACTGACCAACGGTGGCGCGGGACAGGTGATTGCCATCGTTGATGCCTACGGCAGTCCGACGATTCAAAATGACTTGAATGTGTTTTGCGCGCAATTCGGTCTGCCCAATACCACCATTCAGATCATCGTGCCCAGTGGAAGACCCATGAAAACCGATGCGGGGTGGGCTTTGGAAACTTCACTGGATGTCGAATGGGCGCATGCCTTGGCACCGAACGCAAAAATTATCCTGTCCGAAGCCAGTTCTGCGGGTATTAGCAGTCTGGTTTCCGCCATTGATTCGGCGGTGAAAGCAGGTGCCACGATAGTCACCATGAGCTGGGGCGGTTCGGAATTTTCCACCGAGACCAGCTACGAGTCCCATTTTTCCAAGGCCGGGGTATCGTTTTTTGCCTCCTCCGGTGACAACGGTTCGGGAGCCATGTGGCCAGCGGCTTCGCCCAGTGTGACCGGCGTTGGCGGAACCACCCTGTATTTGGATTCACTGGGAAACCTGACCTCGCCTGAAACTGCCTGGTCTGGCAGCGGTGGCGGTCTCAGTGCCTATTTCGCCCGGCCAGCCTATCAGAACGGATGGCAGGGCAACAACACACGGGCGATTCCTGATGTAAGCCTGGTGGCCAATCCCAACACGGGAGTCACCGTTTATGACAGCACCGCCTACAGTGGACAGACTGGGTGGTTTCAGGTGGGCGGCACCAGTGCCAGTTGTCCGATGTGGGGTGCCATCGTTGCCCTGTCCGATCAATCGCGAGTCAGCGCCAAAAAGTCAACGCTTTCGGGGGCTGATGTTCCACTGTATCTAATGGCCGGCAGCACTGATGCTACCGGAGCATCCCTTTACGGATATTTCTTTAATGACGTGACCAGCGGGAGCAACGGCGGTTTCAGCGCCACACCCAAATACGACGAAGTGACCGGCCTGGGAACGCCGATTACCCAGAATCTCGTTCCGGGATTGGCCGCCTACTAAAGCCGATGGTCAACCCTCAAAGGTTGCCGTGAGTTTGGAAACACAAAAAGCTCGTTGCTACTGGAGCACGTCGCTAGCAGCCCTTTTACTGCTCGGAGCAGTGACTTATCTGGACTATGTGACCAGCAACGAGCTTCTTTTTGTTTTCTTTTACTTCATTCCTATTTCCGTCTGCGCCTGGCGGCACAACCGCACAGACGTCGTTCTTTTTTCAATCCTGAGCGCCGTCGGTTGGGTGGTGGCGGACTGTTATTCCGGACGCGGCTATTCCAACCCGTTTTATCGGTATTGGAATAGCTTGATTTGCTTCGCTTGCTTCCTGAGCTTCGGCCTGGTTTTGCAGCTGTTGAAAACCAGTTATACGAAGCAGGTACGGGCGAAGGAGGAACTGGCGAAAGCCTTGGCGGAATTGGAAACCGCCACGGCCGAATTCAAAAAGCTCCAAAGCCATTTGCAGATTATATGCGCCTGGACCAATCGGATTAAGATGGAAGACGGTCGCTGGGTGACCATAACCGAGTTTTTGGACAACTATCTGCACATAAAGGTATCACATGGCATATCGCCGGATGCCCGCGCCACAATGCTTGATGAATCAAAGAAAGAATATTAGTGCTGCAGAATGCCGCCAAAACAGAGAATTGAACTTTAGACCAAAATCTTTGTAACTTAAACGCATTTTTAAAATGTATATCGTCCGTCAAATTTTCCTGTCATACTTAGATTGGGCTGCAAACATTTTCTGGCTGATGGTGGCCTTTTTGCTCGCCCTCTCGACCTCCGTTTCCAGCGCAGAACCGAGCCGGGAAACTCTATCTGGCCATGTGCCAGTGGTGGTGACGGGGCTTATGCCGAAAGGCCGTTTGTCGGCGACCAATCATCTTTACCTCGCCATTGGTTTGCCGCTGCGGAACCAAGCCGCGCTCGATGAATTGCTCCGGCAGCTTTACGATCCGGCCAGCGCCAATTTTCATAAATTCCTCACGCCGCAGGAATTCACGGCGCGTTTCGGCCCGACGGAACAGGATTATCAGGCAGTGATCCAATTTGCAGAGAGCAACGGCCTGTCGGTCGCCGGCACACATCCGAACCGCGTGGTGTTGGATGTGGAAGGCAGCGCGCCAAACGTCGAGCAGGCGTTTCACGTCACGTTGCACACCTACAAACATCCGACGGAAGCGCGTGATTTTTTTGCGCCGGACACGGAACCTTCGGTGCCGACGAATTTATCCGTGGTGACGGTCGAGGGTTTGAGTGATTACGGACTTCCGAAGCCGTTGTTGCACAAAATTGACCCGTTGAAAATCCGTCCGCTGGGCGGTTCCGGCCCCAGCGGTTACCACGCCGGGAATGATTTTCGCAACGCCTACGCGCCCGGCACGACGCTCAACGGCACGGGACAATCGGTGGGGCTGCTGGAGTTCTCCGATTATTATCCGGTGGACATCACGAACTATGAGAACACCATCGGCCTGACGAATTATGTTCCCGTGAACACCGTATTGGTCGCTCATCCCGCTCCCAGCACCGCCAACAACGCCGAAGTGGCCTTGGACATAGAGATGGCCATCGCCATGGCGCGGAGTTTGTCGCAGGTCATTGTCTATGAATCGGGGAGAAACAACCAAAACACCATTTTGAACCGCATGGCCACCGACAACTTGGCCAAGCAATTGAGTTGCTCCTGGTCATGGACCGGCGGGCCTAATTCCACCACGGACGGCATTTTCAAACAAATGGCGACGCAGGGCCAATCGTTTTTCCAAGCCGCCGGCGACAGCGATGCTTACACTGGCGCAAACACTTTGGACAATTCCAGTCTCCTAGATGCACCTGTGGACAGCACGAACATCACCGCGGTGGGCGGAACGACCTTGACCATGAACGGCTCCGGCGTGTCGTGGGCTTCTGAAACGGTCTGGAATTACAACAGTTATGGCGGTTCGTATGCTAATGTCGGTTCGAGCGGCGGCATCAGCACTTATTACACGATCCCCTGGTGGCAGACGAATGTAAGCATGGCGGGCAATCAAGGTTCGACTACATTTCGCAACATTCCCGATGTCGCGTTGACGGCGGACAACGTGTTTGTGGATTACAACAACGGCAGCTCCGGCGGTTTTGCCGGCACCAGTTGCGCCGCGCCGTTGTGGGCGGGATTCTGCGCCCTCGTCAACCAGCAGTCCATGGCCTCCAGCGGGACGACAGTTGGCTTTCTCAACCCCGCGCTCTACACCATCGGCACGGGAACGAATTACGCCGCCTGTTTTCACGACATCACCACCGGCAACAATATCGGCACGAACACACCGGGGCTTTTTTATGCGACCAGTGGTTATGATCTTTGCACCGGCTTGGGCACGCCGAACGGAACGAACCTGATCAACGCTCTCGTGCCATATCTTTTGCCATACTTCCTGACCCAGCCGTCCAGCCAGACCGTGACCAACGGCGCCAGCGTCACGTTCAGCGCCACCGTCGGCAGCCAGTCGCCGTTGAGCTATCAGTGGCTGTTCAACGGCACCAATCTGCCCGCTGGCGGCAACGTCTCAGGCACCACGAGCAATGTGTTGTCAATCACTTCGGCGACGACCAACAACTCCGGCAATTACAGCCTCATCGTCACCAACAGCTACGGTTCCGTGACCAGCAGCGTCGCCGTTTTGAACGTCGGATTTGCGCCCGCGTTTTCTGCACAGCCGACCAACCTGACCATTTTATCCGGAAGCAACGCTGTTTTCAGCGCGATTGCCAGCGGTTCGTCGCCGCTCGCGTTTCAATGGCGCAAAAATGGGACGAACCTTGTCAACGGCACCGGCGTTTCCGGCGCGACCAGCAATGTGCTCACGCTCACCGCCGTTACGACCAACAGCAGCGGCAATTACAATTTGTCCGTGACGAACAGCTTTGGCGCGGTCACCAGCAGTGTCGCCACGCTCACCGTGGTGCTTCCGCCGGCGATCACGAGTTCTTCGTTCACGAACCAGACCGTGCAATGCGGCAGCAACAACCTCACGTTCGCCGTCACCGCGTCCGGCACGCCGCCACTCGGCTATCAATGGAGCTTGGACGGCGTGCCCGTCACCGGCGCGACCAACACCAGCTTCTCGCTCACCAATCTTCATCTGCCCAACCACACTGTCACTATCACCGTCACCAATCTTTACGGCGGCGTCACCAGCAACGCAGTCGTGACCGTTCTCGACACGCTCGCGCCGGTCATCACGCTCAACGGCGGCAATCCCATTTACGTCGAACTCGGCAGCGCCTTCACCGATCCCGGCGCGACGGCCAATGACACCTGTGCGGGCGTTGTTCCCGTCGGCGTCAGCGGCAGTGTCAACACCAACGCGCTCGGCACAAACACACTGATTTACACCGCGACCGATGGCAACGGCAACACCAACACCGCCACGCGTGCCGTCATCGTGCGCGACACCACACCGCCGGCCATTCTGTGGAGCTTTACAAATTTGGTTCTCGTCGCGGACACCAATTGCAGCGCGCGGATGCCGGACGTGACCGGAACCAATTACATTCTCGCCACCGATTTGTCTGGCGCGCTGACGCTTGCGCAAGTGCCCACGAATGCCGCGATTTTGCCGCTTGGGACCAATGTCGTCGTCATCACCGTCAAGGACTCATCTGGCAACGCCGCCTATTCGACGAATAGAATTGTTGTCCAGGATCAAACACCGCCGGTAATCTTGAGCCAGCCGCAAAGCCGGACAAACACTGTCGGCGCGACGGCGAGTTTCACCGTCGCCGCCACCGCCTGCACGCCGCTTGCGTTCCAGTGGTATTTCAACACCGCCGCGCTTACCGCGCAGACCAACAGCACGCTGACGCTCTCCAATCTCACTTTGGCGGCGGCGGGAAATTATTTTGTCGTCGTCGCTGCTGCCGGCGGCTCCAGCACCAGCGCCGTCGCCACACTCACGGTGAATTTGCTTTCATCAACCATCGCCCTGGCCGCGTCCGCCAATCCATCCGGCTTCAAAGACAGTTTGAATTTTACCGCCAGTGTCACGCCGACGAACGCCACCGGCACCATTCAATTTTTCACCAACGGCCCGGCGTTCGACTTGCAAATTCTCGCCGCCGGACGGGCCGTCAGCACCAACATTTCTTCGTTGCCCCGCGGCACAAATTTTATCACCGCTATTTATTCGGGTGACGCGAATGATCTGCCTGTTACCAACACGCTCGCACAAATCGTCACGAACCATCCGCCGACAGCCGCCGCCGCTTTTTACACCCGCGCCGCCGGATTTCCGCTGACCATCGCCGTCACCAACCTCGCGACCAGCTGGAGCGATGCCGACGGCGACAGCATTTCACTCGCGGCTGTCAGTGCCAGCACCAACGGTATCACTTTGACCAACAACGGCGTTGCGCTCGTCTATTTCAATTCCAATAACGTCGCCGACCAGTTCACCTGCACCATCAGCGACGGCTGGGGCGGCACCAATTTTCAGGCCGTCAACATCGCGGTCGCATTTCCCGGCATTGCCGGTGTTGCCGCCAACCCCGATGGCAGTTTTACTTTGAATCTCACCGGCGTGCCCGGCGACACCTACGTTTTGGAAACGACAACCAATTTAATTTCATCCGCTAATTGGTTCCCGATCGCCACCAACACGCCCGGCACAAACGGCGTCTGGCAGTTCAACGACGCGCAGGCCACCAACTTCTCACAACGATTCTACCGGCTCAAACTCGGGCCGTGATTGGTGGGTGAGGGGCGTAATCATAAACTTTTCCAGCCCAGTGGGATTGGAAAAAAATCGGCCTGTAGGGGGACCCCAAGGTTGAAGCCCCTTAATCTGCAGTTTAATTTTGTGGCCTTGCCTCGATTTGGCGGGCTGCCGGCAAGCCGGTTAGCCTGAAACGCCGTGCATCCTGCTCAGAACCAGGTGAATTTCTCCGGCACGTAGACGATGTCGCAGGGTTTCAGGTAGAACGACTCGATTGATTTCCCCTCCATGACCCGCTTCAGGTTCACCGTGTAATTCCGGGTGCTGTTTCCTTCGTGCCGGATTATCGTGACCCCCTTCAGGTTGGCCTTCGTGTAATCATATCCCCCTGCCTCCATTACATTACAGCTTCAAGGGCCGTAATGGGATGATCGGACATGACCTTTCCCGGGCGGAGCACTGACCCGCTGACATAGACCGGGAAGGAAGAACTCTGCACTTCCACCGTAACCTGCTTCGACAACAACTGCGTCGAGTACAGGTCGATCAAATCCTTTTCCAGTTCCGTCGGGGTCTTCCCCACCGCCTTCACTTCTCCGACCAGAGGCAGGGAGATCATCCCATCTCTTCGGATCTGCTGGGTCGTATTCAGATTGGCGGAACCCGGAAAGGAAATTTTCAGCACGTCACCCTCCCGCAGGGTGATGATTTCCGTGGCGTTGGTGCCTTGCAGGGCGGCCGGGGGCAGGGGAGGTTGCGTCTGGCAACCGGCGGCCAAAAGGCCAGCACCACAAGCCCCGGCGCAAGCTGCTTCAGCCAGCGAACAAAACGACCACTACCTCCAATGATTTGGGTGATGAAATTTTTTGTCATAGTTAATTCCCTCGGTTCAGAATGATACACCCTCTTTGAACAGGAAAACCCGGCCGCAAACGAACCCGTCACGGACCCGTCACCGTTCGGTTTCCCAGCTTTAGGCGGTCCGTGTGGTGCAACCTGTGTTCTTCCCTTCCTGGGAGCGCCGGCGTCCACCCTCCGCAATGCTGCTACGCCCGTCCTCCGCAGTAGCCTCGTTACGGAGGGTGGAGAGGACGGGTCCCGCCGCTTGGGGCGTTGGAACCATGTTCCCCCGCCAACCGGGACAAACAACTCCAAAACCCTTGAAGGCCCGGAAAAATAACAAATCATTTTTTTTAATTCATTAAATACGGGACGTGAATTCAAAAACTGTCAAGGTTTCACCAAAACATGGTTGGCTGGTTTCCTGACTTTCGACAATCTTTCTATTGGTAAGGCGCAAAACAGCGCCGGCCATGCACCAACCAACATCGAAACGAACAATGAAAAAATTAATCCTGATTACAGCAACATTCGGTTTCGCCGCCGCAATAACTGCTTCCGCAGCGGACGGAAAGGCGAACTGGAGTTCACTCTGTGCCAAGTGCCACGGCGAGGATGGCAAAGGCCAGACCAAAATGGGCCAGAAACTGGGCGTCAAGGATTTCACGGACGCCAAGGTTCAGGCGGAATTGAAGGATGACGCGGCCGCCAAGACGATCAAAGAAGGGATGAAGGACAAGGATGGCAAGACCTTGATGAAACCTTTCGATACCCTGTCGGATGACGAAATCAAGGCTCTGGTCGCTCACGTGCGCAGTTTGAAGACGTAGCAAGGTTTGCGGACGAGGGCTGCCGGATCGGCAATTTGAAAAGGGAGCCCTCGTCCCTCTGAAAAGCAAAAACAAAGCCCGGCATTATGCGCCGCTTCAAGTTGCCACCACAAATCCTGCGTTTGGTCCTGCTGACGCTGGCGATCGTCGGCTCCTACCTGATTGCGCGCGCCTTTCTGACGCCGGCATCATTCGGAGAATTTGGCTGGTATCGTGGCGAGGCGCTGGTGGAGCTGCGCTCGCGTCCGCCGGTTTACGCGGGCAAGCAGGCGTGCGATGAATGTCATTCCGACCAGCTGCAGAAACTCGCCAAATTTGAACACCAGACGCTCTCCTGCGAAGCCTGCCACGGTGTGAGCCGCGAGCACGCGGACAATCCCGATGTCCTGCCCGTCAAACTGACCGGCAGCCATTGCATCCGCTGCCACGAAGCCAATCCCTCCCGGCCCAAGTGGTTCAAGCAAATCGTCGTCAGGGACCATTACAGCGGCAAGTGCACCGAATGTCACGTGCCCCATCAACCCAGCCAGACCCCATGAAAACCCAATACAGCCGGCGCGGTGCATTGTCGAGACTGGGCGGAGCCATCGCCGGCCTGCTCACCCTTTCCGCCGCGCGCGCGGTCAAGGCGGCAGTGCAAAAGGTGTTTGTGGCCTCGGGCGCGCCGAAGGATTACGACACGACGAAGCACAAATGGCTCATGTGTGTTGATGTCAACAAATGCATCGGCTGCGGGCTGTGCGTGGAGGCGTGCAAGAAGGAGAACGGCGTGCCGGAAGGCCCGTACTTTCGGACATGGATTGAGCGTTACGTCATCCCCAAGCCGGAACCCGGCTCGGGCCAGACGCGCGGCGAGACGCTGGTGGATTCGCCCAATGGTGGAATGCATGGCTTTCCGCCGACGCCCGTGCCCAAGGACCAAATCGAGCATTCCTTCTTCGTGCCCAAGCTGTGCAACCTCTGCGAACATTCACCCTGCGTGCAGGTGTGTCCCGTCGGCGCCACCTTTGATGCGCCCGACGGCGCCGTGCTGATTGATCCGAAATACTGCATCGGCTGCGGCTTTTGCATCCAGGCCTGCCCCTATGGCTGCCGCTTCCTGAGTCCGGTCACGAAGACCGCCGAGAAATGTACGCTGTGCTATCACCGCATCACCCGCGGATTGAAGCCGGCGTGCGTCGAAATCTGCCCGACGCAGGCGCGCATCTTCGGCGACCTGAAAAATGCGGGTCCGGACGCTCCCATCCGGAAATTCTACGAGAACAACCGCGTGTCGGTGCTCAAACCGCATCTGGGAACGGAACCGCGCTTGCTCTACGCCGGCCTCGACAAGGAGGTCAGATAACATGACTGGCGAAATAACCAACGTGGTGGTCGAGGTCCTGCCGAGGTTTGAAGGCTACGTGTATCCCAACGAAGCCAGCCTGCATCCGCTGTGGGGCTTCCTGATTGTGCTTTATCCTTACATCACCGGCCTGGTTGCGGGCGCCTTCATCATGGCGTCGCTGGTCCGGGTGTTCAAGGTCAAGGCGCTGGAACCGGTGTATCGGCTCTCGCTGTTGACGTCGTTCTCGTTCCTGCTTTGCGCCACCTTGCCGCTGATGTTCCATCTGGGACATCCCGAGCGCTGCTTGGAAATCATGATGACGCCGCATCTGACTTCGCCGATGGCGATTTTTGGTTTTGTTTATGCCTGGTACCTGATGGCAGTTCTGTTGTTGGAACTTTGGTTTGATTACCGCCAGGACCTCGTGAAATGGGCGAAAGTGACGCCGGGATTCAGGGGCCTCATCTACCGCGTTTTCACGGTGGGCGTGTCCGACGAATCGCCACCGGCTGTGGCCCTGGACATGAAGATGGGGCGGATCCTGTCCGTGGTCGGCATCCCCTCGGCGTTTCTGCTGCACGGCTACGTCGGTTTCATTTTCGGCTCCATCAAGGCCAACCCCTGGTGGGGCAACGGACTGACGCCGATCATCTTTATTCTGTCCGCCATCGTGTCGGGCATCGCGCTTTGCGTGTTCAACTACATGGTTCTGACCTGGATCCGGCGCCATACCGTGGATATGCGTTGCCTGGACACGATGGCGATGTTTCTCTTTTACGCGTTGGTGGTGGATGCCGCCGTTGAAGGGCTGGACTGGCTCCATCGCGGCTTCGCGGCGGAGGAAGGTTTCTCGGTGATGCAGATCATGATCCGCGAGAAACTCTTTTACACGCTGAATCTCGGCCAGGTTACCATCGGCACGTTGCTGCCGCTGTTGCTGCTGGGACCGCTCCAACTCCTGCGCCGGCGCGTGCCGGAGCTGGTCCGCCGGCGGATGATTTTCAGCAGCGCGGTCATGATCCTGATCGGCGTGCTGGCCATGCGCTGGAACGTTGTCATCGGCGGGCAGCTCTTTTCCAAGAGCCTGCGCGGGGTGATGGGTTACAAGCTGGAATTTGCCGGCGTGGAGGGCTGGTGGCTGGGAGTCGTTCTGCTCAGCCTGCCGTTCATCATCCTCACCGTGCTGGTGAAACTGTTTTTGTCCGAACGGCTGCCGTCCAGCGGACACATACCGCAAGACAGCGCCGCAGGGGAAGGGTAGACAATAATCGCGAACCAACCGACAAAACCGGATACCGAAATGCGAAACTTCCGACAAAACCGGGCGGCCAGGTTGAAGGTGACGCGCTCACGCGCGCCGGTGATCCAATGAACTCTCAAATCAGGACAACGTTGGCTCTGACCGGGTTGATCCTGGCTTTCCTGGCACTGACAACGCTGTTTCTCTCGAAT
>DAIRTX010000075.1:0-17630 GCA_036803685.1 Verrucomicrobiota bacterium | reverse complement strand
TGGCAGAGACTTTTTCCGGGGACTCCGCTTTTAACTCCACTCAGGAAATTGAGTGGTATTTAAATCCAACTTGGAAATAGAGGCCATGTCGGCATCTTCCAGGCTAAAATCAAAGATATTCAAGTTTTCCGCGATATGCGCTTTCTGGGAGGATCTGGGGATGGCAATAATTCCTCTTTGGAAATGCCATCTCAGGTTCACCTGCGCAACCGTCTTATTGTATTTCTTTCCGATGGTGGCAAGCGTGGCATTGGTGAAAAGCCCATGACGGCCTTCCGCAAAAGGCGCCCAGGCTTCCATTTGCACGCCATGTTGCTTCAAGTATTCCAGTGACTTACCTTCCTGGAAAAACGCATGGGTTTCGATTTGATTGATTGCGGGTTTCACGTCGCTGCTCGCAATCAAGTCCTCCAGTTGCGCGGGATCGAAATTGCTCACACCGATGGCCTTGATTTTGCCCTGATGATAGAGTTCCTCCATGGCCTTCCAGGAGCCTTTCACATCGCCAGCAGGCCTGTGAATCAGGTAGAGGTCCAAATAATCCGTCCCCAACTTATTGATGGAAGTTTGAAATCCTTTCTTTGCCTGTTCGTAGCCCATGTCGGCTTTCCACAGTTTTGAGGTGATAAAGAGTTCTTCACGTTTGATTCCACTCTGTTTGATCCCGGCGCCTACTGACGTCTCAGTGCCGTAGATCATGGCGGTATCAATCAGACGATAGCCCAGAGCGATGGCATCGGCCACGCACCTGATTCCGACGTCGCCGCCGAGTGTCATGGTGCCCAATCCCAGGCGTGGCATTTGCAGGCCGTTATTGAGGGTCACGAGCGGGATCAAATATTTCTGGGTGCTGGTATTTGGCGCGGCAAATGACAGCGTGCTGCCGAGGCTCAGGAACATGGCCGAGGCGGCGCATTCCGCGCTGGTCTGCAAGAATTGGCGGCGGCTCATTCCGTTGGCGTTGCGTTCTTTATTCATATTGGTTGATTTCCAATGTAGTTTCCAACCCACGATCAGCGTGGGCTTTTTTGTGATTCTCTGCCTGCTCCACGGATTGGCCAAGCTTTTTTTGGTTCGCCCGCAATTTTTCTCTGGCCCGCCGCACTGGTGGCTGCCTGCAAAGACTGGCACGCCGCAAGGAGCCCGGACGGGTCTGGGGAATGGCCCGAATGCCGGTCTTCACTTCATCCAGATGGGGAGGCTGGCGACCAGAACGTTCACGATGAGCCCGTAATATATCCTGGTGGGAATGTCAGCCCGGATGGCGACGGCCAGGGAAACGTAGGCCAGATTCACCATCACGAAGAGAGCGCTCAGAAACCAGCGGATCATATTAATCGCGGGCATCGTTTCGGGTGAAGAAAAAGCCAAGCTGAGAAACAGCACAAACCCGATGGACGTCCACTGGAAATAGGAGAATTCCTTTATCGACAATTGGGGTTCGGACCAGGAACGGCCGATTTTGACAAACCGGCACCACAAGGCAACCAGAACCCACAGCCAAAGAGCCGGCGGGATGAAAAAGGCAATGTATTTGGGAAGGTTGAGAATAAATCCGAACAAAACGGAGAGGAAAGCCATTGGAAGAATCAATATGACCTGTACAGCGACCAGGGTGACGGCCATTTCTGCCAGTGACCGACAATCGAGAAAATGTTTTTTGGCGTTGGTTGTCATATTTCGGGTTGCACCTTCGGGTCTTTGCGGCTTTGCGTTAAATTCGGTGGCCGGCGGCAAAGACTGGCCCGCCGCAAGGAGCCCGGACGGGTCTTGGGAATGGCTCGAATCCCGGCGCTAAAGATCTCGTCTGGTCACTTTCTTTGTATGCGATTAGTGTCCGGAAACAAAATTTGTGATTGTTACAAAATTGGTTTTAGTGGTTTCAAACCCACAGTTTAACCCGACTTTTTCCAATAGGATGCAAAGTGGATCGTGACCTGTGAGTCTAACAATCACATAGACAAATAATGTGGCCCCTAAAATCACTACCAAATACCAAGGATTCCTGCGAAACCATATTAAACCTTTGAGCCAATCGGGTGGTTCACCATCTTGAGAAATTTTCGAATTTTGACCTGTTTTAGAATCGGGAATTGTTGAGCATTGAGAAACGCGTTTTATTGGCAAGCCGGCAGTTTCGAGTGCGGCTAGAATCGCCTCCGATCCGTCTGTTTTGGATATAAACGGTATGCCTTCCTTGGCAGCCCAATCTGCTGCTTCACCGGATTTGCTTGAATTCGTCAGAAAGAAAAGAGGCGTTTTAATTCCTTTTTGCCGCAAGCTGCGGAAATATGCCACACCCCCCAAATAACCTGCTCGTGTTTCGTCATCGGAAATACCTGATTTTGCCGAATCATTAGGGAGCATCACATCAGAAATAATTGCAGATATTCCATCCGTCGAAACTGATATGGCATTTTCCACGGATTTTACCAATTGGGTAGTATATCCACGATCCTCCAATTTTTCTTTTAATGATTGTGCAAAGAATGGATCGTCTTCAATGATGAGAATCTTCATATTCAGTCAAATGATATTTTACCGGTTGCCTTTGATTCAATTAACTTCAAAGCAGACTCTAAAGGAGATTCGCCTTTGCGTAGATATAGCACATTTTGCTTTTTGAGTTCTTGTATTTTTTCACTATCAGCAATTACCGAAAGACAAATTACAGAGAGACGAGGCCATTGCTTTCGAAGTTTTCGAATAAAGTGAAATCCTGCTTCAGAAGAGTCTGCTTCTGGAAAAAGATCGCCGCCGGGCATCATGATGTCAGTAACAAGAACATCGACAGACTGTTTTTCAAGAATTTTCCAAGCTTCACTCACACTCGCAGTCGAAATGCAGTTATAATTACGAGATTCCAGCGAAAGTCTTAATGCCTCGCTTAACCAAGGTTCATCGTCAGCAAATAAAATGGTATATTGATGGGTTGGTTTCATGCAATACGAGTCTTTGGAAATACTAGTGTGAAGCAGGAGGTTTTTCCTTCCGTTGCAAGTGTGATTGTTCCTTGGTGGAGTTTCATTACACGGCTGGCCAGATACAAACCAATTCCTGTTCCTGCGGGAACTTGCTTTCTAGCAATTGCGCCCCGCTCCCCTCGCTCAAAGATACGTTTTTTTTCTTCTTCGGTTATTGGCAATCCCACACTTATTACTGATACTCCAAAGCCGTCAACTTTTTCAGCTCGAATAACAATCTTGCTTTCAGCATCTGCATATTTTACCGCATTCTCCAATAAATTCGATAATGCTTGCGCGATAAGATTTTTCTCTGCTTTTACTTTTCGAGTTTTAAGAACTGTTTTAAATGAATCATCATCGACTTCGATTTTCTTTCGGCCTTGGTCGGCAGCTTGAGGTTGAAAGTCGTTGGTTAAATTGATGGCCAGTAGCATCACATCTACATCCTCCTGATTGCGCATTTGCCCAAGTTGCTCGTCCGCCTCCAGGTTCGACATTAATGCAAAGTTTTTAATTAGATGAACGAGGATCGTAGCTTGCGAATAAACCGATCTCAACAGGTTGCCCTTACGATGTATCGGAACGTGTTCGTCTTTTAGCCCTTCGATACTCCATTTAATAGCTCCAAGAGGAGCCGTCAGTTGGTGCGCTACATTCTGAAGATACGTGCGCCCTAGTTTTTCGGAAGCTTGCAATTTTGCGTTGAGAATTTGAATCTCTTGTTTCAGTTGCTCAATTTCGGTCATAACTTTTAGTGTTAAAGAAATTTATTTCGCCCCCGCCTTCGGCGTCTGCGTGGCGGCGACCAGTTGACCGAGCAGTTCGGAGTTGCGCGGGATGAGCGTGATGTTGGCTTCGCCGGTTATGGGGTCCTGCGCGGTGGTGGCAGTTCCCACGCGCTCGGCGCGGCCGAAGCTGGTCTTCACCGCGCGTTCGTTCTGGTTCACGGTGTAAAAACCTGCGGCGAGATAACGGACGAGAAACCAACCGATGAAGCCGATGACGCACCCGAAGAATATTGATCCCATAATCTTGATTGAGTTTCGCTGCTAATACTCCCGCAAAGAATGACAAGCAAGCAAAAAGCCGTTCTCCGGCCCGGCTGAAAAATGTCATTTGAGGGGGATAGATTTACAGGTTTTATCCAAGGGCAATTTGTGGCTAACTAAACGCCGATGCCAAACCGCATTGCCTTGAACCTGCTGCCCGCGCCGCGTTCGCTGAAGCTTTGCCCGGGCACGTTCACCCTGCCCCGGCGCGCCACGCTGCAACTCGACACCTTGCTGCCGGATGACGTGGCGCGTTCCGTCGCCGGGCGGTTGCCAACCGGATTGGAGCGCCGGCCTCCGACCCGGCGCGAAGATCACGTTGGAGTTCAAGCTTTAGCTTGTTCGGGCGGCACGCTAAAGCGTGAACTCCAACGCGCCGGGTCGGAGACCGGCGCTCCGCCCGCAACCATCCGTGCCGTTCGCAGCAAATCCGCCCCGACACATGCCGGGGGCTACAAGCTAACCATTGACCGCAACGGCGTGCGAATCGAGTTTCGTGAAGCTCCCGGTTTGCATGCCGCCGTTGCCACATTGCGACAATTATTGCGCCAATACGGCCGCCGTTTGCCGTGCCTGAAAATCCGCGACTGGCCGGACTTTGCGCGGCGCGGTGTGATGCTCGACATCTCGCGCGGTCGCGTGCCCAAGCTCGAAACACTGCTCGAACTGGTCGAGCACCTCGCCGATTTCAAAATCAACGAATTTCAACTCTATACCGAACACACGTTCGCCTACCGCCACCACCAATCAGTCTGGCAAAGCTGGGGTGCGCTGACCGGCGAAGAGGTTCGCAAGCTCGACGCGCGCTGCCAGCAACTTGGCATTGACCTCGTGCCAAACCAAAATTCCTTCGGCCACTTGCGGTATTTTTTGGAGCATCCCCGGCTTAAAAAACTGGCCGAAGTCTCCGGACCTTACCCCGACTACAGCGGCGAATTTGTCCGCCGTCCTTCGACACTCGCGCCGAATCATTCCGGCACCCTGCCCTTCCTGCGCAAGCTTTACGATGAACTGCTGCCGAACTTCAGGAGCCGCTTCTTCAACGTTGGTTGCGACGAGACCTGGGACCTGGGCCGTGGCCAGAGCAAAAAACTTTGCGCGGCAAAAGGTCAGGGCCGGGTTTATCTGGATTTCCTTAAGCAGATTCATCGGGAGGTTTCCGCGCGTGGCAAACGGACGATGTTCTGGGGCGACATCATTTTGAAATACCCAAAGCTTATTCCTGAATTACTCTCGTTTGGAGTTCCGCCTTCAGGCGGCGTTTGCAACAAATCATCCGAACCGCCTAAAGGCGGAACTCCGAACCTCATCGCGCTCAATTGGGGTTACGAAGCAAATCATCCGTTTGAAAAAGAAGCTGCGTTGTTTGCCAAAGCAAAAATCCCGTTTTACGTCTGTCCCGGCACTTCAACGTGGCAGACCTTGATTGGCCGGCATGACAACGCACTGGCCAACCTGCGCGCCGCCGCCCAAGCCGGGCGCAGACACGGTGCCATTGGTTATCTCATCACCGATTGGGGTGACGGCGGCCATCCGCAGCCGCTCGCCGTCAGTTATCTCCCCTACCTTGCCGGCGCGTCGCTGAGCTGGTGCGCCAAAACCTTTGATGAGGCGAAGCTCATCCCGGTTTTGAGCCGCGATGTTTTCAAGGATCCGACCGGCAACGCGGCCAAAGCGGCGTTTGCGCTCGGCCGGGCACATCGGAAGTTGAAATTCGCCGTTCCCAATGAAACGCCGCTGGGAACCGCCATCACCGTCCCACCGCCGGAACAGCACGAATTGTTTTGCCGGAACGGATTGAAACATCACGCGTGGATTTCCGGCCAAAACATCCGCGCCACCTTGAAGGAAATTGAGAAACAAAGAGCGCTTCTTAAAATGGGACAGCGACACGCCGTCCCTCCCAAGGCAAAAATCCTCGCGCTGGAATTGGATTTGGCCGCCCGCATGGCCACCCAGTCATGCCGGTTCATGCTGTGGCAGCAGGCGCGGGCGGCGGGGAATAATTCCGAGGCGAAACGCCTGGCCCGGATTGGTATCCGCGAATTGCGAAAACTGGAGAAGGATTTCAACGCCTATTGGCCAATGCGCAACAAGGCCACACCACAGCATTGCTCGGCATTTTTGAAGTGGCGGATGAGGGATTATCGTCTTTACCTGTAGGAGTCGAGGTGACGAGACTCATTATGGGAAACTCGATGGGGCTGTCAGCGTAAATAACGCTTCGGTTTGGTGCGCGATTTCCCATTGTTTGATTAGCGATTTCATGTCGTCAACGTCTTTAAATAATTAAGTACCTCTTCCACGCGACCCAAAATCTGGGCACCATAAACTTTTCCAAACTCACAGGGTTTATTGCGCAATCGGGTAGCCATTGGATTGTCACAGCAAACCGCATCACAATAGGGAATTGCCAACGCAGCGTGACGAAAATCCAACATGTCATTGGCTTCGAATTTCATCGTGCTCAACATGTCAGAAGCGCTGATTCCGGCCAATATTTGCAACGATGGAAGATTGAGTGGGCTGTAATCAGATTCTCTAGGCTGGCGCAGTTTGCTCGGATCTCGGCACTCTGGGAATGCATCCCAAAGTTCTTGGCCGATTGACGGGAGTTCATCTTGTATTAGCTTGCGGACAAGCAGCGCCTTCTCCCTTTGCAGTACTTCCACATAATTCAAGTTTGATGAGCGGTAGAAAACGGCATCAGCGTTAGAGGCTGCTGCATACTTTTCCCAGAAATCTGTCCCAGCGCCGAGTGAGCCAATTTTGGCTTCCAAGATCTGCTCTAAACGCATGTCCCACATGAAGTCCGTCCAGGCTTTTTGTATAAGACTGTTTGTCACGTCGGGTATGGATGGCAATGTCGGAAATAATTCTCCGCCCAAGAAGCCGGTTTTCGTCCACACCCAAGCTTTCAACTCACGGGGGAAACTGCGTATCTGTTCCAAAAGTAAATGTCGCAGTTCAGCGCGCGCCATCTCAAGAGGAAATTGGAAACATATACCATCGCTAAAACGATCCATCATTCTCGCCGTATGGACTCGCGTAACGGGGTCATTCTGCTTCATCAATTCGATGAAAAGCAGAAAACTGATCGGGCAGCAAATGCGTCGTTGGTCATGTAAATCCCCTAAGAGTTTTAGAATCTCCCGGTAACCCAGCTTTTCGAGCGGGTTGTTCAACACTACATGCCGCAGATTTATCCAATGATTAGTATCCAAATAGATAATTTTTCTGCCTGCCAATTCATTCTTAAGTTCTAGGATTTTCTGTGCAAAATAGGTATCAGCTGAAACCTCCGGCGACCTTCTATGTTTCTCAAACGATTTCCGCAAAATTTCCTGGAACTTTGGAGATAACAGAAAAGCGAGAGGTTGCTGATCTTTGTCTGGATCGTTCATATTGCCAACCCCTTCAGGTAGGCGACGATCTCCTCCGGACGACTTCCTATCTCCGTCTGGTAAATCCTTCCGAATTCAAGTGGTCTGTTACGCATCTTCTGCGCCATGAAATTATCGCAAAATACAGCATCACAATATGGTATCGATTGCGCGGCGTGGAGGTAGTCCAGCATGTCATTCGCCTGTACCTTCCTTGTTGACTCCATAGCGATTACGGCATCCAAGCCAGCGACCACCTCCACAAATGGCAAAGCGTTCGGCTCTCGACCCTCAATGATTGGGTTGAGCAGCGCAGTAATGTGATCGTCAGGGCTGCCCGGGACACCGTGGCAGAGGGCTAGCATTTGCACGAGCTCGTTTTGTAATTCGCAGAGTAGTTGACGTCGCCTCTGGCGTATTAATGTCTCAAAGTTAGGACGTGATTCTGTTTGGGAAGCTTTCGCCCTTTCACCCTCTTCCAACCAAGTGGTCGCGAATACATCGGGTGTGGGAATCCAGCCCGGCATACTTTGATATTCCTCGATGGTCATTCCCCAGCGCAGATCAATGTAAACCTTTTCCCTGAGCGTTTTTTCTTCCGACGTCAGCTCGGGAAACTCAAATGTATGTTCACCTGCCCAGTAAGAAGCTTTTGTCCAAATCGGCAACGCTGTTTGATACATATTATCGATGTGGAATACGCGACAAATATGCCTTGCAAACTCCTCTTTCACGATGTCTACCCAATTTCGAAGGCAAACACCGCCACTCAATAAATCCATGATGCGAGCAGTGGCCTGACGAGTTGTAATGTCGTTCTGCTTCATTAACTCCTCAAACAAAGCAAAACTTACCGGACAGTAAATGTGGCCTTTCTGTCTTTGTGTTTCTAGCAACCTCAGAATCTCATTGTAGACAGGCAGGTATTGGTGGTTCTGCACTACAGTATGACAAAGATTTACCCAATGATTAGTGTCGAGGTAAATCAACTTTTTGCCTTCGAGTTCGAGAGCAAGTTCGCTACGTTTCTTTGCGAGATATTCTTCTGTTGACGTTTTCTGGATCGAACGGTGTTTTTCAATCAGCTTTTGTGCACGACGTCGAAAGTCAGGCATCGCCTCCCACTGTTCCCAATTCTGATCTGTACTGCTCATGCTTCCATCCCATCCTAGCCATTCGGCTTCGGTTCATCTATTATCAATTTCGGCCCTTCACATCCCATGCGTCGCGCAGGCCGTCGCCGAGAAAGTTCAGCGCCAGCAACGTCGTCACCAGCACGCCACCGGGAAATGCAATCAACCACCAGTAAATCCGGATCGGGTTGATTTGCGAAACGCCTTCCGCGATGAGGGTGCCCCAGCTCGCCATCGGCGGCTGCACACCCAAACCAAGGTAGCTCAGGAACGATTCGTAAAGCACGATGGCCGGCACCGTGAGCGCGAGATAGGTAATCACGACGCCAAAAACGTTCGGGATGATGTGCCGCGCCAAAATCCGCACCGGCCCGCCGCCCAGCGCGCGGCTCGCTTCCACGAACGCACGCGTCCGCAAAGACAAAACCTGCCCGCGCACGATTCGCGCCATGGTCAGCCACGACACCGCGCCGAGGCCAACGAACAGCAACCCGACGCGAAGTTGTCTGGTGAGCGCGGGCGAATTTTCGACAAAGTGCGATTGCTTGAGCAATTCGCCCAGCGTGGTCAGCAAAACAATCACGAAAATAATCGTAGGCAGCGAATAAAGAACATCCACGACGCGCATCAACGCGCTGTCCACGCGCCCGCCCACGTAACCGGCAATCGCGCCCCACAGCACGCCGATGACGAGGCTCACGCCCGCACCGACAATGCCGACGAGCAGTGAAATTTGCGCGCCAAACAGAACGCGGGAAAAAACGTCGCGTCCGTGAACGTCCGTCCCGAACCAGTGTTGAGCGCCCGGAGGCGCAAATTGCGCGTCAGAAAGCCGGTCGGGATTGTGGATTTGAGCAAAGGTTCCGCCGGAAACTTTCAGGACGATGGGCCACGCGACGAGTGCCATCAGCAGGAAAGCGAGATAACACGCACTGATGACGGCGACGTGATTTTTTTGAAAACGTTTCCAAGCCCGCCGGCCGGGCGTCAGGCTGACTTGGGTACATCTTGACACTGCCCCGGTCTCCCTCTCCCCGCCCGAGCGGGGAGAGGGCTGGGGTGAGGGGATTTGAGCCGGAAAACCTTGCGCCTCCTCACCCCGGCCCTCTCCTCCCTTGGGGGAGGAGAGGGAGAAAATGGGGGCAGTGTCACGATGCGACTGGCTGCCCTCGATTCCCGGCTTTCGACTTTCGTCTGAATTATTCATATTTCACGCGCGGGTCGAGCAGGGTGTAGGCGAAATCCACAATCAGATTCAGCACGATGAGCAGCGCGGCATAAAGCAGCGAAAGGCCGACGACGACGGTGTAATCGCGGTTCAGCGAACTGTTGACGAGAAACACACCGATGCCGGGAATTTGAAAGATGTTTTCAATGATAAACGAGCCGGTCAACAAATCGGCCAGCATCGGGCCGGAATAGGAAACGACGGGCAGCACGGCGATGCGGAAGGCGTGTTTGAGCAGCAGTGAATTTTCGCCCAGACCCTTGGAACGGGCGGCCGTGACGAACTCGGATTGCATCGCGTTTAACATGCCCTCGCGCATCAGCCGCGCGACTTTGCCGGCGAAAAACAAGCCGAGCGCGATGGTCGGCAAAATCGCGTGCCAGGGAGATTCCCACAACGCAACGGGCAGCAAATTCCATTTGATGGAAAAAGCCAGGATCAACAGCGGTGCGACGACGAATCCTGGCACGCACACGACGAGCATGGCCAGAAAACTGCCCGTGTAATCTTCCCATCGCCCGCGCCGCGCCGCGGTAAAAAAACCGAGTGGCAAGCCCACGCCCATGGCAAAACAAAACGCAAGCGAACCCAGCGTCATCGAAACCGGCAGGCCTTGCGCGATAATGTCGTTGACCGTGTGGTTGCGGTATTTGAGAGAGACACCGAAATCACCGTGTGCCAGATCGCCCAGGTAGCGGGAGTACTGTTTCCAAACCGGTTCGTCGAGATGGTACTTGGCCTTCAAGTGACGTTCGATTTCCGGCGACGCCGGCGCGCGCTCGCGGTCAAATGGACCGCCCGGCGCGAGGCGCACGAGAACAAACGCCAGCGCGCTGATGACGAGCAGCAGCGGAATCGCGAATATCAGGCGTTTTAGAAAATACATTTTAGTCGAGGGTCGAGCGTCGAGGGTCGAGAGCCGGAGACTTGGTGCGGTTGAATGGGGTTTTCGAAGTTGGAACGAAAAGCGAACGGTTCAGAGAGGCGGTGCGTTTTGCGAGCCTTTCCAGTTCGTCAAAAAGCGGATCGAGATCGCTTTCCTTGACATAGCCTTCGTTAAGCGCGAGGTAAAAAATGGATGCGACTTCCATGAGCGAACCGTAAGATTGTTCAAGAAAGTGCGCAAAGTCCTTGTCTGAATTTCGGCCGGAACCTTCCGCAATGTTGGACGAAACGGAAATGGAAGCGCGGCGGATTTGCGACGTCATGGCAAATAATTCCTCCCTGAGGAATTTGCGGGTGAGCCGGTAAATAACTTGATTGATTTTTCTGGCTTCCTGCCAGACCTCCAGTTTTTCAAAACGGAATCGTGTTTTCATTCTCCCATTCCTTTCATTGTTTGTTTACGTTATCAAGCTCTCGACCCTCGACTCTGGACCCTCGACCCGTTTTGCGGATGGCTTGCAACGGATGCTCGTCGAGGATGTTCGGGTAAATGCCCTGAATTTTGTTGGTGTCGTAATAATTGACGCCGACATAAAAGTAAATCGGCACGATGGGCACTTCGTCGCGCACGAGAATCATTTCGGCCTGTTGGAAAAGTTTTTCGCGGGTTTTCACGTCCGTCTGCTCGTTGGCCTCACTGATGAGCGCGTCGTAACGCGCGTTTTTCCAGCCGGTGCGGTTATTGCCGCCATTGCTGATGAACATGCCGAGAAACGTATTTGCGTCGTCGTAATCGCCAGTCCAGCTTGAGCGCGAAACCTCATAGTCGAGATGCGCCTGCGCGCTTAGAAATGCCGCCCATTCCATCTGCCTTAAATCCATTGGGATGCCCAGTTCATCGCGCCACATTTGCTGGAGTTCAACCGCCACATTCTCATGAATTTTTGCCGCGCCACCGGCGGAGGCGTTGAAGGTGTATGAAAAACGGGGAAACCCCCGGCCTCCGGGATAGCCGGCTTCAGCCAGTAATTTCCGCGCCAACGCCGGATCGTAACCCAGCCCGTCGGGCGAAGTGTAATGGGCCGTGCCATCGGGCACGAAATGCGAGGCCGGTTGCTCGCCGGCCCGGGCGACGATTTTGATGATGCGTTCCTTGTCAACCGCCAGCGCCAGCGCCTGGCGCACGCGCGGGTCGTCAAATGGTTTTCGCGTCACGTTAAAACGAAAAAAATAGGTGCCGAGGTAATTGAATTTGTGGAAGTCCGGCCGCTTGAGCAGCACGTCCAGCAACTCGGATGGTATGAGCGCCGCATCCCAGACTATGTCCGCCTGTCCGCGGGTGTACAGGTTTAACGCCGTGTTCGGCGAACCAACCGGCAGAAGATCAATGATTTCGGACCGTGTATTTGCAGCGTCCCAGTAGCGCGGATTTTTGCGCAGGCGAATCTTGTCGTTCAGCCGCCAATAAGCCAGTTCATACGGCCCGCTGCTGGGCAATGGACGCGCCTTGAGCCAGGCGTCGCCATATTTTTCAATGGTCTGGCGTGGCACGACGTAAAGTGCCGGCAGCGCGCAGATATCAGGGAAAAACGCCGTGGGATGGTTCAATTCGACGCGCACGGTGAAACGATCGGGCGCATGCACCCCGACGAGAGAAGCATCCTTGATTTTTCCCGCGTTGAAATCCTCCGCGTTTTTCAAATAGAAAAGTTGTCCGGCGTAATTGGAGGCCGTCGCCGGATCGAGCGCGCGAATCCAGGAATACACCACATCGTCCGCCGTGATGGGTTCGCCGGTGGACCAAACCAAATTGGTCCGCAAATGAAACGTGCCAGTGACCCCGTCCGGCGAGATTTCCCAGCTTTCGGCCAGACCGGGAATTGGCCGGGCCGTTTGGGGATCAAAGCGTGTCAGCCCTTCAAACAAACCCTGCACCACCCGCATATCGGCCTGGCCAACAACAATCGCCGGATCGAGCGATTCAGGTTCAGCCTGGTTGAGGATGGTAACGTCGGCGGGCCGCTCGCGGCGAAGACAGCCCGGGAACAAACCACAAACAACAACCCCAAGCAAAATTACACCGCCCGTCCCAAAACAAAAACGCGCCCGCGAAAAAATCCGCCGGGCGCGTTGGGAAATGGCCATCGCGTTATTTCGATTGCGTCGGCGCGGCCGGGGCATTGGTTGGCGCAGACAGGGGCAATAACAGCAAAGTGTTGGTTGACGCAGTCGCCGGCTGGGCAGCGGGCGGCGTCACCGGCTGGGGCGCGGAAACCGGTATTTGCATTTGTTGCTTTTGTTGAACTTGTTTTTCAAATTCCAATGCGCTGCCTTGTTTATGCACCCGGTCTTGCAAATAGCCGAGAACCAGGGCCAGGGCGAAGAAAATTATGGTCGAGTATTTCGTGACCTTGGTCAGCACGTTGCCCGACCCCGCGCCAAACAGCGCGTCCGCCGCCGCCCCGCCAAACGCCATGCCGGCACCGGCGTCTTTCTTTGGCAGTTGAATCAAAATCAGCAGAATCAACAATGCGCAATTGATAACCAGAAAAAATGTCAAAATTCCAACGATGAAACTCATAATCAATTTCTATATTGAATTTTTAATAATGTCAGCAAAACTTCGCGCTTCGAGCGACGCCCCGCCGACCAGCGCGCCGTCCACGTCCGGCTGGCCCATCAACTCGAGCGCGTTCGCCGGTTTCACACTGCCGCCGTATTGAATGCGGACTTTTTTGGCGACGGCTTCGTCAAAAACCTTCACCAGCAGCGAACGAATGAAGGCGTGCGCGTCCTGCGCCTGCTGCGTGGTCGCCGTTTTGCCCGTGCCAATGGCCCAAACCGGTTCGTAAGCAATGATGGTCTCAACCATTTGTTCCTTCGTCAAACCGGCGAGGCTGCCGCGTACTTGCGTCTCCAAAACCTTTTCCGTCTGTCCTTCCTCGCGCTCGGCGAGCGTTTCACCAACACAGACGATGGGTTTGAGCGAGGCACCATGGGCCGCCGCCGCTTTTCTGGCGATGAGCGCGTTGGATTCCTTTTGATACTGGCGCCGCTCGGAATGGCCGAGAATGACGTAGCGCACGGAAAATTCCTTGAGCATACCGGCGCAAATCTCGCCGGTGAACGCGCCGAAATTCTGCGCGCTCATGTTTTGCGCGCCGAGCCGGAGGTTCGAGTCAAGGATGACCTTCGACACCGATTCCAGCGCCGTGAATGGCGGGCAGATGACGATGTCCACTTCCCTGATATTGGCCAATTCCAGCTTGAGGTCGCTGACCAACGCCAGCGCCTCGGCAGCCGTTTTGTTCATCTTCCAGTTGCCGGCAATAATCAATTTACGTTCTTTGTTCATGTCTTAAATCGTCCTCGCCCTCGTCCTCGGCATCTCGATTACGAGAACGAGGACGAAGGACGAGGAGGATAAATTATTTCTCGCTCAGCGCCGCGACGCCAGGCAGGACCGCGCCTTCCAAAAATTCCAAACTCGCGCCGCCGCCGGTGCTCATGAACGTCACCTTGTCGCCCAGTTTGGCCTGGTTGAGCGCCTTCACGCTGTCGCCGCCACCGATGATGCTCTTCGCGCCGTTCTTTTGTGTCGCATCCGCCACGGCCTGCGCGACGGCGTTCGTGCCGGCGGCAAATTGTTTGTTTTCAAACAAGCCCATGGGTCCGTTCCATAAAATTGTCTTCGCCCTGGCCACCACATCCGAATACGCCTTGACCGTTGCCGGACCGATGTCCAGCCCTGCCGCATCAGCCGGACAATTCATGTCCGAACTCGCGCGCGGATTCTGCCATTCGATGACCGGCTTGCCCTTTTTATCGAGCTTGTCGGTCTTCACCGGCACGGCCACCACGTCGTCCACCGGCAAAAGGAATTGAACTTTCCTGGCCTTGGCTTTTTCGAGAGCCGACTTGGCGATATTGGTCGCATTCGGCTCAACCAGCGATTTGCCGGTCTGGTAACCCTGCGCCAGCCGGAACGTGTAAGCCATCGCGCCGCCAATCAAAATCGTGTCGGCCTTTTCCAGCAGCCGGTCAATCACCTTGATTTTGTCGGAAACCTTTGCGCCGCCCAGAATGACGACGAACGGACGCGCCGGTTTGTCCAATTCATCGCCGAGAAATTTCAATTCGCGTTCCATCAGCAGACCGGCGGCGCACTTGTCGCCGCGTTTGGCGACCACGCGGGCGACGCCTTCCGTCGAGGCGTGCGCGCGATGCGCCGAGCCGAACGCGTCGTTCACATAAACGTCGGCGACCTGCGCGAGCTTTTCGGCGAACGCCGGGTCATTGGCCTCCTCCTCATTGTAATAACGGACGTTTTCGAGCAGCACCACGTCGCCATTTTTCATGCCGACAACGGCTTTCTCGACCTTTTCGCCGATGCAATCGTCCACGAACCCGACGGGTTTGCCGAGCAGCTCGGACAATTTGGCTGCGACCGGCTTCAGCGACATGGTTGCGTCGCGTTTGCCTTTGGGCCGGCCGAGGTGCGCGGTCAAAATCAACTTGCCGCCATTCTCAATGAGCAGTTTCAGCGTAGGTAGCGTCTCGACGATGCGCGTGACATCGGTGATGACCATCTGGCCATCTTTTTCTTCCAGCGGCACATTATAATCCACGCGCAGGAAAACGCGTTTGCCGCGGACATCCAAATCACGAACCGTAAGTTTTGCCATAAACCTGTGCTGATTCCGAAAAATTCAGGAGGGGGAGGATATCCTAGAAACGCGGCGAGTAAAGTGAATTCCAGCCTCCGGTTTTGATTTTTCCCGGCAGTTTCAACCGGTTTGATTGGGTTTGATTCAGTTTGATTCCTGTCCATTGACCAGGCACTCGCGGCGTTGGCGGTTTAGCGCATCAAGCTGCAAGCAGCTCGCAGCCGCGGAAAAACGACTGGCCGGACGGGATACATTGGATGTCCTCCGATTTGTTTTTGGCAGGGATGCGTTGCTGCGCATCCCCAATATCTGGGCTGACCGGCAGGTCAGCCCTACCGTTTTTGATTTGTGGTAGGGCGGCGCTGCCGCGCCGCCAGTTTGTTTCTGCGGCAAAGGTTGGCCAACTTTGAAACTTTCCGGCAGTTCGCGGAAAAGGGCGGCGTTTTCTTTAACGCTCAACCTTCAACTCCTTGCCGGGTCAAAGCGGAGCGACGACCGGTCAACCCTCAACCTTCAACCAGTTTATCCAGCCCATGCGACAAAGGCTGGTGCCCGGTTTACGTTTATGGGATCAAGAGCATGGCCCAAAACCGCAGCGAGTTCATTCTGGTGCGAACGCTGCGCGTGGACATAAACTGACCGCATAACGACCCTTCAACCACGCGAAACCCGCCGCGCCTTCCTCAAAAAAAGCGCCGCCGCGACCGTCGTGTTCGCAGGTGTTGATTTCATCGCGCTGGCCGCGGGCGCGACGAAGGATGTTTCTGTTTCCACCAAAGCCGATCCGGGCGGCGTGCTCCCGTGGTATCGCCGCGCCTTGCGCTGGGGGCAGACGAACATCACGGAGATTGACCCGCAACGATACGACATCGCCTGGTGGCGGCAGCACTGGAAGCGCACGCAGATTCAGGGCGTCATCATCAATGCCGGCGGCATTGTTGCCTATTATCCCAGCAAGTTTCCGCTGCATTATCGCGCCGCCGCGCTCGGTGACCGCGATCTTTACGGCGAACTCGCCCGCGCCGCGCACGAGGACGGACTGGCCGTGCTCGCCCGCATGGATTCCAATCGCGCGCATGAGGACTTTTATCGCGCGCACCCGGATTGGTTCACCCTGGACGCCGGCGGCCAGCCGTATCGGAACACCGGCCTCTACGTCACGTGCGTCAACAGCCCTTATTACGATCAATACCTTCCGTCCGTGCTCCGCGAAATCATCGAGCGCTCGCACCCGGAGGGAATCACGGACAACAACTGGAACGGCCTGGAGCGCGACAGCATCTGCTACTGCGAAAATTGTCAGCGCAAGTTTCACGACCAGGCCGGCCAGCCGGTTCCGCTCGCGAAGAATTGGGACGATCCGGTCTATCGCCAGTGGGTCCAGTGGAACTACGCGCGCCGGCTCGAAGTCTGGGACCTGTTCAATCGCACCACGCGCGAAGCCGGCGGACCGCATTGTCTCTGGCTCGGAATGAACAGCGGCACGATTCCCGCCCAGGCCCAGAAGTTCCGCGATTACAAGGCGATCTGCGAACGGTCGGAGATTGTGATGCTCGACGAGCAGGCGCGGAATGATGCCACGGGATTTCAGCACAATGGCGAGGCGGGCAAGTTGATTCACGGCCTGCTCGGCTGGGACAAACTCATTCTCGAAAGCATGGCCATGTATCAGGCGGGCCGGCCCCAGTTCCGGCTGGCCAGCAAACCTGAACCCGAAGCGCGGCTCTGGATGCTGGAAGGTTTCGCCGGCGGCATTCAGCCGTGGTGGCACCACGTCGGCGCGTATCAGGAAGACCAGCGCATGTTCCGCACCGCCGGGCCGGTCCTTCGCTGGCACGCGAAGAACCAACAATACCTGATCAACCGCCGGCCCATCGCCACAGTCGGGCTGGTCTGGTCGCAGTCGAACACCGACTTCTACGGACGCGACAATCCCGACGAACTGGTCGAACTGCCCTGGCGCGGCTGGACCAACGCGCTCGTCCGCGCCCGCATTCCCTACCTTCCGGTCCACGCGGACCACATCGCGCGCGACGCGGACCAGTTTTCCGTTCTCATCCTGCCCAACCTCGCCGCCCTGTCCGACGCCCAAATCGCCGCCGTCCGGCGTTTTGTTGAACGTGGCGGCGGCCTCATTGCCACGGGCGAAGCCGGCCGCTGCAATGAATGGGGTGAACCCCGCTCCGACTTCGCGCTGGCGGACGTGTTCGGTGCCCACGTCATCAGCGGACAACCCGCCTCCGCCGATTTCACCATGCGCCGTTGGGCGGCGGAGACGCAACACACCTACCTGCGACTGACGCCGGAACTGCGCGCGCG
>DAIRTX010000074.1:0-18212 GCA_036803685.1 Verrucomicrobiota bacterium | reverse complement strand
CAATCAAGTCGGCGTGGATGTGAACGCCAGTCTGGCTTCGAAGAAAACGGAAATTATCTTCCAGCCGTTCATAATTCTGCCGGCGTTTGATGGCCGCGCCGACTTCCTCGTTGAACGTCTGAACCCCGACCTCGAATTGCAACGCGCCCGGCGGGAACTTCGTGATGACTTCGCGCAGCGCTTCGGGCAATCGGTCGGGAATCATTTCAAAGTGGAAAAAATGACCGGGCTGATAGCGCTCCAGAAAGAATTCGAGAATAGCTTTGCTGATATCCACGTTGAGATTGAACGTGCGGTCAACGAACTTGAACTGTTTCACGCCGCGGTCGAGCAATCGTTGTAACTGTTCGAGCAAAGCGGGCAGGGGAACCTGGCGCACTGGAATGTCGAGCGACGACAGACAAAACTCACACGTGAACGGACAGCCGCGCGACGCCTCGACGTAGATGATGCGGTGCGCGATGTCGTCGTCGGTGTAGAGGTCGTAGGGCAAAACGATTTGTGAAAAGTCCGGCAGTTCGGCGGGAATGATTTTGGGCGACGTGGTAGGGACGCGCTGCTGCGCGTCCTGGCCGAGCGGCAGCTCGGCCCTACCGAGTAATTCGCGGCACACCTCCGCAAACTTCAAATCGGCTTCGCCGGTGATGACGTGGTCGGCCAGTTGAACGATGGGCTGGTTTTCGGTTTCATAACTGACCTCCGGTCCGCCAAGAATGATTTTGATGTCCGGCCGGACGCGTTTGACTGCGGCTATAACTTCGATCGTGGGCTCGACGTTCCAGATGTAAATGCCGAAGCCGATGATTTTCGGATTGCGCGCCAGCAGCACTTCCGCGATGTCGAGCGGACGTTGATTGATGTCGAACTCCACGAGGCACGCGCGCGGCTGGAGCGGGCCGAGATTGGCCAGCAGGTAGCGCAGGCCAAAAGCAGCGTGGATGTATTTCGCGTTGAGCGTGGTTAAAACGATGTCCGCCACGCTCAACAGTTTAGCAATGGGTGGAACTTGGTGCAATGCCGACAGGATACAACCATTCAGCGTCCATTTGGAAAGCGCCAGAGGACTGGCGCACTCCACGACGCTTCGCGCAGACCGAAAGTCGCAGGTAATCGCACCGCGTCTTGGACTGCGGCGGCCCTCCGCCGCTTTTCTCCCAGTCTGCACCTTTCCCGGCTCGCGGGAATCGCCGCAGGGTGGGACAGGCTGCTTACCCCACCTGACAATCGAATTTTCATTCGACCCGGCGCGGATTCATTGTTAGCCTGCAAACACTATGACGCCCGACGATATTTTGCTGGAAGCAGAGGACAAGATGATCAAGACCGAGCAGGTGGTCGTGAACGAATTCGCCGGCGTGCGTACCGGCAAGGCGTCCGCGTCGCTGGTCGAAAACATCATTGTGGAGGTTTACGACTCGCAGATGCGCATCCGCGAACTGGCCGGCATCACCACGCCGGAGCCGCGCATGCTGGTCATCCAGCCGTGGGACGTAAACTCGACGCATCCGATTGAGAAGGCGATTCAAAAGGCGAACCTCGGCCTGAACCCGGCGGTGCAGGGCAAGGTCATCCGCCTCGCTTTTCCTGAATTGAGCACGGAGCGGCGGCAGGAGTTCGTGAAGATCACCAAGAAAATGGCCGAGGACGGGCGCGTGGCGGTCCGTCACGTGCGCCGTGACGCGATGGAACTGTTGAAAAAACACGCGCACGACAGCGGCATCACCGAGGATCAGGAAAAACAGGCCGAAAAGGATCTGCAAAAGCTGACCGACCAATACAGTGCCAAGATTGACCAGCACCTCGCCAACAAGGAAAAAGAAATCATGACCGTGTGAGTGGGTTTACGATTTACGAATTGCGATTTACGCGTCCCACACTCAATCGCCGTCCATGGCGTAAATCGTATATCGTAAATCGAAAATGACGGGCCGGCTGATAGCGCTGACCAAATCAGAGAAATCGTCGTTGAAAATTCTCCATCCGTCGCGGCATGATGCCTGCGTGAACCGATTTCTCCTGGCCATCATTCTGTCGGGCTTCTGTTTAAACGTTCCCCGTGCTGCCAGTGTTGACGAGCGCATCTGGATCAATGCGAAAATCAACGGCCGGCCGGTCCGGTTTGTTTACGATACGGGGGCGGGTTTTAATCAGGTTCTTTTTTCGACCACGGCACAGAAACTGGGATTGAAAATAGCGCCGTCAGATCCAAATCAAAAAATCAACCCGGGACGATTCGCCGTTGGAACGACCGAATTGTGCAATCTGGATTTTGGAATAACGAATGCCAGGGTTTCCCTTGACGTGATGGAGTTGCCGGCGTACTTCAAATGGGCCCAGGAAGCGGATGGCGCTGTGGGCTGGCCGGCCCTGAGCAACGGCATCATCCATCTGGACCTTGTCGTCCCGGCGGTAAGCCTGTTGACAAATGTTCCAAAAGAATCCTTGGGTTGGGAAAAATTCCGCATTCCACCCCATCCGGAAATTTTGAAACTGGAAGTCCCAGACGACAACGGCGGGACCGTAGTGGTCGATGTGGATACCGGGAACGACCATGGAGTTGTACTTCACCCAAGAAAATGGCGGGCGTGGAAAGCGACTCATACCAACCAGCCCATCACACTCGATGCGGGTTATATGCCGGGGGCTGGCTTGGTTGTGAAGGAAGAGTCATTCGCACACGAAATCTCTTTCGGCCCGTTGACGCTGACCGAGGTGCCGGTCATGGAGGCAAATCAGGCCGAGCTGGCGACCGACCCGAAATATGAGGCATCACTTGGCATCGTCGCGTTGAAACGACTGGACATGGTCATTGATGGCAAGCAGGGCATCGTTTATGTGCGGCCCCAAACGACACCACCTCTGCCTTACCAGCATAATCGCCTCGGCGCGGTTTTTGTGCCGCGTGATTCGCAAAACGATGACCTGGTTGCTCACGTTGTGGATGGGAGTCCGGCTTATGAGGAGGGAATTCGAAACGATGATGTGCTGTTGAAAATCGGCGAACTCGATGCCACAAAATGGCGCACCGACCCCAATGTCCTGCCTTTAAGCCGTTTTTGGAACAGTCCGGCTGGAACCAAACTCGAACTTGCCTTGAAACGCGGCGACAAGATTTTCAAAACCACGGCTAGGCTGCGAAATATTCTCCCGCCGGACGCACCGAAGAATTCAAACTAAATCCTACTGCCGCGCCGGCGCGTTCGTCGCGGGTGGTTCAAACCGCACCACCGTTTCATCCGGCCGGGCGTAACCGAGTTTTTCACGCATCAAACGTTCGATGGTTTTGGGATCATTCCGCAACGCTTCAATCTCAGTTTTGAGTTGCCTGGATTTTTCCTCTTCTTTTTGAAGCTGTGCGTCCAGCCGCAGAACTTCCCGGCGCATCCGTTCGTTTTGCTGGATGAGCGGCAGATAACACATCCCGATGAGCAGCAAAAAGGCAAGGACGACAAGACCGACGACCACTTTCGTCAGTTTGCTCCAGATGCCGAGATCCACATTCATTACGGCGAGTTAAGCACGCGCGACGCGCCGGCGAAAGCGGATTTTACCCGGCGAGTTCCTTCCACGTTTTCAATTTGCCGTCCGCGCCGAAGGTCAACCGCAAATATCGGGCGGGCACGTAAGTTTCGGTGCGCATGGGCGTGAGCGGGCCAAAATAACAGCCGGGCGGCGCAAAGTAAGGTTCCGGCGCGACGATGGTTTGGGCGTGATGCGCAAGCCAGTCGGCGACAACGGTGCCGTCGGTCAATTTCGCGGATTTGTCGGGCGGGCCCAGTTCCATGATGGCCTGGTCATAGGTGTAATTCCCGACACGCGCCGACCAGTCAATTTTTTGCGTCACGCACCCGGCCAACACAAGCGCAGCCAGCGTTATCGCAAGCCATTTCCCGCCTGCGCGCGCCGTAAAAAGTGCCGCGTTCATGCCGTTAAACTACACCGGCGCGGTTTGAAAGCAACTGGCGCGCGCCCGTCCATTATTCGGATTTAGTTGTCAGCACACGGTTTAACCGTTATCACTTTGCGCGTATGATTACGGCGCTGTTCCTAATTTTTCAAACCGGCGCGGCGTGGGATCGTGTGGTGAAAGCCCAGCGCAGCTTGGGATATTTGCTGGTGCTTTACTTGTTTCCGATGATGTTGATGGTGGCGGTCGTGGAAGTTTTTGGTTTGGTGGAATGGGGCGAACCACAGGCAGGTCTCTTCCACCGCATCCATAAATCCACCGTCGGCGAGGCGGTGATTTTTGAAGCTGCGCATTCGCTGCTGACGCTGCTGGCCATTGTGGTTTGCGCCGTTCTGATAAAAATATTGGGGGAGACTTTTCACGGGCGCTACACATACAAGCAGACGTTCACGCTGGTCATTTATGGATTGAGTCCGATGTTCCTATTGCGGTTGTTGGACGCGGTTCCGGCGATTATTCCGTGGGTCACCTGGGGCATTGGCATCGCGCTTTCCATTGCGGTTCTTTACCAGGGCATGTGGTACGTCATGCAGCCCGCGTCGCCCAACGCTTTTGCACTGTATTTCATGAGTTCACTGCTGCTGGCCGCGTCAACCGGTCTGGAACGATTCGTCACCGCGTGGTATCTGCGCGGACATTTCAAACAGCTCGAAACCCTGGTTTCCAACCTGGCTGCGCACCTGCCGTTTTAATTTCGTGCCTGCGCCCGTCGAAAAAATCTCCTCAACGCCCTCGACGAGCTGGACGCCGGCGTCAAGGCCATGCCCCCGGCCAATCCCAAACCGGACCTGCTCCAGTTCTTTGCGCGCATTGACGAACTGGCCAGACAACTGCCATCCGACGCCGATCCGGCGCTGCTGCATTATCTGCAGAAGAAAAGTTACGAGAAGGCCCGGCTCATTTGCAGGGCCGCGACGCGGAAAACCGGGCCGGCAACTGCCGGCATGAAAATTAGTCGAGTGACGAGAGACGAGAGTCGAGGGCAAATACGGCTTTGACTCTCGACCCTTGACATTCGACCCTCGACCAATGCTCGACGACACCATCGCCGCCATTGCCACTCCGCTCGGCGAAGGCGGGTTGGCGGTTGTCCGCGTATCCGGTCCGCAGGCGCTCGCCGTCGCAGACAAAAGTTTTCTGCCGGTCGGGAAAAATTCGTTGAAGCCGTCCGCCGCGACGACGCACACGATTCATTACGGTAAAATCGTCCGGCATGGCCGGAGCGTGGACGAAGTGCTGCTCGCTGTCATGCGCGCGCCGCATACGTTCACATGTGAAGACACGGCGGAAATCACTTGTCACGGCGGCATTTTGCCCGCCAAGCTCGTGCTCGACACGCTTTTGGAAAACGGCGCGCGCCTGGCCGAACCCGGCGAATTCACCCGCCGCGCCTTTCTCAACGGACGCATTGACCTCGCGCAGGCCGAAGCCGTCGCCGATTTGATTCATTCGCGCACCGAGCTCGCGCTGGCCGCCGCCAATGAACAGCTCGCCGGCAAGCTGTCGCAGCGCATCAACGCCTTGCGCGATGAAATGATGCAGACGCTCGCGCACGTCGAGGCGCACCTTGATTTTCCTGACGAAGACATTTCACCCGATACAAAGGAGCAACTGCTCAAACGCCTGGAACGCGGCGTGACGTTCATGGACGAACTGTTGCGTACGGCGAACGAAGGACAGATTTTGCGGCGCGGCATCCGCGCGGCGATTGTCGGACGACCCAATGCGGGCAAATCCAGCCTGCTCAATCAATTGCTCGGCCACGACCGCGCCATCGTCTCGCCGATTCCCGGCACGACGCGCGACACGATCGAGGAAACAGCGAATATCCGCGGCCTGCCGGTCGTGTTCATTGACACGGCGGGTTTGCGCGAGGCGCGCGATGAAATCGAGCAGGAAGGCGTCCGCCGCAGCCACGAGTCGCTGGCCCGGGCCGAGTTCATTCTGCACGTGCTCGACGCGAGCGAGCCGCTCACGCCCGCCGATGAAAAGTATTTCGCCGAGTTCGCCGGCAAGAAACGGATTTTGGTGCGGAACAAAATTGATTTGGCGGTGAAGCTCATATTGCCGCCAAGTTGCGGGCCGCAGACCCGCGCGCAGGAACGCCGGCCTCCGGCACGGCACGAAACGAGTGAATCGTCACAACAAGCCGTGCCGGAGGCCGGCGTTCCCATCGTGGATGTCTGCTGTCTGAGCGGGCAGGGGATTGAGGCGTTGAAGGACGCGATCAAGGAACTGGTGTGGTCGGGTGAAATCAAGGCCGAGATGCTGCAAGTGATGATCAACTCACGGCATCAGGACGCGCTGAACCGCGCGCGCGCGGCGACACGACGCACGCTGGACGTGTTGCGCGCCGGTGAAACACTGGAACTGGCGGCGGGGGAATTGCGCATCGCCGTCAACGCCGTCGGCGAAATCGTCGGTAAAACGGCGACGGAAGATCTGCTCGACTCCATCTTCAGCCAGTTTTGCATCGGGAAATGAAATCGAAAATCAAAGTTCACAAACAAGGCAGATCGAGAGATTACGGCGTGACTCTGAGACAAGTGGAACGTGCTTGCGCAAAAGTTTCGACTGAAATCAAGTGCGAGCGCAGTGCCGGAAAACTCAGGCCTTGGCGCCCGTGATTTTCATTGCAAAGCGCCAGAGGGCTGGCGCAGTCCAAAACGCTTAGCGCGGGTCGCGGGTCGCAGGAATATCGCGCCAGCGTCTTGGAGTGCGGCGGCCCTCCGCCGCTTTTCGACCGAGGAGCGTTTGATCTGTGACAACTCTTGAATTAACGGCGCGGGCAAAACGACGACGGAAGACCTGCTCGACTCCATCTTCAGCCGGTTTTGCGTCGGGAAATAGTCGCGCGAAAAAAGCGAAGAAAACATATCAAGTTTGCAGTCCATCTACGTTAGGCCTTTTCATCTTTCTTGAATACCGGTTGTTTTTTCTCGGGTAACGTAATCTTTCCATCCAGCTCAGGGAAAACTTGTCCAAGTTGCTCTTTGGTAACCGGACCAAGGTCGATGAATGCCCAATGCTTCCCGTTATCTTCAGAAATGCCCAGAAGTGAGGAATCTCGGTAAAGCCTGCCACCTGGAACCTTCATCACAATGTGCTGCGATACTATCGAAGTGATCCATGATCCGATCTTCTTTGGTGCTTCCGGCACGCCAATCGTAACTTCGACCAACTCAACCCCGTCCGCACGCATCTGAGATATGCCACTCTTTAGAATGGCAATCATCGCTTCTTTGCCGCCGATCTGCGCGACGATTCTTGGGTGTGTGTAAGTAACAATGCCCTCATAGTCGCTTGCCAGGACTGCTTTCGCACATTTTTGTGCTTCTTGCTTTATCGTGGCGACCATTTCCTGCCCTGGCACCATCATGGGTGTGATCGCGATGAGGACTGCGAGGAGAAAACGTTTCATAATTTTGACTTTGTGCTCGGCGAAATAGTTTGTCCAGAAAATCCTTCGCGGGCTTCGCGCGACAACTTTACCAAACTTCCACCGGCCCTTTGGGCACGGGAATTTGTTCGCGTTGCGTTGACGCGGGCTCGCGCATGAAGGACGCGACCAGCGGTGGCGGGCGGAAGCGCGGCTGCAATTCGCCGTTCTCGTCGAGAAATTGCTGACGCCAGCGGGTGTAGTTTTCCAAAACGTCATGGAATCCGGCCCGGGTGGAAACCTGCACGACACGCTTGTTGAATTCGTGGCACGGGCCGAACCGCTTCGCATACCACGGCGCGACCTTGCGGAACATCCGGCAGCCGTGTTCCTCGCCAAAAACTTCAATCATCAAATCCAGATGCCGGCACATCACCCATATACGATCGGCAAAGGTGGGTTCGGGTAAGAGCTCACCTTGTTCGTCAAATTTGGTAGGGCCGACCTGCTGGTCGGCCTGGACGCGCGGCAGCGCGTCCCTACCGGATCGCCGCGCGCTCGCCCGCAGATAATGCAGCGTGTGCTGGAAAATCCACGGATTGTAAAACGCGCCGCGCCCGATGCTCACGCCCGCACAGCCGGTTTCATCCAACATTTTCTTCGCGGCCGGCGGCGTGATGATGTCGCCGTTACCGATAACCGGAATGTTTTTCACGGCCTGCACGACCGCGCGAATCCCGGCCAGATTCACCGTGCCGCCGAAACCCTGTTCGCGCGTCCGGCCATGAACAAAAATGGCCGCGACCCCGGCGTCTTCGAGCACCCGCGCCAAATCCGGTGCGGTCAGGTTTTCATCGTCCCAGCCAAGACGCATCTTGGCGGTGACGGGAATTTTCACGGCGTTGACCATGCCACGGACGAGCGCGGCGGTTTTTGCCAGTTCGGTCATCATGGCCGAGCCGCCGCCAACGTTGCAGACCTTGCGGACGGGACAACCCATGTTGATGTCCACGGACGCAAAGCCGAGCGATTCGAGTTTTGCCGCCGCATCGCGCATTTCCCCGGGCACGGAGCCGAAGAGTTGCACGGCCAGCGGAGCATCCGCCGGGCGGGTTTCAATCAGCTTGAAAGCATTTTTATTTTTCTCCAGCAGCGAGCGGGCGTTGACCAGATCGGTGGTGCAGAGGCCAACGCCGCCGATTTCGCGCACAACGAGGCGGAAGGGCAGGTTGGTGTAACCCGCCAGCGGCGAGAGGAACAGGTTGGATGTGAGCGTCAGCGCACCGATTCGCATTGGCATCATTATAGCTGAATAAGGCCATTGCGGAAGGGGCAATGACATGGTATTATGTCCCACCAAAGTGGGGAAAATGATGTTCGACGAAGATCAAAATAAAAAAAAAGGTGATGACCCTAAAAAGCCACCGGGCGGTTTCAAAGTGCCGTCGGCGACGTGGCTCGCGTGGATTGCCATCATCGGCAGCATTGGGGCGCTGATGCTGGTTCACAACCGCATGGGCACGCCGGATTCGAATCTGAAGCAGGCCGTTTTCTTTCAGAAATATGAGTCGAATCAAATCGCACAGGCGACCATCAATTACAATCTTCAATCGGGAAACCTGATTGAAATTGTCGGCACCTATTACAAAATTGAGAAGGATGGAAGCATCGCGAAAGAAAACGGCAATCCCGTTTTGATTCCTTTTACCACGAAAGCCCTGCTCACGGAAAAGATGAAAGACATATTGTTGCCGCCAGCGGGCAAACTGGAAGTGAGCGAGACCAGCCCGATGTTATTGAACATGATCTGGACCGTGGCGCCGTTTTTGCTGATTGGCATTTTGTTTTGGTTTTTCTTCATCCGCCAGATCAAAATGGCCGGCAAGGGCGCGTTGAGCTTCGGCAAAAGCAAGGCGCGGATGCTCGCGAAGGAACGGAACAAAACCATGTTCAAGGACGTGGCGGGCATTGAAGAGGCCATTGAGGAAGTTTCCGAGATCGTCGAATTTTTGAAGGACCCGAAAAAATTCCAGCGGCTGGGCGGACGGATTCCCAAAGGCGTGTTGATGGTCGGGCCGCCCGGCACGGGCAAAACGCTTCTGGCCAAGGCCATCGCGGGCGAAGCGGACGCCTCGTTCTTCAGCATCAGCGGCTCGGACTTCGTCGAAATGTTCGTCGGCGTCGGCGCCAGCCGCGTGCGCGACATGTTTGAGCAGGCGCGCCGGACCACGCCGTGCCTAGTTTTTATTGATGAAATTGACGCCGTCGGGCGCAGCCGCGGCCACGGCCTTGGCGGCGGCAACGACGAACGCGAACAAACACTCAACGCGTTGCTCGTGGAAATGGACGGCTTCGACACGCAGGAAGGCATCATCATCATCGCCGCGACAAACCGGCCGGACGTGCTTGACCCGGCACTGATGCGTCCGGGACGTTTCGACCGGCAGGTCGTCGTCAATCTGCCCGACGTGCGCGGGCGCGAGGGGATTTTGAAGGTTCACGCCAAAAATGTGAAGCTCGCGCCGGACGTGGATTTGTCCATCATCGCGCGCGGCACACCGGGTTATTCCGGCGCGGAACTGGCGAATTTGTTGAACGAAGCCGCATTGCTTGCCGCGCGGCTGAATAAAAAAGCCGTGGGCATGGAGGAATTGGAGGAGGCGCGCGACAAAGTCCGGTGGGGACGCGAGCGCCGCAGCCTCGCCATGACGGACGAGGAAAAGAAAAGCACCGCCTGGCATGAAGCCGGCCACGCGCTTGTGAACATGATGCTCGAACACACGCATCCGCTGCACAAGGTCACGATCATTCCGCGCGGGCAGTCGCTAGGCTCGACGATGCAGTTGCCGGAGAAGGACATTTTGAGCCGCCGCCGGAAGGAAATGTTCGATGACATTGCGGTGACCATGGGCGGACGCATCGCCGAGGAAATCATGTCCGGCGATATTTCGACCGGTGCGGCGATGGATATTCAGCAGGCCACGAACATGGCGCGGGCGATGGTTTGCCAGTATGGCATGAGTGACAAAGTCGGCATGGTGAAATACGGCAGCGACGACGAATTTGTTTTTCTCGGGCGCGAGATGGCGCGCGCGAAAGTTTACAGCGAAAGCACGGCGCGCGAAATTGACGAGGAAATCAAGCACATCATTGATGAAGGCTACAAAACCGCGCAGACCATCCTCTTCAACCATCGCAGCAAACTGGAATTGATTGCCGGCGCGCTGCTCGAATACGAAACGCTCGATCGCTCGCAGGTCGAGGAAATTATCAAAACCGGCAAGTTCACTCCGCCACCGCCCAAGCCGCAAAGTGAAATGGTTTTAGCCGCGCCCGCCGGCACGCCCCTGCCGGAAACACCGCCGAAGCCCGTGCCGCCGAAATTGCCCGGCTTGGGAACGCCTGCGCCAGCCCCGGTTTGAAGGTCGTTTTGAGAATTTTTAAAACGGCCGTCGTCCTCGTTCTCCTTCTCGTCCTCGATTTTCCACGGCGAATTTCGAGGACGAGAACGACGACGAGGACGATTTGCCTTTGAGGCACCCCTTGAGAATTGTGATGCGCCGGTTCAAGCGCCGGCTGCTACTTTCCTTTT
This sequence comes from Verrucomicrobiota bacterium, assembly GCA_036803685.1. Classification (GTDB taxonomy): domain Bacteria; phylum Verrucomicrobiota; class Verrucomicrobiia; order Limisphaerales; family UBA11358; genus UBA11358. Next base: position 7,274 of record DAIRTX010000074.1, on the reverse strand, counting down.
TCCAAAGTCTTCAAATCCTCGGCCAAAAACCGGGTCACATCCTTGAACCGCGCGACGTTATCCGGGTTGACGGCCATGAGCGTCTGGTGCGCTTCGAGACTGGTGCGCGTGATTTGCTCATGCGTTGGATGGATGGGTTCGGGCGTGCAGGTCTCAACGTCGTCGGGCAATTGCAACGCGCCGGTGATGATTTTGAAGAGATGCAACGCGCCCAGATTTTCCAGCAACTCGGTGATGCGTGCGTTCGAATTGAACAGCTCGATGCCGCGTTGATTGGACGCGCCCGCCTGGTTCATTTTTAATCCGAACCCCGCCAGCACGCCAAGAAACGTGCTGTCCATGAGCACACACTCCGACAGGTCAATGATGAAATGACCGTAGCCTTTCTGCGCCAGACCGGCGAGCAGCACCTTGAAATCGGGGCTGAACAAGAAATTGGCGCGACCCGATATTTTCACACAGGCGAAATCCTTGCCGACCAACACCAGCAATTTTGCAGACAAAGTTGACATTTTTTAATAACAAATTTTGCGCGTTCACGCCGCAACCGCGTGCGGCAGGACAATCTGCACGAGCGTTTCCTGCAATACCAGTGCTTCGTCGAGTCCGCTGGACACCAGCCGCTGGTTGCAGCGCAGCAGCAAATCCATGGCGCGAACCAATTCGTCCTGGGTATATTTTTTTGTCTGCGGCAGCGCTTTGTAAAGCACATACGGATTCAATGCCAGCGGATTAAATCTCCGGTCCGCGGGCAGTTTATCCGCCGGCACGCGCTCCAGTTGCGCCTTGAACCGGTTGTAATCCATTTCCGGTTTGATCCAGCCTTCGCGCAACATCTCTTTCAGCAGCAACATCGCGCGCACTTTTGAAATCAAGCCGTAAAGCAAACCAATCTCTGATTTCTTTGAATCAGATTTTACCGCCCAGAGTTCTTCATCCAGCCGCCGGAGCAAGCGCGGCAGATCACGGTCGCCCAAGGCGTCGCCCAGCGCAAATGCCCGCGCGGTTTTGTTCCGCGTGCAAATGGCGGCAACGTCGGCAAACTCGATTTTCTTCCGCTCGCCGGCGAACAAGCACAGTTTTTCAACCTCGTTGTCGAGTTGGCGTGGGTTGGGGCCGACACGATTGACCAATTCGGCCAGCGCTTCCTCGGAAATTTCCTTTTGGCGTGAGCGCACGGCCGCGCGGGCCGCGATTTCCGCGCGTTCCGCCCAATCGCGGTCATCCACTGACCAGCCGGAAAAGTTTTCGACCGTCCCGATTTTGTCGAGTGTTTTGAAAAAGGTTTTGCGCTTGTCCACCTTGCCCGCGCTGATGAGCAGCCGGACGTTGTTCCAGGAAAAGTTCTTCAGTTCGCCGGCCAGGTCGTTCAGCGTTTCCGTGACATCCGAGGCGGAGGCGGCGCGTTCGTCGCCGAGAAAATTACAATCGCGCAGCCAGATGACCTTGCCGGAGCCGAAAAAGGGCAGGGTTTGCAGCGCTTCGCGCAGTCGGGCGAGGGCCGTGAGCGCCTCGCGGCTGTTGGAGACAGTGGCCTCGATGATTTCGTGGTCCATGCCGCCCAACTCTTCGCACCATTGCCGGTGGAGTTGTCTGGCACGTTGCTTGATGGCGAACTCGTCGTCGCCGCAAATAAGGGACACAGGCTGAGAGGTCTTGACAGCAGACATGTTTATTGGTTCCCGGGAGTTTCCAGTGGTTTCATCGCCGGAGCAAAGAATTAATGACTAATAGCGAAGCACGAATGACGAAGGAATTCCCCATGAATCAATTCCGAAACAACTCGTGGTGTTTTTGCCCCCAGGGGTCATTTGCGCTTCGTCATTCCTTGGTCATTATGGTTTCGTTCTTCGTCATTCCTTTCCGTTCTCAGCCGGGGCAAATGGCCGCCGGAGTGCCACTTGATTCCATTGAAAAGTCAAATCATCTGTCTTATTCGGGTTCGCTGCCGGTTTCATTGATCCGGTTCAGCACCTCGCTCATGTCCTCGACTTGTTCAAAAAGCTCGGCGGCGACAAAAATCGGTTTCTTTTGCGCGGCGGCGATGGCGAGGCAATCGCTGGGGCGCGCGTCCACCTCGACAATTTTCCGCGCCAGTTCGTTTTGCTGCTGCAAGATGAGCCGCGCGAAGTAGGTGGAATTCTTCAAATCCGTGATGATGACGCGCTCGACATTGATGCCGAAGCCCTGAAAAATCCGGTTGATGAGGTCGTGGGTGAGGGGACGCTCCTTGGGCGTCTGGCGCAAAAACATGCCGATGATGGCGCCCATTTGCGGCTCGACGTTGATGACGAAAACCTTTTCATCGTTGCCCACAAACAGCGCGCAACCGCTGTTGGCGGGAAGTATGCCCCGGATTTGCACCGGCACGACATCGTGCTTCATACCCACACTGTAACGCTCCGCCGGGGAAAGACAAGTCCGCTGATGCAGGCGTCTATTGGCTTGCGCCACGATTGATGCTTTGTAAAGGTTGTTCCATTAATGAAAATCGCGTTGTTCGAAAAGTTTTTCTCATCGTTCGCCCGCAAGGTTTCGTGCCTCATCGCATCGGGCGCGCTGGCATCCATCGCCGCCGGAGCGGACGCCCCGCTCAGGGACTGGCAAAACCCCCGGCTCACCGGCGTCAACAACCAGCCGCCGCACGCGACAATGATTATCTGCCCCGACGCGAAGACGGCGCGGCGCATCAGCCTCGCCGCCAACTCCGAACGCGTGAAATCGTCGTTTTACCGCCCGCTCAATGGCGATTGGAAATATCATTACGCCGCAAACCACGCCGGGCGCGTGACGGATTTCTGGAAGCCGGATTTTGACGACTCAAAATGGGGAACGATTCCCGTTCCTGCGAACGTCGAAATGCACGGCTACGGTGTTCCGATTTACGTCAACATCAAGTATCCGTGGACGTGGCACGGCGTGAATCCGAATCCGCCGTTCGTGCCGGAAGACGATCCGAACAACACGGTCAACTCCTACCGCCGCGAATTCGATGTGCCGCAGGATTGGAGCGGGCGCCGCATCCTGCTCACGTTCGACGGCGTCAATTCGTTTTTCCACCTCTGGATCAACGGCGAAAAAGTGGGCCTCGGCAAGGACAGCCGCACGCCGGTCGAGTTCGACATCACCGCGTTCGTGAAGCCGGGCAGGAATCTGCTCGCGGTCGAAAATTTCCGCTGGTGCGACGGCTCGTATCTCGAAGACCAGGACATGTGGCGCTTGAGCGGCATTTTCCGCGACGTGTACCTGTGGTCGCCGCCGGACGTTCACCTCCGCGATTTTCAGGTGAAGACGAAACTCGACGCGGAGTATCGCGACGCGGAATTGCGCGTGGAGTTGAAGTTGGACAACGCGGGCGGCGCAACCGGCGCGGCGACGGTGGAGGCGGAGTTGTTTGACGCGCAGGGCAAATCCGTGGCCGGCCTCGCGATGCAGAAACTCGACGTCGGCGCGGGACAGGAAAAGGCGGTTTCGCTCGCGGCGAAAATTTCCAACCCGCTCAAGTGGTCGGCGGAACAGCCCAACCTCTACCCGCTGTTGCTCACGCTCAAGGACGGCGCGGGCGAAACTCTCGAGGTCATTCCCGTCAACGTCGGTTTCCGCAAGGTCGAGATTCACGACGGCGATTTGCTCGTCAACGGCCGGCGCATCCTCATCAAGGGCGTGAACCGCCACGAGTTTGACCCGGACCTCGGCCAGGCCATCACCGTCGAAGGCATGGAGCGCGACATCCAGCGCATGAAACAGTTCAACGTGAACGCCGACCGTTGCTGCCATTATCCGAATCAGCCCGCGTGGTATGACTTGTGTGATCGTTACGGGATTTATTTGATTGATGAAGCGGACATCGAAAGCCACGGCATGGGTTACGGCACGAACTCGCTCGCCCGGAACACCAACTGGGCCGACGCGCACCTGAACCGCACCGTGCGCATGGTCGAGCGCGACAAAAATCATCCCTCGGTCATCCTCTGGTCGCTGGGCAACGAGGCCGGCAGCGGCCCGAACTTCGAGGCGACCGCGAAATGGATCCACGAGCGCGACCCCAGCCGGCCCGTGCATTACGAAGGCGCTGGCGACAGCCCCTACGTGGACCTGATTTCGCCCATGTATCCCAATCCGCGCAGGCTGGCGGACTACGCCTCCCGGCCGCAGACGCGCCCGTTCATCATGTGCGAATACGAACATGCCATGGGCAACGGCTCCGGCGATTTCCAGTCCTACTGGGGGAAAATTTACGAGCTGCCGCATCTGCAAGGCGGGTTCATCTGGGACTGGGTGGATCAGGGTTTGCGCCAACCCCAACCACGTCCGACCCGTGACCATTTCGTTGCCGTGAAGCCCGGCGAAAAAACGTTCTGGGCTTACGGCGGCGACTTCGGCCCCGCGGACATCGCCAGCGACGACAACTTCTGCTGCAACGGCCTGGTCACGCCCGACCGCGAACCGCATCCGGGACTGTTCGAGGTAAAACATTTTTACCAGTACATCCACTGCCAATTGACCGACGCCGCCACCCGCACCGTCGAAGTGAAAAACTGGTTCGACTTCACCAACCTCAAGGACATCGCGGCCGGCTCGTGGAAACTCAAGGCCGACGGCAGGGAAATCCAGGGCGGCCGGTTGCCGGAGCTGGATCTCGCGCCGCAGGCGACAAAGTCCATCGCCCTGCCCGTGAAAAACTTCCGGCCGCAGCCCGGCGTGGAGTATTTCATCGAGTTGAGTTTCGCGCTCAAAACCGATCTGCCGTGGGCGAAAGCCGGCCACGAGATCGCCTGGGACCAGTTCAAACTACCCGACGCCGCACCCGCCGCGAAATTTTCGGCGGAAAAACTGCCGCCCGTCAAATGGATGGCCGGCACGAACGAATCACGGGTGGCCGGCAGAAATTTTGAAATCATTTTCGACAACCAGACCGGCGCGATGAAGTCATGGCGGTTTGCGGACACTGAGTTGATCGCTTCGCCGTTGCGCCCCGATTTCTGGCGCGCGCAGACCGACAATGATCGTGGCCGGAACAACCTCAAATCACAGGGCGTCTGGCGCTATGCGCACCAGGACGCACAGCTCCGCAGCTTCGCCGGGGTGGACAAGGACGATCACATCGAAGTTCAAGTTGAAGCCACTCTGCCCAAAGCCGGTGACGCGGTGTGGCGAACGACTTACGAAATTTACGGCAGCGGCGACGTCGTGGTGACCGCGAAATTTTCGCCCGCCAAAACCGATTTGCCCAAACTCCCGCGACTCGGAATGCAGATGGCGTTGCCCGCCGGTTTCGAGCGCATCACCTGGCTCGGCCCCGGCCCGCTGGAAACGTATTCCGACCGGAAGGATTCGCGCGTCGGCGTTTACAGCGGCACAGTGGACGAACAATTCTACGCGGATTACACCGAGCCGGGCGAGACCGGGAACAAAGCGGACGTGCGCTGGGTCGCGCTGACCAACCGCAGGGGCGCCGGGCTGCTGGCCGTCGGAATGCCGCGGTTGAGCGTCAACGCGCTGCACTACGGCACGGAGGATTTGAACGCGGGCAAGCACGCCTTCGAGTTGCCGCGCCGCGATTTCATCACGCTGAACCTGGATTGGAAACAACAGGGCGTGGGCGGCGACAACAGTTGGGGCGCCTGGCCGCACGATGAATTTCTCATTCCGTGCGCGGAGCAAAGTTATCGTTTCCGGCTCCACCCCTTAAGCGCGGGTGAAGACCCCGAAGTCGTGGCAAGATCCGCGCAATTTTGAGGCCGGCCGATGCCAGAATCAATGATTCGCGCCGCAGGCGCAGCCAATGACGGTGGACACGGACGGATCGTAATTCAACCATGGTCCCAGCCATCTCTCCGTTTCCTGCAAGGTCATGCCTTTGCGGACGTGATAATCCAGCAATTGGTCGCGGCCCAGCTTGCCGACGGCGAAATATTTTGATTCCGGATGGGCAAAGTAGAGTCCGCTCACGCTGCTGGCGGGCCACATGGCGCAGCTCTCGGTGAGCTGGATACCGGTGTTCTTCTCCACCTCGAGCAGTTTCCAGAGAATTCCCTTTTCCGTGTGGTCGGGACAGGCGGGATAGCCCGCCGCCGGCCGGATGCCGCGATACTTTTCCCTGATCAAATCTTCGGTGGTCAGCTTTTCAGCTTTGCCATAGCCCCACTCCTCGCGGACGCGCCGATGCAGAAATTCCGCGAACGCCTCCGCCAGCCGGTCGGCCAGCGCCTCGGCCATGATGGCGTTGTAATCGTCGTGGTCGGCCTTGAATTTTTTGACCAGCTCATCAATGCCGTGGCCGCTGGTGACGGCGAAAGCCCCCAGATGGTCGGCGGGAAAACGTGCTTCCGGCATCTTGCCGGAAGTTCCATTTGAAGTTTGATCTGCCGGCGAGACGCCAGCAGCACTTTGGGGCGCAACAAAATCCGCCAGGCACCAGTTCGGCGTGCCGTCGGTTTTCTCCAGCTGCTGGCGGAGGAAGTGGAAAGTCATCAGCACCTTCTTGCGCGATTCGTCCGTGTAAAGCTCCACGTCTTCGCCGACGCGGTTGGCCGGGAAGAAGCCATAAACGCCGCGGGCAGCAATCAGTTTCCCGGCAACAATTTTTTCGAGCAACTCCTGCGCGTCGGCGAAAAGTTTGCGCGCTTCCTCGCCGTGCTTTTCGTGCTGCAGAATCTTCGGATAAACGCCGCGCAATTCCCACGTGTGAAAGAACGGGGACCAATCAATGAACGGGACGAGGTCGGAAAGCGAAACGGACGATGGTAGCCGCCGACGTGAGTCGGCGCTGACCATTCCTGGCTCAACTCCGGATGGAGAAGTGCGCGGACTGATCCCGCATGGCGGGACGGCTGCATCGGAAGAAAGAACCCGCACCCCTGTAAACTCCGGCTTTGGCAGGTCGTCGTACTTCAGCTTGGGCGCGTTGGCGCGGGCTCCCTCAAGTGAAATCAATTTGGTTCGCTGCCCGACGTGTTGGGCCCGTACGCGGTCGTATTCCTCCCGGATTTGCGCGGCGAACTTCGGCCTACGCTCCGCGCTGATCAAATTGCTCACCACGGGCACGGCGCGCGAGGCATCGAGGACGTGCACGACCGGTTGCGAATAGCTCGGCGCAATCTTCACCGCCGTGTGCGCCTTGCTCGTGGTTGCACCGCCAATGAGCAGCGGCAGGCGCAAGCCCTGGCGTTCCATCTCGCGCGCAACATGCGCCATTTCGTCGAGCGACGGCGTGATAAGCCCGCTCAGGCCGATGATGTCCACCTTCTGCTCGCGGGCGGTCTGCAAAATTT
>DAIRTX010000073.1:0-18498 GCA_036803685.1 Verrucomicrobiota bacterium | reverse complement strand
TCCATATTCAATTAAAGCGCCAGATGGTAGTTATTCACAACCCCGGTGTAAAGCAATTTTCCGTGCTCTTTCGGAGTGCAACAATTCATGGAATTCAGAGCCTCCATGCTGTTTTTGAAAAGCCGGCTTTACGCGCGCCCAATGCGGCCATGCGCCGGGCGCGCCTTATAACTTCAGTGAGGTTCACCAGATAAACGCTGTTCAAGCGCAGCCACGATGGTGTTGACACTTTGCAGGACTTTTTTGGCCGCTTCAGGATCAGGGATTTTCAACCCATAATTTTTATCGAGCGCAACAACGATCTGGAGTGCATCGACAGAATCCAAACCCAAACTGCCGGGACCAAAAAGCGGCAGGTCGTCCGCGATTTCCTCCGCCTTGGATTGGAGCATAAGGTTCTCCACCAGCAGGTGTTTGATTTGTGTTTTGAGTTCTGTCAGGTTGTTCATTAGAAGATTCCACCATCAATTTTAACCGTGGAGCCTGTGATGTACCCTGCCTCGGCGCAAGCAAAAAAGCGGATCGCCGCGGCAATTTCGCATGGCTGCCCAAAACGCCGCATCGGAATCCGCTCCAGGGCGCGCTGGCGCTCAACTTCGCCCAGGACCGCAAGTGCCTCCGTGGCCACATAACCCGGGCAGACCGCATTGACGGTAATTCCGATCCGACCCACCTCTTTTGCCAGCGACTGGGTCAAGGCAATCACACCGGCCTTGGCTGCCGCGTAGTTGGTCTGGCCGGCGGGCGCCAGCAGCGCGCTAAGCGATGCGATATTGATGATCCGTCCGCTGCGCTGGCTGATCATCGTCGGCAGCACGGCCTGGCAGCCGTGAAAAACCCCATCGAGATTTGTCGCGAGAACCCGCCGCCAGGAATCCGGCGGCATCATGGCCAGCAAGGCATCCTGGTGACTGCCAGCATTGTTCACCAGCACGTCCAGACGATTGTGGCGGGCAAGGATTTCAGCCACCGCCTGTTTCCAGGAATCCGGCCGGGTCACGTCCAGCGAAACGCAAAAACAACGGCCGGGATTCTCCTTTGCCAGTTTGTCAGCGTGCTCACGATGGGTATAAACACCGAGCCAGATATGATTGGTGGGCGACTCTTGAAGAAAGGCTTGTGCGGTCGCCTGGCCGAGGCCGCCATTGGCACCGGTAATCAAAATGACGCGCAAGCTCATGGGGTGATGTTGCCGGCTCTTGTGACGGGCGACAAATCCGAAATGCCCGGGCGGCTCCACCTGAAGCGCGCTCCAATCGCCTGTTGATTTGAGCCAACCAGGCTGATGTTGGCGGCCGGGAAGCGTTCCGCTGAAACCAGGTCGCAAGCGGCCACACATTGCCACGCGGCGGCAGCCATCAAGCCTTCACCGAGCACCCGCTTGGGACTCAGGCGCGGGCCGGTCCAATCGCACCATGCGGCCCGTTCGGCGGCGTCGGTGCGCGGGCTGTCACTTAGACCATCACAGAGAAGTTCCACGGTGGAACTGGCTGGCAACTGTTTGCGCATTGCCTGGGCAGCTTGCGTTCGACTGGTGGAAGCCCGGTAGGAATGTACATCAGTGATTGTCTCAAGTGCAACCCCAATGGACAACGCCGGATCAGGACTCAGGCATATCGCCCCGGCGCCACCGGTGATGACGGCGGGGCGATCGAGATGCCAGAGCGCGTCCGCGAGGATCCAGTTGGTTTCTTCCGCCCCGATGATGAGGCACGCGTCCACGGTGTTCTCCTCCAGCCACTGGATGCCGAGGGCCGCTCCCTGCAGGAACGAGGCCGGATCGCCCACGAGCGTATTGGCGAGCGTAACATTTTCCAGGAGCGCCGCGACGTGGCTGGCCGGAGCGGCGTAAACCGTTTCGGGAAACAGCAGCGGACTGGCGGTCGCGGGGTCCTTCAGGACTTCATCAAAGAACCGGCAGGAGTAATGCACGCAACCGGCCTGCTGGCAGACCACCAGGCCCAGCCGGATTTTTTCAGCCCGGAGCGCCCGCAAACCGGCCACCGCGTCCAGCGCGGCCGCCGCCGTGTAATGCGTGATCGGACTCGTCCGCCGCAGGCGGGGATGCGCCAGAAATCCGGGACGCGTGGCCGGAGCCGGCACCAGACGCGCGCGGAGGGATTTGTCCCCGCCGGGGCGTTCCAACGGTTGAACCGGCAGCGGTTCACCCCGGTCCAGCGCCGCTCGCAGGGCGGCGACATTCCAGCCGGCCGGGGAAACCGCGCCCAATCCCGCCACAAAAATCCGGCTCATGCCCACCTCCGCAAAATCAGGGTCGCATTGACGCCGCCGAAGCCGAACGAGTTGGACAGGGCGACCTTCACCTGCGCGTCCCGGGGCTGGCGCACGATGGGAAAGTTGCAGGCCGGGTCGGGAGTTTCAAACGCCGCCTGCGCCGGCAGCCATTGTTCGCGCAGGGCCATCAGGCAAATCACCGCCTCGACCGCGCCGGCGGCGCCCAAGAGATGCCCGATGCTGGCCTTCGTGGAGCTGACCGGCAGGGTGGCGGCCCGAGGACCGGCCCAGCGCGAAATGGCGGACGCCTCCGAACTGTCGTTGAGCACCGTGCCGGTGCCGTGGGCGTTTATGTAATCAACATCCTTCGGACCAAGCCGGGCGGCGTCACAGGCGAGGTTCATGGCCGTCAGCGCCGCATTCCCTTCCGGTTGCGGCTGGGTGAGATGATGCCGGTCAATGGTCGTGCCGTAACCGATGAGTTCCCCGAGAATCGGGGCATTCCGCCGCTGCGCATGTTCAAGCGTTTCCAAAGCGACGAGCGCCGCGCCTTCACCGAGCGTCAAACCGTCGCGCCGGGCGTCGAACGGACGGCAGACGGTGGGTGACAACGCCTGCAACGCATCGAAGCCCGCAAACACCAGCAAGCTGAGCGCGTCATAACCGCCGGCCAGGGCGCGTTCGGCCTGGCCGCAGCGAACCAGGTTCCAGGCATGGCCGATGGCGTTGCTCCCGGAGGCGCAGGCGTTTGAGATGATGGTGATCGGCCCGTTGAAACCCAGGGCGTCCAAAACCATCCGCGCCTGGACTTGCGGCTGGTAGTGGATGGCGCGGGTGGGTTGCCGGCGATGCCGGCCCGGGGATTGCACCGCCTGACGGAAATAATCCTCTCCCAGCGACATGCCGCCCGCGGTCGTGCCCAAAACCAGCGGCACGTCATTGACAGGTTTCCAACCGGCCTGCTGCCAGGCTTCATTCGCCGCCAGCAACAGCATTTTGCCGGCGCGGTCGAGACGGGCCAACTGGCGGCGGCTGAGGCCGGTGGGCGGCAGCGCGTCCGGCAAATCCACCTCGGCGGCGGTCTTCACCCGCTGACGGCTCACGTCAAACAATGACACCGGACGGAACGCCGGGCGTCCGAGGCGGAACCCCTCCGCGTTCGGTTTCCACCCGAGTCCCAAAGCCGTGACAATGCCGGCGCCGGTGATGACCACTCGCGGCGGCGCGGCGGATGTTGGCGGGAATGGGAAAAGCATGGGTGAAATTGGCGATGAAAGACCGGGTCAGCGTGGCGTTCTTAAATTTGAGTTTCGACCAAACACGTCCCGGGTTTCGAGGTTAAATCGCATGGTTCAAGCCGCGGAAGATATAAGGCAGGTGACAACGGAGCAACGGAAAAGCTGTGCGGCGGGGCGGGCATCCAACATTCAACATTCAACATCGAACCTCGGACGAGGACGACCCGTCTTCGCTGCGCTCCGCCGCGGCAGGGGACGAGTGGAAATGCGGGCCGGTTTTGCCTCGATTGCCCCGGAGATTTTATTCAAGCTGGACGCGTGCCGGGACCGACGACATGCGCGGTGGTGATCCCCTGTTTCAACGAAGGGGCGAGCATTGCGGCCCTGGTCGCCGCAGCGCGCCAACAATTTCCCCGGGTGCTGGTCGTGGACGATGGTTCGACGGACGACACGGCGGCCCGGGCGCAATCGGCGGGCGCGCAGGTGGTCCGGCACGCAAAAAACCTCGGCAAAGGCGCCGCGCTCAGGACCGGCCTGTCCCAGGCACGACAGCAGGGTTTTGCCTGGGCCTTCACGCTGGACGGCGACGGCCAGCATGCGCCGGATGACATGCCGGCTTTTCTTGAGTGCGCCGGGCAGACCGGGGCGTTGCTGGTTGTCGGCAACCGGATGCCCAACGCACGCGCCATTCCCTGGCTGCGCCGGCAGGTGAACCGCTGGATGAGCCGCCAGCTCTCCCGGCGCGCGGGCCGTCCCCTGCCCGACTCGCAATGCGGTTTTCGGCTCATCCACCTCGCAACCTGGGCGGCACTGCCGCTCCAGACGGAACACTTTGAAGTGGAATCCGAAACGTTGATGGCGTTTCTGGCGGCGGCGCACCCGGTCGCGTTCGTGCCGATCCGGGTCATCAGCCGGGGCCGGAGCAGTCATATTCATCCGGTGGCCGACTCGCTGCGCTGGTGGCGATGGTGGCGCGGTCTTGATGCGCCCTCGCCGCGATCGGCTGGAACCGGAAGCGGCAGGCCCAGCTAGGTGTTGGGGAGTTGCGGCGTTGCGCAGCGCTGCTCTGAGCTTTTCTCTAACTCTCTGGGGACAAAGCCCGAAGTCCGAAGCCCGAAATCCCGCAAGGCGGGACGAAATCCGAAGCCCGAAACGCAGAACGGCTCGGGAGCCGGTTTGTCCTTCGGATTTCGGGCTTCGGGCTTCTTTCGGATCTCGGATTTCGACCTTCGGATTTATGCTGCCCCAATGACTTGCGTGTTTGTTTAGCGCGGCCCTGGCGTTGCGCCCGTCGGTGAAATCGGCCTTGCAATAGAAGCCAGTCTTGGTTTAGGAAAGAGCAGATGCTTTACGAACGCTGGCAGAAGGTCGCCCGGGACAGGCGCAACGAGGTCGCTTTGCGCGATCTGGCTTCCGGGCAATGCTGGACCTTTGCGCAACTGAGCCGTGCGGCAGAAACCACCTTGCCGGGCAAGCCGGCGATGGTCTGCCCGCAGGGCCATTCGGCTGAGTTCATCTTTGCCGTTTTGCGAGCCTGGCGCTGCGACGCGGTGGTTTGTCCCATTGAACCACATGAGCAGCCGCCCTCCGTTCCCCCGCCGCCCCCGCCCGGCTGTCATCTCAAGACCACCTCGGCCACCACGGGGGCGCCGCGCACCATCGCCTTTACCGAAGAGCAATTGGCCGCCGATGCGGAGAACATCGTGGCCACGATGGGGCTGCGCCCGGACTGGCCCAACCTCGCCGTGATTTCATTGGCTCATTCCTACGGGTTTTCGAACCTGGTGCTGCCGTTGCTGCTGCAGGGCATTCCGCTCATTCTCGCGCCGTCGCCTTTGCCGGAAGCAGTGCGCCGCGCAGCGGAAGGCCACCCGCACCTTACGCTGGCTGGTGTGCCGGCACTATGGCGCGCCTGGCATGGAGTTGCTGCGATCCCGGGCAACGTGCGCCTGGCCATTTCGGCCGGCGCGCCCCTGCCCGTGACGCTGGAGCGGACGGTCTTCGACACTACCGGCCTCAAGATTCACAACTTCTATGGTTCGTCCGAATGCGGCGGCATTGCTTACGATGCGATGACAACCCCACGCGCGGACGGAGCCTGCGCCGGCCGGCCGATGCAGAACGTGGAAGTGGGGCTCAATCAAGACGGGACCCTTCTGGTGCGGAGTCGCGCGGTGGGCGAGACGTATTGGCCGAACCCGGCTGACACTCTCGGCCGGGGCCGCTTTCAGACCAGTGATCTCGCCGAACTCAAGGAAGGGGCTGTCTATCTCATCGGCCGCGCCGGTGACCAGATTAACGTGGCCGGACGGAAAGTGTCCCCGACCACCATCGAACAGGCGCTGCGGCAGCACGAGGCCGTCGCCGAGTGTCTCGTCTTTGGCGTGCCGAACGGGAACGCTGATCGCACCGATCTCATCGTGGCGTGTGTTACGGCAAACCGACACAGCACGGCCAAGGAATTGAAGCAGTTCCTGCTTCAGAAGCTTTCGAGCTGGCAAGTGCCGCGCGAGTGGTGGTTCGTGAAGTCACTGGATGCCAACGCGCGCGGGAAGGTTTCACGCGCGGAGTGGCGGGGCGAGTTTCTCAAAATGCGCGCGCAAGGAAACACCAAAAGCTGAATCAACCACAGGGAACGCGGAACAGAACAATGAAACTCTCTGGGGACAAAGCCCGAAGCCCGAAGGCCGAAGACCGAAATCCCGCAAGGCGGGACGAAATCCAAAGCCCGAAACGCAGAACCGCTCGGAGCCGGTTTGTCCTTCGGATTTCGGGCTTCGGGCTTCTTTCGGATCTCGGATTTCGACCTTCGGATTTATGCTGTCCCAACGACTTGCGTGTTTGTTTAGAGCGGCCCTGTCCCGTCCCGGGCGGCTCTAATTTTATTTGGACATGCCTGACCGGATCAGTTATCAATTGACGGCATGATTTTTGGCCCGAGCTTTGGAGGTTTAGGTCGCCGGAGCAGAAACGTAAGCCGGCCGGTCCTTCTTCTCTCATTGCTTATCCAAGCCCTCCCCGCAACGAGCATCGCCGCGCTCCCCAAGCGGCTGGTCATCGCCCTGGATGGAATTGCCTACCGCGACATGAAAGCCCTGCAGGAAGGGGTCACCTACAAGGACACCCATGGCATACAATTCCATCGTCAGGGCTTCCATCAGGGATACTTCCCGGTCAGCCGCATGATCTCGACGTTTCCCTCGACCAGCGACGTCGCGTGGACCGAAATTTTCGGCGACCGCCCGCTGCCCGGTTACCAGCGCACTTATTACAGCGCCGCCGCGAATTTGGAAATTTCTGTGAACGGCATCACCACCACGATGGAGCACGAAAGCCAGATGCACTGGCAGGTGGAGAACGGTTTCCTTCGCACGCTGGGTTATGTCTATCCGTCCCACATGTATCAATACGAGGTGCATGAATTGGTCAGAAACTTTCTCAATACCAAGAGCAAGGACGACAACTACTACGCCTATATTCGCACACCGGACGATGCCCAGCACTTGTCCCGCGATACTTTCGCCATGCTTTGCGCGCTCGATGAAAAACTCCAGAAACTGCGCGCCCTTTACAAAGCACGTGAAGGACGTGATCTCGAAATCCTGATTCTCTCGGATCACGGAAATAATCACGCCGGCGTCGGCCAGCGCATCGAGATTCAGACTTTTCTAACAAAGGCCGGGTACCGGATCACGACGTCCATTCAGAATCCAAAGGACGTTGTCCTCCCTATGGCCGGGATCGAGTCCTGGGTGGAAATTCATAATTCACCCGCCGAAACTGAAACCCTCATGCAACTGCTCTCGCATCTGAAAGGCGTGGACGTATTGACGGCCAAGTTTCCGGGTCAGGCCAATCGGTTCATTGTCATGAATTCGAAAGCCGAACGGGCCATCATCGAGTGGAATCCCGCCAAGAACTCTTTCCGATATTCAACCGAGACGGGGGACCCCATTAACTATCTTCCGGTGGTCGAAGCTCTCTCCCAAAAGAACCGGCTCGACGCCGACGGCTTTGCCACGGCCGATGCCTGGATGGCTGAGACCCTGACCCATCGCTACCCTCTGGCGCTCGAGCGAATTGTCTGGGGCCACACCCACGTCACACTCAATCCGGCAACCATTCTTATCAGCCTGGACAACCATTATGTTCACGCCGGATGGCTGGTCAAAAAAGGCAGCGAGTTGGTGACCTTCGGGGGCACTCATGGAGCGCTCGACGACCTCAACTCGGACGGAATTTTGCTGAGCAGTTTTGCCCCCACCAGGGACACCTCGGCCAATAGGGTGGCCGAGCTGTTTGATGGTTTTCCGGGAGTGCGAAATTATCGTGCGGAGGGAAATGGCGCCGAATGGATCACCGGAAAAGAACAAGCCCTGACAAGGATCGCGCGAGTGCCGCTCGATCGGGACCGCCAGATGCTTCCGGGTGATGAGATTTTCCTGCGGATTTGGACGCCGAGCTTTACTCACCTTGGCATCGAAGTCCCCGTCGAGCTAACGGTTAAGAAAGTCTGGCATTTCTCCAGTGCGCAGATCCCTCAGGGAGATCCCCAACCAATTAATGCATCCGAATCCTACGAAGCGGTGCTCATGGGCAAGCATGGTCAGGGAGATCCCCAGCCAATGGATGCATCCGAACGGCATTTCACCCTCAATCTTCCGATTTCTTTTCCGGACAAATGCGCTTACGAAAGAGTCTATGCGCTCCCTGCCGATCTGATTCTGGAGCCGCAAAAAGAGTACCGGATTTCGGGGCAGGTTCGCGACCAGGAGAAAAACACCCAGATCTTCGAATTCACCTTCCGCACCGACAGCCGCGGCCTGCCGATCGCATACTAAGAAGTTCAATGTCCCCATCGTCCTCGTCCTCGTCCCTCGAAGTTCATTTTTTAACCACGGATGGGCACGGATGGACACGGCGTAAAGCCACGTGAGGCAACGCCCGTATAAGGGACGTGGTCCGCGCGGCGCGGCTTTACGTCCTTTTACGCGGCCTGATGGCGACGCGACAATAAATAATGCGGTCGTCTATTTTATTGTCGGACAAAAACGGATGCGGTCGTTCATTTTATTGTCGCGGAGAAATCCGATCCGTCGCGCTGGCTTGTCGCGCCGAAATCTGATGCAGGCGGATCAACGCTCAACCCTCAACTATTTGTATTTGCGTAAGCACCGCCGAGGACTACGATGCGGAGGGAATCTTTATGGCTACGGGAATAATTCAGAAACTTCAGGCATGACACCGGAACAACAAGCCCGCGAAAAGATAGACGCGCAGCTTCTTGCGTCAGGCTGGGTCGTTCAGGACTACACCAAAATTGATTTTTCCGCCGGACGCGGCATCGCCCTCCGCGAAGTCCCGCTCAAATCCGGAACGTGCGATTATCTCCTGCTCGTGGACCGCAAACCGGTTGGCGTGGTTGAGGCCAAGAAGGAAGGCACACTCCTGAGCGGTGTCGCTGAGCAATCCGGCCACTATTCGGCAAATCTTCCTGACTTCCTCGCTGCCACGGTCGCCAGTTCGTTGCCTTTCCTTTACGAATCCACCGGCGTTGAAACCTTTTTTCGCGATGAACGTGATCCCGACCCGCGCTCCCGTCCGGTGTTCAGCTTTCATCTTCCCGAAACGTTGGCTGGATGGCTCGCCGAACCCGACACGCTTCGCGCTCGTCTGGCGAAAATGCCAGTGGATCATCCGCTCATCCCCTCCGGCGCCGAAGGCGCAATAGCAGGTGCGGCTGCGCACATGAGGCAATGCCAGGTCGAAGCCATCACCAGCCTTGAAAAATCGTTTGCCGACGCCCATCCACGCGCCCTCATCCAAATGGCCACCGGTTCGGGAAAAACGTTTGCTGCCTGCGCCTTCACCTACCGGCTCATCAAATACGCCGGAGCGCGCCGGGTGCTCTTTCTCGTGGACCGCTCGAATCTCGGACGCCAGGCCACCGCCGAGTTCCAGCAATTCGTCACACCCGACACCGGGCGCAAATTCACCGAGCTTTACAACGTCCAGCATCTCACCTCGAACGCACTCGACCCCGTCTGCCGCGTCACCATCTGCACCATCCAACGCCTTTACTCGATGCTGCGCGGCGAGGAATTGCCCGAAGACGCGGACGAGCTCTCCGCCTACGAAGTCGGCCAGGCCCTCGTTCAAACTGGTAGCAGCGGACGTGAGTCCGCTCCATCTTTAGATTCGGCAAATGCCAGTCAGAGCCGACTCACGTCGGCTGCTACGAAGCCGTTGGAAGTCGCCTACAATCCCGCCATTCCCATCGAAATGTTCGACTTCGTGGTCACCGACGAATGTCACCGCTCCATCTACAACCTCTGGCGGCAGGTGCTGGAATACTTCGACGCCTTCCTCATCGGCCTCACCGCCACACCGTCGAAACAGACCATCGGTTTCTTCAACCAGAACCTCGTCACCGAATACAACCACGAACGCGCCGTCGCCGATGGCGTGAACGTCGGCTACGAAGTCTATCGCATCAAAACGCAGGTCACCGAACAGGGCGGCCTGGTCGAAAAAGGCTTCTACGTGGACAAACGCAGCAAACTCGACCGCTCCAAACGCTGGGAGCAACTGGATGAAGACCTCAGCTACGCCGCGCAGGACCTCGACCGCTCCGTCGTCGTCCCGTCGCAAATCCGCACCGTGCTCCAGACTTTCAAGGATGCGCTCTTCACCGAATTGTTTCCCGGTCGCACGCTCGTGCCCAAAACCCTCATCTTCTGCAAGGACGACTCCCATGCCGAGGACGTCGTCCATATCTGCCGCGAAGTGTTCGGCAAGGGCAACGACTTTGCCAAGAAAATCACCTACAAAACCTACAACCCGGAGACGAAGCGTTACGAAAAATCCGAAACGCTCATCCAGGAATTCCGCACCTCGCCCCAGCTCCGCATCGCCGTCACTGTGGACATGATCGCCACCGGCACGGACATCAAGCCGCTCGAATGCCTCCTCTTCCTCCGGGATGTTCGGAGCCGCACTTATTTCGAGCAGATGAAAGGCCGGGGCACGCGCGTGCTCACGCCCACCGATCTGCAGGCCGTCAGCGGCGCGGATGCGCGGGCCAAAACCCACTTTGTCATCGTGGACGCCGTGGGCGTGTGCGAGAGCGACAAGACCGATTCCCGTCCGCTGGAGAAACTACCCACCGTCAAGTTCGACAAACTCCTGCTCGGCGTCGCCCTCGGCAAACGCGACGAAGACACCCTCACCACGCTCGCCGGACGGCTGGCCCGGCTGGAACGGGAGTTGAACCACGAAGACACGAAGGAACTCAAGGAACTGACCGACGGAAAGTCGCTGGGCGACCTCGCACGGAATCTGCTGAACGCCTGCGATCCCGATTACATTCACGCCGAAGTGATGAAAGGCAAATACGGCACGACCACGCCCGACGGCCTCGTTTCCGAACCTACATTCTCCGAACTTGGTGCTCTTCGTGCCTTGGTGGTTCAATCCGCATGCGCCCCGTTCGACAAACCCGCCTTGCGCGACACTCTGGTAAAACTCAAGCAACAGAACGAGCAGACCATTGACACCGTCACCGCCGACGTCGTCACGCATCAGGGCTTCGATGCCGCTGCGAAGGAAAAGGCTGCGAACCTCCTGAAATCCTTCCGCGATTACATTGAGCAGCACAAGGCCGAAATCACCGCGTTGCAAATTCTTTACAGCCGTCCCTACAAACAGCGGCTCACGGAAAAGATGCTAAAAGAGTTGGAAACGAAGTTAAAAGGGCCGTTTGGACAGCAGCCCGTCGCAAACATCTGGCACGCTTACGAAGTGGTCGCGTCTCTACCCGGTAGGGCGGCGTTGCTGCGCCGCCCAAATATTGGGGCTGCGGAGCACCGCAGCCCTACCGGTGAAGAAACCTCATCCGTGTCATCCGTGGTTAAAAAGAATCCCGCCTGCCGCTTCGCCGACCTCGTCGCCCTCGTCCGCTTCGCGCTGGAACAACAACCCGTGCTCGCACCCTTTGCCGACTCCGTGTCGGAACGGTTCAACGAGTGGCTCATGGACAAAGCCAAAGCCGGCGTCACCTTCGCGCCGGAGCAGCTTTCATGGCTCAATTTGATTCGCGACCACATCGCCACCAGCCTGAGCATCGAACCGGACGATTTGGAGCTCTCGCCATTCAATCAACGTGGCGGCCTCGGCAAAGCGCATCAGCTTTTCGGGAATGACTTGAACCGCATTCTGGACGAACTCAATCTGAGGCTTGTCGCATGAGCAAACCCATTCAAAAGAGTAAACCGGCTTCGCCCGCCGCCACTCGCGACTATTCCGGCCTGCTGGGCGGCATCAGTGAGTTGCTGGAAGCCGCGCGCCGCGCCAGTGCGCGCACCGTCAATGCATTCATGACGGCGACGTATTGGGAGGTGGGCCGGCGCATCGTGGAGTTTGAGCAAGGAGGCGAGAAACGGGCGGTATATGGTGAATCTCTGTTGTTACGTCTGGCCGATGACTTGACGGCTCGCTTCGGCAAGGGGTTCGGAAAGAGCAATCTCTTCCTGATGCGGAAATTCTACCTGGCCTCCACGCAGATTTTCCAGACGGCGTCCGGAAAATTGAAAGGCAGTTCCAGTGGTTCACAAATATTCCAGACACTGTCCGGAATTTCCGTCGGCGAAAAACGAGCGACACGGTCGCTCGAATCGGGCGAGGCAACCATTGCGCAGACACTGTCTGCCAAATTTGCCAAACCGGAGATTTGCCAGACACCGTCTGGCAAATCTGCGGATGCGATTCGTTCGACACCGTCGAGCATTTTCCGGGCAGCATCTGGGATTTTTCAAACACCGTCTGAAAAATCTGTTCAGCCAGCTTTCACTCTGCCCGACCTCGCCCGCGCTTTCCCGCTGCCTTGGTCGCAATACGTCCTGCTGATCAGCCGCAGTCGCTCGCCCGAAGCCTTCGCCTTCTACCACGCCGAGGCTCTGCGCGGCGGCTGGTCCGTGCGCCAGCTCCGGCGGCAGATGGACAGCCAGTTCTACGAACGCACCGCCCTCTCGCGCAACAAGGCGGCCATGCTCGCCAAGGGCGTAAAACCCCGGCCCGGCGACGCCGTCAGCGCCGACGAGGAAATCCGCCACCCGTTCGTCCTCGAATTTCTCGGCCTGCGCGACGAATACTCCGAGACCGACCTGGAGGACGCCCTCATCCACCAACTCGAAACCTTCCTGCTCGAACTCGGCAACGACTTCGCCTTTGTCGGTCGCCAGCGCCGGCTGCGCATTGACGACGAATGGTATCGTGTGGACCTGCTCTTCTTCCATCGCCGCCTGCGCTGCCTGGTCATCTTCGATTTAAAACTGGGCCGGTTCACCCATGCCGATGCCGGGCAAATGCACCTGTATCTGAATTACGCCCGCGAACACTGGGTTCAACCCGGCGAAAACCCACCCGTCGGTGTCATCCTGTGCTCCAGCAAAAGCGAAGCACTGGTGCGCTACGCCACCGACGCGCTGCCCAACAAGCTGCTCGTGCGCGAATACCTCACCACGCTGCCGGACGAAAAACTTCTCGCCGCCGAGCTGGAAAAGACGCGTAAACAACTGGAGTTGCGGAAATGAGCGCCACCAGCCTGAGCATCGAGCCAGACGATTTGGAACTCTCACCGTTCAATCAGCGAGGCGGATTGGGCAAGGCGCATCAACTCTTCGGCGAGCAACTGCCCAATCCATCTCGGCTGGCTCGACTGGCGGAGACTCAATCAAAAACCGGATCGATATTCTTGCACGCCGGCTTGCACTCAAATTCCCTATTTTCGCGCCTGTTGCTGGTGGAGTTCATCGAGCTGTAGGCCGAATGGCAAATCCTTTAACTGCGGCTGGCGAGGAAATCCGTAACCTGATCTACAAGGTGAACAAGACCTACTCCGCAAAACATGGAGAGGACTTGTTCAAGTTTACAAACGAAAGCACAAAAGCACTTGCCATGCTGGACACACCGGCAACGGACAAGCAGAAATACGGCGACTTAATTGACTCCATCTATTTCCTCATTTACGAAGGTTCGGGCGCATGCAAGCGCCTTGGAGAACCACCTCCGGAATTCTCGATCGACGTAAAATTCCTGAGGACAGCGATTCGCCATGATGTTGACCATGGTGATGAAAAGGACATCGCTAAGAAAATGAAGCGCGCGGGGAAACGTTTCGAAAATATTCCTCCAAACAAACACCAGATGAGTGCGGTGAAGAGGATTTGATTGCGGCTCAGAGCAAGCTCCTGGCACGTTGCGCGGAAATGCTGAAGAACTTGAAATAATTCGATATGCCCACGTCAAAGCGAATGCGGATTGCGGCGGAAGTGGAGCGGCGGTTGAGCATGGTGGAGGCGTTGGAAGCGGTGGTGTCCGCCAACCTCCAGCGCGCCACCCGCCTTCGCCAAAGCATCCTGCAAAAAGCGTTCACAGGGGAGCTCGTATGACTCTTTGTTGTCACGTTTCATCTGGTTTGGCTACGGGCCGCCAGGCCCGTCTCCGCCAGTCCATTTTGCAGCGCGCCTTTTCAGGGAAACTTTAATATTATCACGCCATGCTCTTCTTCATTGACGAAAGCGGCCACGATCACGGCGATGCACCTTACGAGGTGCTGGCCGCGGTCGCTATCGCCGAACGTGATTTGTGGAATCTTATCCAAGCGATTCGCACGGCGGAGATTCAGTTTTTCGGCGTTCATCTTGGGGAGGTGGGCGTTGAGTTCAAAGGCAAGAAGCTGTTGAAGAACAAAACGTTCAGGTTTGCCAGGCAAGGACCAGCGATGGAACCGAACCGCCGTCGAGATCTGGCGCGTGAGTTTCTAATGAAGGGATGGCGCGAAACGCAAGTTGGAACGCCCGAGGCACGGAGCCGGGATGAATTCACCGCCTACGGTCAAGCTGCCAGTGCCTTCGTGGCCCGCATTCTGGAGATTTGCACCAGCCATCATGCCAAGACATTTGCGGCCCTGGTAAATACCGATGCGCCACGGGCGGCTGACCCCAACATGCTGCGCCGCGATTACGCCTTTTTGTTTCAACGATTCTTCTACTTTCTGGAGGATTGCTCGCCGACCGAGATGGGGCTGGTGGTGTTTGATGAACTGGAAAAAGCCAAGAGCCGGATTTTGATCCAGCAGATGGGGCGATACTTCCTTGAGACTGAAAAGGGGTATCAACGCAGTTCCCGGATTTTACCCGAGCCATTCTTCGTCCACAGCGATCTGACGACGGCTGTTCAGTTGGCAGACATTGTGGCGTATTGTTTCAACTGGGGAACGCGGTTGAACAAGATGACGGAGGCAACTCGCAAGGAAATTGAGCCGATGGCGGAGATTGCATTCAACATGCGTTACGTCGGCAAGCGCGTTGATGAAAGCGACGGCAAGGAATGGCCCGTGTATGGCGTGTTTTACTTGGACGACTTGCGACCGAAACAGGAACGTGAAGCAATTGGAGAAAAATAAAAAGGCAATGACAGGCATCGCTGCCCACCAAAGCCTCCGAGCAAAAGATACCCAACCGCGTGGGTATTGCAAGGGGAAAATCACACTTTTTCACACTGAATCATACTGAATAACACTGGGCAAATGAGCAATCCACAACAACTTGGTATACCCAGAGCGAAGTAGTTCGCATTGGGTTCGAACTTCTGCGCACAAAATGAACCAAGCCCGCCATCACCCTGAGAAGGATACCCTTCGACGACATGGAGTCGGCTTTCAGGTGGGGCAGGCCCACGCACAATATGCGCATGATGTGTGTATAACGTCAACACGAATGTATGACAAAGTGTGGCGAATGTATGTCAACGTCAGACAATTAAAAGCATGAGCAATCCGCAACAACTCGTTCAAAAGCTTTGGAATTACTGCAACATCCTGCGGGATGACGGCCTGTCCTACGGCGATTACGTTGAGCAACTCACGTTTCTGTTTTTCCTGAAAATGGCGGACGAGCAATCGAAGCCGCCGTTTAATAAACCGTCGCCCATCCCCAAAGGTTTCGGTTGGGACGTGCTGCTGAAGCTGGATGGCGACGATCTCGAAATCCATTACCGCCATACGTTGGAGGAACTCGGCAAGCGGCCCGGCATGTTGGGCGTCATCTTCCGCAAGGCGCAGAACAAAATCCAGGACCCGGCCAAGTTGCGCCGGCTCATCGTGGACCTGATTGATAAGGAGGAGTGGTCGAGCCTTTCCGCCGACGTGAAGGGCGACGCCAACGAGGGTTTGCTGCAAAAGAACGCCGAGGACGTGAAAGGCGGCGCGGGCCAATACTTCACAGCGCGTCCGCTGACTTCGGCGGTGGTGGAGGTGATGACACCCCGGCCCGGCCAAACGATGTGCGATCCGGCTGGCGGCACGGGCGGCCTTATGCTGGCCACCCACGACTACCTCGCCAGCCATTATTCGCTGGATCGCGCGCAGAAGAAACTGCTCAAGAGCGGGACGCTGTTCGTGGTGGAATTGGTGGACAGCGTCGCCCGGCTTTGTTGCATGAACCTGCTCCTGCACGGAATCGGGGGCGATGGCGCGGATGAAGTGCCCGTGCTGGTCCGGGACGCACTGGCCGGCAAGCATGGGGAATACGACCTGGTGATGACCAATCCGCCCTTCGGCAAGAAGAGCAGCGTCACCATCGTCAACGAGGCGGGCGACACGTCCAAGGAATCGCTCATCATCAACCGCGACGATTTTTGGGCGAGCACGAGCAACAAGCAGCTCAATTTCCTCCAGCACATGTTCACCATCCTCAAGCAGCACGGACGCGCGGCGGTGGTGTTGCCGGACAACGTGCTCTTTGAAGGCGGCGCGGGCGAAACCATCCGGCGGGAATTGCTCAAGCAGGCGGACGTCCACACGCTGCTGCGTCTGCCCACCGGCATCTTCTACGCGCAAGGCGTAAAGGCGAACGTCCTGTTCTTCGACCGCAAGCCCGCGCAGGAAAAGCCGTGGACGCAGAAGCTCTGGATTTACGACCTGCGCACGAACCTGCATTTCACGCTCAAGGAAAACACCCTCAAGCGCAGCGACCTGAATGATTTCGTGAAGTGCTACAACCCGAAAAACCGTCACGAGCGGAAAGAAGCCGAGCGTTTCAAGGGCTTCGCCTACGACGACCTGCTCAAGCGCGACAAGGTGAACCTTGACATCTTCTGGCTGAAAGACGATGCGCTGGAAGAAAGCGCCAACCTGCCCGCACCAGAAATCATCGCGCAGGAAATCTCTGACGATCTGGAAGCGGCCTTGGAACAATTTTCCACCATCACCGAAGATTTGAAGAAATGATTTGAGGAACTCATTTATGAACCCTAATGACCTCTTTACTCAACAGCAGGCGTATATCAACCAAGCGATACAGAACGCGCAACAGTGGCAGATTGTTTATCTGGTGATCAGTTTAGCCATGTTCATTTTCAGTATGTTCGTGATCTACATGTTTTACGCCCGGCTCCGGGACATTGCGGACGAACTGCGAAAATTCCGCATCGCCTACGAAATGGCGGAGGACCGACGCCAACCGAGCGGATCACTTCGTAAACCAACTCCGGATTCTCCAGGCAACCCATTTCAAGAAAGCGGAGTTAGCCAAGGCTGAAGGCTGAAGGCTAAGGGCTAAAGTGGGAGAAGACGCGGAATCGGATTTCAACGCTTGATGACCTCGTTTTAGCATTTAGCCTTTAGAATTTAGCATTCTCTTCAGCACTGAGATTTCCAGTTGACTATGCCAGCGCGTGCTCTAGCCTCCGGAAACCGGTCTGCATGCCATCACCTTCCATCCATCCCCGCGATCCCTTGCACGGCATCACGCTGGAGAAGATTCTCAATCAACTTGTCCAGCGGCATGGTTGGAGCGAGATGGGGCGTCGCATCCCCGTCCGGTGTTTCCAATTCAATCCGAGCGTAAAGTCCAGTCTTACGTTTCTGCGCAAAACACCCTGGGCACGCCAGAAGGTCGAAGCGTGGTTCATCGAAGAGCAATTGAACAAATGAAGCGCCTAAAGACCAAGACCGCCGTAAAGAACACGGGGCAGGCCGCCACCGACATCCTGAAGAAAGAGCAGCGCATCGCGGAAATCATGGGGAACATCGGCAAGCTCCTCGCGAAGCACGAAGCATGAATCAGGAAAGCTCCAGACGCTCCAGCGCATCGGCGACCGTGATGATCGGAATATCCTCAAAGGGATTGAGCGCCAGCAAATCCTTGTCGCCGGTGATGATGACGTCCACCTACGCAGCCACCGCGCACGCGAGCACCGCCAAGTCCTTGGGATCTCGCAGCTCAGGGGGCATAGGCATGGCGGGCGGATCAAAAATCTCGCAGATGGATCGTGCTGAAGCCAGCACCGCGTCTGCGGTTACACCGCGAGCAGTGAGACGGGCGCCGAATTTGGCGCGACCGAGAACCCTCCCCAATTCTGCCAGAAGAAATTCGCTGCTACAAAGTCGCAAGGTTCCTGCTTGGGCTGCCGCCATGAGTTGGCCGGGATTGCGTCCCCAAAGCAGTCCTGAAACGAGCAGATTGGTATCAACGACCGCCCTCACGCCGCCGCCGCTCCTCCCTTACGGTATCCACTTCGGCCTGAATCTCCTTCAAGGACATCGGTTCGTCGGCCACGGAATGCAGCTTTTTCAGCATCTGGCCGAATTCCCCCCGCGCACGCTTGCGCCGCAACTCGTCAGCCAGCCAATCAGCGAGCCGGGCCGATTCCAGCAATCCCGCCGCACGCGCCTCATTGACGAGGGCGTCGGGCAAATCGAGTTGAATCGTGATACTCATGACGCTGGATTCTGTTTGCAGACCCCAAGTTCGAGGATCCCACCCGTTCGGGCTGCCACCGTTGCCGGCGACCTCTACAAACCCTGCGTTTGTCTGCGAGATCACTATCCTCAGTGCATCATCATTTGTCAAACCATGTCTGATAAAGTTCAACAACGGCAAACACCAGAGGCACGAAAAGGGGTCAAACCCTAGTGTAGTGTCTCACAAACGACTGGAGTTATTTTGATTTCGTTTTGGCTCGT